>DATGWV010000229.1:0-21400 GCA_035299305.1 Phycisphaerales bacterium | reverse complement strand
GGGTGGGTGGGCGTGCGGGGTGACCGTGTGTGTGCGAGCGAGGGCTCGTTGGCACGAGTGGTGCCGTGCTTTGCCGACGTGGGTTGATCAAGAAAAACGTGGCGAGTGATTTATGTGCGGCGCTTGGCGGCGTGTTCGGCGGAGAGCATGAGAACGTGTGCGAAGGCGATGACGGTGGGCCATGTCTGCACGGCGGTCAGGGTTTCGTGATCCCAGTGCGTGACTTTTGCGTCCCGCGGTGGTTTGTCGTTGGTGAGGCGCACGCTGAACCAGTCGCCGACTACTGATTCGGCGAGAATGAGATCGCGGGTGGACGGTCGACTCGCTGCGCTGCGGGAGTTCTCGTCGGCTGTCGTTGTGTTCCAAGCGGGCGTTGCGATTTCGCACGAGGGCACGGGGGAACCGTCGGATTGGTCAGCGATCTTCGCAGGGACATGTGGCAGCAGTGCGAGCCAGTTGGCGGGTAGCAGGCTGTGCAGTTTGTTCTTCGCCACTTTCTTGAAGAGGGACGTCGCTTGCACGGGCTTCCATTCGTGTTGTTTGGCGCTGCTTTGAAGCAGGTCGATCATCGACTCGGTGGTCTTGGGCGCGCGGCGAGCAACACCAGCGGGCCAAGCGGCGTGCGCGGCGAGCCTGCGCGTGCGCTCGGCTGCGGCTTCGGCTGGCGTGTACGCGGGTGGCGGTAACGGGGTCGAAAGCTCGCGATCCCACACCGTGCCCTGCGCAGCATCCGCTGAAATCAGCTTGATCGCTACGAAATCACGCGGTTTCAACAGCTTCGCCGCCAGCAGGACTTCACGCGCACGACGCGAACAACATAAGTTGCGATGGCGCGGGGGTGAGTCCGTGACATCTGACTTGTACTGAGTCCAGCCCGTGTATGCGAAGTCCACCGCAGGCGCGTACTCCGTCGCGAAGCAAGCGCCAAACGTGGAGTCTCCCGCGAAGAACTGGGTGTCGCGTGTACAACTGTGCTGCAACAACGCAGCGAAAACCTTGTCGGCGTACTGCACGCCCGGCCGAATCATCGCGATCTCAAAGCGGTGCTCGCCGTGCCTCACTGTCGCAAAGTCTCGCAGCGTGACTTCCTTCAGGACACCTCGATCAAACCGCTTTCGATCCAGCAACGGGTGATCAATGCCGCGACCGAGCGGTGTCGTGGCGAATATCTCATGCCATTGCTCCACGCTCGAAGGCGACGGCTCGTCGAGCGGTAAAAATGAAAGTCCCTTCAACTTCGCGGCGTTGACGACGGTGACCCATCGCGCACTGGCAACAGTCCGAAGGTCGCGATGGATGTAGCCGAGTGACGCGTGCTTGGGTGGACGTTTTGCGGGGACAAACTCGACAGGCGTGTAGATGCCAAACCACTCGCTTTCAGGCGGGTCTGGCTCATGAAACCATTGAACTTGCAGCGAGATGGATTTCTTCGCGATCGCTTCGAGGATCGTCGGCCAACGGTGGTCGCTGAGCTTGAGCACGTTGCCCGCGAACTGCTCGTGACGCAACTTCAGTTTCTTCACCACTGCGGGATCGGCGTGTTTGAACTTGAAGCGAACGGTGGTGCCTTTGGGTGGTTCGTAGATCATGGGCCGCTCTTGGGCAGGGGTGACTCAGGAGGCGTGCAGACATGATGATTGAGAACCGAGCGCATGGTTGAGCGTGCGTGCGATTGGTGTCCCTCACTGGCGCTTGGGTTCGTTGGTTAGCTGCCGGCGCCGGCGCCGATGTCGGCGGGGGCGAAGTCGGCGCTTTCCATAAGGTAGAGGCCGTTGAGCCAACTGACGGTGGGCGTTTTTGTCACGTAGGGCTCGACTTTGAAGATGCCGCGGACGGTGCCGTTGATGGCGAAGCGTGCGTCGCCTGTGACGGGTTTGTTGATTTTGACTTCGATGGCGTCGTAGGGCGTGGGGGGCACGCCCATGCAGCAGCCGTCCCACTGGTTGAGCATCATGAGGAGCTCGGTGGGCTTGGGGGTCATGAGGGGAAACGCGACGTAGCCGGTGATGCTGACGGTTTTGCCGTGGAGCATGGCGACGCGTTCGGGGATGGTGTTCTTGCCTTTGCTGGGGTCGAAGTCACCTTCGCTGGCGACGAGCATTTCCCAGGAGACGACGTAGGGTTTTTCAGGCGTGCCTTCGCCGCGGATGATGTATTTTTCGTCGACAACGAGTGCGCCGTCGTCGCGATTGCGGAAGGTGGCGGCGGTGACGGTGTATTCGCCCAGCTTGGCGGGGGCGCGCGTGGGCGGGGTGGTGTTGGCAGGTGTGGCGTCGCTTGGTGTTGCTGCGGTTTTGGTTGCGTCGGTTGATGGCGATGTGGAGGGCGATTCGATCGTGGGGCGTGTGGTTTTCGCAGCGTGTTGCGGGCCGCTGTGTTTGGCGGCGATGGTGTCGAGGATGGCTTGCTCCGCGTCGGCAGCAGCGGCGAGATCGGCGGGGGTGGGCTGGGGAGCGGGTGTTGGGGCGGGAGTCGCGGGCGCGGGGGCTGGGGTGGTTGCGACTGGAGGCGCGATATCAGTCGATGGGTTTGATGCCGGCTGTGTTGCGGTTGCAGGAACTTGCGCAGGGGCAGGGGTGCGTGCTGGTACTTTCGATGTGTAGAACAATGCGCCGGCGGCGAGCAGGACGAGCAGAGCGATGAGGGCCCAGAAGATGCGCATGGGGGATGGTATGAGGAGGCACGAAGGCACGGGGGCACGAAGGCACGGAGGGAGAGGGTCAAACGCCCGAATGCGCACAGGCTAAAAGCCTGTGCCACCATCAGGCAGTTGGTCGCAAGCTGCGGGCGACGCTGGTGCGGTAGGCCATGATGGCGGGGATGAGGCCGGCGAGGATGGCGAGAAGGATGGTTGCGACGATGAGGTAGATGATGATGATGGGCGAGAGGGTGGGCTCGATGACGACGCCGTAGCGGGTCATGATGGTGAAAGCGGCGAGGCGCGTGCCTAGGAGGGTGATGGCGGTGCCTAGCAGTGCGCCGGCGACGCCGATGACGGCGCATTCGGTGATGACGAGGTTGAAGATGCGCGAGGCGCTGGCGCCGAGGACGCGGAGGACGGCGATCTGGCGGCGGCGTTGTTCCATGCTGTTGTAGAGGGCGAGCATGATGCCGATGCCGCTGGTGATGAGAACGACGACGGCGATGGCGACGAAGATGCGGTTGATGGGGTCGATGATGGAGCCGAAGAGCGTGTCGGTTTCCTGCTTGGGCTGGGCGACGGTGAGGGAGCCGTCGCGGCGGAGGGTGTCGAAGACTTGCGGCAGGTTGGCGGGTGCGTCGCTGCCTGGGCGTGTGACGAGGCGGGTGTAGATGCCGGTGATGAGGCGTTCGCTTTCGCGCAGGTCGGCGGAGGTTGCGGGCGCGTCTTGCGGGGGATTGAGACGAGCGCGGATGTCTTTGGCGTGCTTGATCCAAGTGCTTTCGAGGTTGGTGAAGATGGCGCGGTCGTGCGGCGTGGCGGTGGGCGCGAGGATGCCGACGACTTTGGTTGGGAACTCGCGGTGGACGTGGACGGCGGTGGTTGATTCTGCTTCGTGATCGGCGTCGTAGTCGTCATGATCGGCGTGATCATGATCGTGATCGTCGTGGGCGTGTTCGTTGTTGGCGGCGGGGTCGGGAGAGCCGGGCTTGGTGGCGCGGGGGTTGTAACCGTGGGCGAGGTAGATGGTGTCGCCGATTTTGAGGCCGGTGGTTTGTGCGACTGTGCTGCCGAGGACGGCTTGCCAGTTGCCGGCGTCCCCTTCGGCGAAGTAAGCACCTTCGCTGAGTTTCCATGGGGCATCGGCAGCGGGGACGAACTTGGTGAACATGTCGGTCGTCGTTGCGACGACGGGGAAGCCGCGGTAGCTGTCGCCGATGGCGGTCGGGACCGTGTACGCCCACGGGGCTTGCGCGGCGATCTGCTGGTACTTGGTCCAAGTGACGGGGCGGCGCGGGGCGTTGGCGTAGAAGACGCTGTTGAGGACGCTGACGAGCGGGCTGTCTTCGGCGGTGATGAGCAGGTGCATGTCGCCGCTGCCGCGTTCGAAGGCGGCTTTGCCGCTGTTGCGCAGGGTGAGCAGCGACAGGATGAGCATGACGGCGATGGCGACGGAGAGGATGGTGATGATGGTGGAGAAGGCGCGGGCGCGGAGGCTTCGCAGGACGATGGTGAAGTCGGTCATGGGCGGCCTCCTTGCGTGAGCGTCACGGGCGGGACGCCTGTGCCGCCCAAATCCTCCATTGTCATGCGGCGTGGGAAGCGCTGGCTCATGGCGGGGTCGTGGCTCACGCAGAGCAGAGCGGCGTTGTGTTGTTTGCAGAGTGACTGCAGCAAGTCCATCGCGGCGGCGGCGTTCGTTGGGTCCAGGCTCGCGGTGGGTTCGTCGGCCAGGACGAGGGCGGGTTTGCAAGCCAAGGCGCGAGCGACGGCGACGCGTTGCTGTTGACCGACGCTGAGATCATCGACGAGTGCGTGCGGCTTGGTGATGCCGAGGGACGTGAGCAGTTCCATGGCGCGCGGGCGCATTTCGCTGGCGGGCTTGTCGGCCATGAGCAGGGCGGCCATGACGTTTTCGATGGCGGAGAAACCTTGGAGCAAATGGAAGGTTTGGAAAACGATGCCGAGGTTGCGACCGCGGAAGAGGTCGCGGGCGGCGCCGCGGAGGGCGTGGATGTTCTGGCCGGCGATTTCGATCGTGCCCGACTGCGGGTCCATGAGTCCTGCGATGAGATTGAGCAGGGTGCTCTTGCCGGTGCCGCTGCCGGCGGTCAAGAGCAGTTGGTCGCCCGGCTCGAGCGTGAGCGAAGCGACGCGGAGTTCAAAGGGATTGTCGGCGGCGTGTGTGTAGCGGAACGTGCAATCGCGGATGGACAGGGCGGGCATGATGAAGCGTACGCGAAGACGCCTCCAGCGCGACGGGCTGCGAGCGAACCGACGCGGGCTGGACGCTACGCTTGGCTCCCCCACCGCTTTCGCTTTGTGATTGACACGCATGGCCCTCCTCTGGCTTAGTTTCATCGCCTTCATCATCACGCTGGTCATGCTTGACCTGTTTGTCCTGCGCACGTTGCGCAAGCATGGCGACCTGGACAAACCCGAGCCGACCGGCACGCACGTTGCTTACGCGACGCTGTGGCTGGTGCTGGGCATGCTCTTCACGTTCGCGGTCTACTTCGCGTATGAAAAGCAGTTTCTCAGCGCGGGCGTGAAGGATTCGTACACCGAAGCACTCACGGGCACGGACGCGACGCTGCAGTATCTCTCGGCGTTCATCCTTGAACTTGTCCTGTCGATCGACAGTGTCTTCGTCATCGCGGCGGTCTTTGCGGCCTTTGGCGTGCGGACGGCGTATCAGCACCGATTGCTCTTCTGGGGCATGCTGCTCGCACTCGCGATTCGCGCGCTTGTCATTCTGGGCGTCGGCGAACTTTTGCACGCGCTGGATTGGGTGCGGTTCATTCTCGCGGCGGCCCTGGCGATCGCCGCACTGCGGATGATCGTGGTGCGCAAGGAAAATCTTGATCCGCAGAAGAACATCGCGTACCGGCTCATCAACAAGTTCTTTCCCTTCACGCGCACCGACACGAGCGATCTGCTGGTGGTGCACGGCGGGAAGCCCGCCATCACGCCGCTGCTCATTCCGCTGATTCTCATCGAGACGGCGGACGTGTTTCTGGCGATCGATTCGATCCCCGCGAGCTTCGCGTTTTCGCGCGAGCCGTTTCTCATCTTCGCCGGGTCGTGCTTTGCGATGCTCGTGGTGCGCAGTCTGATTCCCGTCTTGTCGCGCATCGTGGACCGGCTGCGGTATTTCAAGCTCGGGCTGGCGGCGATTCTGGTCTACAGCGCGGTGGTCATCGCCATGCCCGCCAGCAACACGCTCGCGGGCTACGCGACGGCCGGGTGGAAACTCACCGCGCCGCAGAAGCTCGCCTTCCTGGGCTTCGCGATTCTCTTTGGCCTCATCATCGCCTTCATCGTCGATCCGCGCCAGACGCGGGCCGAGGTCGGGCCGCTGGGCGAAGAGGCCGATGCGATCGTGCGCAGCACGCTGAGCAAAGTGCGCAAGGCCATCATCTTCACCATCGGCATCATCGGTCTCATCGGCGGGGCCATCATGGCCATTGGGCCCGGGCCTGGCATTCCGGTGCTGTTCATCGCGGCGCTTTTGTTGGCGAGTGAGTTTGTGTGGGCAAGGCGGATCGTGAACAAGTACCGCAAGCCCGCCGAAGCGGCGACCATGGCGGCGGCCAATCAGGCCAGAAAACGCGGGCCGTGGCTGCTGATCACGCTGATGAGCGGCACGGTCATCATCGCGACGCTAGTGGCGATCTTCGTGCGCGTGCCGGTTGGGCTGGTCATCGCCGCGGCGGTACCGATGCTGGCGGGGCAGGCGTTCTTGGGGTACTTGGCGTTTTTCTACAAGCCGACGGAGAGTGCACCAGCAAGCCCCGAGGAAGGCAAGGAGAGGCGGGTCGCGGAGGATGAGGGAGAGTGAGCGGAGAGGCGCGGAGGGGGAGAAGAGGTTGCGCTTGCGTGCGCGATGTCTTTGCACCAGTGCCCAGTGCCTGATGCCCAGTGCCTTCTTGTTTCCGCCCGTTTGCTTTGCGGCGTGACGTGATCATCGGCGATTGCGGGCGTGACTTGCGTGAAGGTGGGCGGAATCGCGCGGATGGTGGGCGTTGGCGCGAGATTGGTGGACGGGTGAGCAATCACTGCGCGGGCGACGGCAGGGAACGAGCCCACGGCAAGAGTTTTCGTGCCAGCGAAGATCATTTTCGTGCCAACGTCGATGACCAACGTGCCAACGAAAGTGATTTTCGTGCCAGCGTTAATCGTCATCGTGCCAGCAAAACCTCTTATCGTGCCAACGATGGAAGCCATCGTGACCACGACGAAGCCTGTCGTGCCAACGACAATGATCATCGTGCCACTGCCAGCACATGACTGGCCCCCATAAACCCCCAACCAACGCGCACAATCAACGCACACTCTCCCATTCACTGCTTCAGCCTCCGCGTCCCTCCGCATATTCTCCCTCTTCCTCCGCGACCCGGTCTTTCTTTGTGTCCATCGTGTCTTTGTGGTGAACCGCTTCGCCCAACTCCCCCGTGCCCTCGCCGAGCGATCGAAGGTCATGCGCTTTGGCGACATTCCTGTGCTGCTGGCGCATCCGGATTGGAAGACGCCGGCGCCGGTGGTGGTGTGGCTGCATGGGCGGACGGTGAACAAGGAGCTCGATCCGGGGCGGTACTTGCGGTGGATTCGCGCTGGGATCGCGGCGTGTGCGATCGATCTGCCCGGCCACGGCGAGCGCGCTGTCGAAGGGTGGGACTCACCCGCGAAGACGCTGGATGTGCTGGATCAAGGCGTCAGCGATATTGATCGCGTGATCGAGGGGCTGGCCGATCCGACGTTGGGCAACGTGTTTGATCTCACGCGCATGGGCGTCGGCGGCATGAGTCTGGGCGGCATGACAACGCTGCGACGATTGTGTGACGCGCACGAGTTTGTGTGTGCCGCAGTCGAAAGCACCACGGGGTGGCTGGAAGGGTTGTACTACCCATCGAGTTGGAACGCGCCGGCGAGTGTGCCGCAGTGGCCCGTGCAGCATGATGCGCGGCGCGTGGCGAAGAGTGATGCGAGCCAGCATTTGATGGGGTTTCGGCCCTTGCCGCTGCTGGTGCTGCATAGCGAGGCGGATGCGGTCGTGGCGTGGGAAGTGCAGAAGCGGTTTGTCGAGATGCTGCGGCATCATTATGTTGTGCAAGGCGCGGATGCGTCACTGATTGACGTGCGCACGTGGGCGACGACCGGCGCGCCGCAGGAGCACAGCGGGTTTGGTCGCGTGGCGAATGATGCGAAGACCGCGCAGGTGGAGTTTTTTGCGAAGTGGCTCATGCCCACGCCGCCGACAGAGGCGTTTTGATCGGCGGCGGACGGACCATCGCGGGGCAAGCGCGCCGCTCAAGGTCTTCGTGACACCACAAAAGGAAGACAGGAGTTGGTGACGGGCTTCAAACCCATTCCAACTCCTGTCTTGCTTTGTGTCTCTGTGTCTCTGTGGTAAACGTCTTGCGTTCGTGCCCGCGCGGTTCACACCTCGTCCAGCCCTGCTTACGCCTCGTCGAGCAGTGCGATGCTTTCGAACTGCTTGCCTTCCAGCAGCTCCAGGCTTGCGCCGCCGCCGGTGCTTACGTGGCTCATGCCGCTCGCGAGGTTGAACTTCTCGACCGCAGCCGCGCTGTCGCCGCCGCCGACGATGCTGGTCGCGCCGTTCTTGGTGGCCTGCGCGATCGCCTTGGCGACCTGCTGCGTGCCGGTGGCGAAGGGAGCCCACTCAAACACGCCCATTGGGCCGTTCCACACGATGGTCTTGGCCTTGTGCAGCGCGAGGGCGTACTTGGTTTGCGTCTTGGGGCCGATGTCCAGGCCCATGAAGCCGTCCTTGATCTGATCATCGAACACTTCGATGTCGCCCGCGTCCTCGCGGAAGTCCGTCGAGCACACGTGATCGACCGGCAGGAGCAGTTCACACTTGCTGCGGGCGGCGTGATCGATGATCTTCTTGGCATCGGCGATGCGATCCTGCTCGACACGGCTGTTGCCGACCTTCTTGCCGAGAGCCGCGAGGAACGTGTAAGCCATCGCGCCGCCGATCATGATCATGTCGGCCTTGGGCATGAGGTTTTCGACGCACGCCAGTTTGTCGCTGACCTTTGCGCCACCCAGCACCAGCACAAACGGCTTGGCGGGGCTGGCAATGGCGTTCTGCAGGTACTTCATTTCCTTCTCAACCAGGAAACCCATCACGCGCGGCTTGGCGGTGCCGCCGACGGCCATCTGCTTGGGCACGCCCACCATGCTGCCTTCGGCGCGGTGGCTGGTGCCGAAGGCGTCGTTCACGTAGACATCGCCATAGCTGGCCAGGCGCGTGCAGTAGCCGATCTCGCCCTTCTTCTCGCCCGGCTGGAAGCGCACGTTCTCCAGCAGCAGCACGTCGCCGTCCTTCATCGCGGCGATGGCACCGGCCGACTTCTCGTCGGTGCAGTCGGTGCTGGGGAAGCTGACGGGCTTGCCCAGCAGCTGGCTGAGCTTGTCGGCCGCGATCTTGAGGCTGAATTCGGCCTGATAGCCCTTGCCCTCGGGGCGTCCCAGGTGGCTCATGAGAATCACCTTGCCGCCGCGGTCCACGATGCTCTTGATGGTGGGCAGAGCCTCGCGAATGCGGCGATCATCGGTGATCACGCCGTCTTCGATGGGCACGTTGAAATCGACGCGCATCAGCACGCGCTTGGAACGAACATCAACCGCAGCGATAGTCTTCTTGGCCATAGTGGCCGAGGGTAGCAGCCAAAATTGCGATGCGGCAAACCCGCTCGTTTTCCTCGTTTCCCGATACAATGACGCAGTGAGCGAAGGGGAACTGTTCATCACCATTGTGTCGCTGGCGATCGTGGTCGTGCACGTGGTCATGTTCGCGATCGGGTTCTCCACGGCTGAGCACGTGCGCGTGCCGTGGGCGGGGCGCACGCTGCTGCTGTCGCTCTTGCCGGCTCCGCTCGTGCTCATGCCCGTGCTGACGACCATCGCCGCCAAAGACGTGCGCGACGATCCAACGTACGTGGGCATGTATCTGCTCATGGGCATGGCGTGGTCGGCCCTGAGCCTTTTCAGTTTGCGCTTGTGGGGCTTCCAACTGGCCGACATCACGCAGCGACGCAACCCCGCCGTGCGCATCTTCATCATCATGTTCGCGCTCGCGTCTGCGCTGGCCTTTGCAGGCGGCAACGTGGGCGACGGCCCCGGCTTTCATGTCGTCATCTTCTCGGCGCTGCTGGGCAGTATGACGCTTTTCGGCACGCTGGCGTTTCTCTCACTCACCTCCCGCGTGCGATATCGCGTGCTTGTTGATCGCGACACGGGTCTGGCGCTCCGCACGGGCCTGCTGCTGGTCGCAATAGGTCTGGTCGCGGGACGCGGCGCGGCGGGCACATGGGTGAGTTCGGGCGCAACTGTCCGCGACTTCGTGATCGTCACGTGGCCCGTTCTGCCGGTCATTGCACTTGATGCCGCGATGACCACAGTGACAAGATCAGGCGACAAGCCGCCTTCGCTGCTGATCGACGCGCTGCTGGGCCTCATCTATCTCTCGCTTGCATGCGTGCTGGTCGCCATCTGGGGCCTGCCTCCATGAACGCGCATGGCCTGGCTGCCACCGCGATCTTCTCCGCCGACGACATGCTGCGCATCCGTCGCGACACCATCGCCGTCGCCGGCCGCATGGACCCGCAGGTCTTCGACCAATCAGGCATCGCGCCCTTTGCGCTGCGCGTCAGCCGCGAGACTGTGGAGCATCTCGCTCGCGAAGCCGAATCAGCGTGGCGCGAACTGGCCGAGTTGGAAGTCGCGTTGCTCGCGCAGCCCGCAAGATGGTCATCGCTGGGCATTCCCAGCCGTCTCGCAAGGTTGCTACGCACCAGCGCGAGCATGTCGCAGCGATCCGTTCGCTACGCGCGGTTCGACTTCCACCCCACCACCACCGGCTGGGCCGTCTCTGAGATCAACGCCGACGTGCCGGGCGGCTTGCTTGAGGCCGGTCCGCTCGCGCACATCGTTGCGCGACACATCGCGTGCAATTCAGGTGTCGCTGCGGGACGTGATCCGGCTCGCATCCTCGCCGCCGCGATTGATGCATCGTGCGACGAGCACGATGGCGTGATCGCTCTGCTGCACGCGACCAGCTACACCGATGATGCACAGGTGATGCAATGCCTGCAACGCGAACTCGAAGCGAGAGGTCGCCGCGCAACGCTCGCCTCACCGGCGCATCTGTGCGTTGTTGACGATGTGCCGCGCCTGACGACCACCAACGAACGCGTCACCGGCCTCATGCGGTTCTTCCCGGCGGAATGGCTTGCGAACATGCCTCGCAAGGGCTCATGGTCGCAGGCACTCACGCATGCCGCCATCACCTGCTGCAATCCGCTCTCTGCTGCGCTGCTGCAAAGCAAGCGGCTGCCCATCATCGCTCGCGCGATGGGTCATGAACTTCCCGTCTGGTCGAGATTGACGCCTCGCTCGCGACCGCTGGGCGCACGTGTGCTGCATCGCCAACTGATCGCTCAACACGAAGTCCTCAAACCCGCGTGGGGACGCGTGGGATCAGGGGTTTGCGTGCAAGGCGTGACCAGCGCGAAAGACTCACGCTGGGCCCACACGCACGCGCGTCTGCGTCCATCACAGTGGATTGTGCAGGATCGCTTCACCTCTGTTCCCGTGATAGCAGGCGACACGTCGCAGCACATTTGCCTGGGCGTGTACGTCATCAACGGCGCGTTTGCGGGCATCTACGCGCGAGCCGCCGCCCGTCCGCTGATTGACAGCCGCGCGCAAGACGTTGCGGTGCTTGTCGAAGATCCGCAGCCGGTTCACGCCGTGTCTACCCGTGAAAGGGCCGTGCATGAATGACCTGAAACTCGATCTGTTTGAAACATGGGCACCGCCTCGCGTGCGGTGGTCCGCGTGGGCCAAGCCGGTGCTTTTCATGCAAGATCGCAACAATTTTCGTGCCGAGCCTTACTCGCTCAACGTGCCGGACGACATCGTGCATGCGACCGCGCAAGCGACCTCGCGCGCGGCGGTCGTCATCGATCTTCCCGGTTCGAGCGCGGTCGCGCTGGCACTCGCGCTCGCCCGACGCGGCATGCGCCCCGTGCCCCTGCACAACTGCTCGGTGGGCCCGGGCGTCAACACATACAACGCGCACGAAGTCATCCTCGCATACGCCGACGCAGGCCGTGAACTTCTCTCGCTCAAGATTCCCGATGATGCCGCGCCCGTCTTCATCATCGACTCCGCACGCTTGCGCGGCTTTGCAAGTCCCAACATGTACGACAACCGCTGGATGGTCTTCCCGCAGGATTTTCCCAGCGCACGCGCGTTGCGCGAAGCCAACCTCACTCGCGTCGTGCTCGTGCGCCGCGGTGACACGATCGAGCACGATCTCCGCACCGTTCTTCGCGGATGGAAACGCGACGGCGTGGAGATTGAACTGTTCGACCTCGATCGCGGCTCGCTCACGCCGCTCACGTACTCGCTCTCGTGGCTGGGCGCGATGGGCGATGTCATTCGCCTCGCCTTCACCGGGCTGCGAACCAACTCCGCGGGCGGCTTCGGCGGAGTCGTGCCCGATGTCTCCTCGGGCGGCGGCGGATATGCATAGTCGACGCGTGTGGACCGTTTCAAGCTACTAGGATCAAGTCCGCCCTCGCGAGCCAACTCGCGCGTGCTCACGTTCCACGTTGTTCCCTGGAGTTTCATCATGCCCACCGCCGCCAAAGGCTTTGCCGCTCAGACTGCCACTTCGCCGCTTGCTCCGTTCTCGTTTGAGCGCCGCGACCCGCGTCCGCAAGATGTCGAGATCGAAATCCTCTACTGCGGCGTGTGCCACAGCGATCTGCACCAGGCCCGCAACGAATGGGGTAACTCGATTTTTCCGATGGTCCCGGGCCACGAGATCGTCGGCCGCGTGACGCGCGTTGGAAACAAGGTCACGAAGTTCAAGGCGGGCGACTTCGCGGGCGTGGGCTGCATGGTGGGCTCGTGCCGCACATGCGCGTCGTGTTCGCAAGGCCTTGAGCAGTACTGCGACGCCTTTCCGACCTGGACGTACAACTCGCCCGACCCGCTCGCGCCGGGCCAGCCCACGCATGGCGGGTACTCCGACCGTATCGTCGTCGATGAAGCGTTCACGCTCAGCGTGTCGAGCAAAGTGAACCTCGCCGCCACTGCCCCGCTGCTGTGCGCGGGCATCACCACCTACTCGCCACTGCGCCATTGGAAAGTGGGCAAGGGCCAGCGCGTCGCGATCGTGGGCTTGGGCGGTTTGGGCCACATGGGCGTCAAGTTCGCTCGCGCCTTCGGCGCGCAGACGGTCGTCATCACGACCTCGCCCGGCAAAGCCGAAGACGCCAAGCGTCTGGGCGCGCACGAAGTGATCGTGTCCAAAGACGCCGATCAGATGACCAAGAACTTCCGCAGCTTCGATTTCATTCTCGACTGCGTGAGCGCGGAGCATGACATCAACGCTTATCTGAATCTGCTCAAGCGCGACGGCACGCTCTGCCTCGTCGGCGCTCCTGAGAAGCCCATGCCCGTCAGCGCGTTCTCGCTGCTGCTCCCGCGCCGCAGCTTCGCCGGCAGCGGCATCGGCGGCATCGCCGAAACTCAGGAGATGCTCGACTTCTGTGCCGCCAACAACATCGTGAGCGATATCGAGATGATCAAGGCTCAGGACATCAACAAGGCTTACGACCGCCTCTTGAAAGGTGACGTCAAGTATCGCTTCGTCATCGACTGCAAGTCCCTCTAAGAACTCGAGGGCGCGAGCCCTCGACATTCCACCTCTCACCATGTCCTCGATTACGCGGCCTTACGCCACGTTTTTCTGTTCCCCCTACCCAATCCCATGCCCGCGTCATCTCATCCTCTCCTCCTCAGTTGCGCTTTGGTGATAACTACTTCCTCTGCATGGATCATGCGACCCACCTCTCGGGGCTACTTGCTGAGAAGCCCCATACCCTCTTCGACTGCCGCCTAATCGGCCTATTCCGTGAGCGCTGGAGAGGTCAAGGCGATGTCATCTCGGCTCGATACGAAGATTGGGATTTTAATTTCCGTATCCGACTGAGTGACGGGTCAGTCATCGAACGCTTCGAAACCCGCTGAGTCGCGTGGCCGTTCACGTCAGGAGTTGGCAGATGCATGGCCCGCAAACCGGTGATGAGCAGATGATGTTGTCGTTCGGCACAACGATCCCGTCGTTTGCCAGGTTTCCCCATCTCATCGTGCCCAACGACATGGAGAATCTTCTCATCTGCGCCGCCGCCGCGAACTCCCTCGCATCGCCGCTTGATCACGAGCCCTTCTTCGACGACGACATAGATCGCTCTTCTATCTCAGCCCTTGAACAGGCCGAGCTCTGCAAACTCTGGTCGCTGCCTGAGCACCAGGCGAAGTTGTTCATGGTGTATAGCTGCGAGATGGCTCGCTTCGTGCCAGCAGACATCGCACCTCATGACCGTGTCTACCTCCAATCAGCCATCACGCCGGACTACACCGAAGTTCTTTGGGTGAGTGACACTGATCTCGACGACTGCATGGAACGCGCCCGTTGGTTCTATCGCCCGATTGAGTACGAAGATGTCATGGCCATCTTCATCGTGCGTCCGTCCGACCGCGCGTTCATCGCCGCAGCCGCAGCCCAGCTCGCTCGTCGCGGCGTCTTCTCCATGAGTCTCACCCCGCGCGACGGACGCTACTACTGGGAGGGACCGTTCCAGTTCGACCCGCGCTTTTACGGACCGCGCGCACCTACCCTCCCCCCATGCCCGCCACAGTCGAACTCGTCGACGCGACCCACGCCCTGACTGACCGTCAACTGACGTGGCTCGTCGACCACATTGCCCTCGCTCTGCAGAAACTTCATGCCGCCGGAACGGTTTCTGTTCGGATCATCGACGATACCGAAATGGCCGCCGCTCACGAGGAGTTTGCTGGGGTACCGGGCACCACCGACGTCCTGACCTTCGACCTGACCGATCCCGACGAGCAGCCACCCCCGCCTGTGCCGCAACCGGCGTCGCTCTTATCTGACAAATCCAAACAAAAACCGTTTCCGCTACATGCCGACGTGATGATCTGCCGCGATGAAGCCGCCCGGCAGTCTGCGGCACGTGGCTACCCTCTGGAGCGGGAACTCCTTCTTTACGTCGTCCACGCCGTGCTGCACTGCATGGGGCATGATGACCACGAGGAGGAAGCCTCCGCCGCCATGCACCGGATGGAAGACGCGGTGCTGGAGTCCATCGGCGTCGGTCCGGTCTTCCGAGTGCAGGAGCAATGAAGTCGCCGCCGGCCTCACCTTCGGCACTTCGTCTGTTCGGTACTCCGGTGTCTCTTCTATGCGCTCCGAACTCTGGCTCCTGCTCGCCGTCACCGGCCTTGTCTTAGGCTGCGTGCTGTCGTGTCTGGCCCAGGCGTTGCGCGATCTTCGCAAACCGCTGCTCGAAGAAATCGCGACGATCCGCAAGAAGCCCGGCGCGACTGCCCGGGTGAACAAGATCATCGATGACGTGGATGGCCACGCCGCCAGCATCGCCCTGCCGCGCGTGGTTTGCAATCTGCTCGTGGTCATCGCGATGGTCCTGTGGATCGCGAAGTTGCGCGATGTCGAGCAGATCGATTGGCCCGAAACTTCCATTGGCGTTGCCATCTCAGCCTTGCTGCTGTGGGTCTTCGGCACGGTCATTCCCGCAAGCGTGGCCAAACACGCGGGCGAAAACCTTGTGTATCGCTGCTCGGCTCTGCTGCGACTGGGCTACTGGCTCGCTGCGCCGTTCCGGCCTCTCATGCGACTTGTTGACGAAGTCGTGCGTCGCTTGGCGGGCTCCACCGCGGAAAGCACGAGCAAAGCCATCGAGCAAGAACTGCTGAGCGTCGTCGAAGAGGCCCAGGAAGAGGGCAAATTTGATGACGTCGAACGCGACATGATCGAAGCTGTCGTGAAATTCCGCGACCGCACGGTGGCCCAGGTCATGACGCCGCGCACGCAGATTGAGGCGATGCCGCTCAGCAACGATCTGAGCAAAGTTACTGCGAGCATTCGCACGATTGGCCATTCGCGCATTCCCGTGTACGAAGGCGACATGGACCACATCGTCGGCATCTTCTATGTGAAGGACCTGATGAAGTGGCTCGCGGGCGATGGCGGCGGTGGCAGCCGCACCGGTCGCCTGTTTGACCTTCGCGCTCTGCTTCGCCCCGCGTACTTCGTGCCCGAAACCAAGACTGTGCGCGAACTGCTGCCCGAACTGCTCAACAAGCGTGTGCACATCGCCATGGTCGCCGACGAATATGGCGGCACGGCGGGGCTTGTGACCTTTGAAGACATCGTCGAAGAAGTGTTCGGCGATATTCAAGACGAATACGAGCAGCCCGAAGAGTCCAGCAGCGACGTCACCATCGACGAAACCTCGCGCACCGCTGAGATCGACGCTGCAGCCCGCATCGAAGACGTCAACATCGAGCTCAAGCGTCTGGGCGGACACCTGCCCACCAGCGAAGATTACGAAACCGTGGGCGGATTCGTCACCGTCACGCTGGGCCGCATTCCAACGGCTGGCGAGAGCTTCCCGCTCGATGCCGATCCCGACTCAGGCCTGCTGGGCGGCCACGTGCAGGTGCTTGCGGCGGAGCCAACACGCGTCACCCGCGTGCGCGTCGCGTTCGAGCAAGCCACATCATCGCGCGAGACAGTGAAGGCCGACGCAGGCAAGTAAGTCTCTCGCAACGAGAATCTCCCATGCCCCGAACGGACGAGCGGCCAGCGTGCTCGCGAGACTGCTCACGAAATCGCATACATGTGGCATACGCCGGTCGCATCGTGTAAACCGATCGATCCCGGTTTCATCGCCGGTTCATGTTGGCCATTCATCTTCATGGTGTAAGTGCTGGCTTCGGTCACGACTTTCGTGATGCGGAAGCTCCAGTGCAGACACGCATCCCCGGCCAGTGGTGTTCGCACCGGTGGCTTTATCGAGGATCATGCCATGAAGATCAAGCCGATCGCATTTGTCTCGACACTCGCTTTGCTCGCTGGCCTTTGCGCATGTGAGCGCAATCCGCAGGGCACGAATACCAATTCCACGGGCACGGATAGCCGCAACTCGGCCAATTCCACGACGACCACGCCTTCAACGGGCACGACGACGACCACCCCAACCCGCGACTCGAGCACGCAGCCCGACAACACGCGCAACAACGAAGTCGATCGCAACACGGACACGAAGACGCCGGTCGATCAGTCTGAGGCGGCGACAGACGTAAAAATCACGGCGGAAATCCGCCGAGCCATCATGGAGGACAAGTCCATGTCGGTGAACGCTCAGAACGTCAAGATCATCACTGACAAATCGGGCGTCGTGACCCTGCGCGGCGTAGTCGCGACTCAGGCGGAGAAGGATGCAATTCAGGCGAAGGCTCAAGCCGTCGCTGGGGTGACTCGAGTCGACAACCAGTTGGAAATCCAACCCAACTGATCTCCGTGGGCAACCACATCTCACATCACTTCCGCGAAGCAATGTGTTTATCGCGCGAGTGAGTTTCAAGGCGACATCTCGCAACGGCCCACATTGTGCGCTGCGAGATACACAACGAAGGAGCATCCTATGGGAACCGCAGTTTTCTGCCTCGCAGCGAATCACGCTGCCGCCAACACGATCGTGACACAACTCAAGCAGGCGAACTTTTCGGACAACGACATCTCGGTGTTGTTCCCCGACAAGTCCAGCACGCGTGATTTCGCTCACGAGAAGAACACCAAAGCGCCCGAAGGCGCAACCGTCGGCGCGAGCACGGGCGGCGTGATCGGTGGCACGCTTGGCCTGCTCGCAGGCATCGGCCTGCTTGCGATTCCGGGCCTCGGGCCCTTCATCGCGGCAGGCCCCATTATGGCATCGCTGAGCGGCATCGCCGTCGGCGCGGCTGTCGGTGGCATCGCCGGCGCGCTGGTGGGCATGGGCATTCCCGAGCTCGAAGCCAAACGCTACGAAGGCAAAGTCAAAGACGGCAACATTCTCATCTCGGTCCACACGGACAACTCAGACGAGATCAAGCGTGCCAAGAAGATCTTTGAAGACAACGGCGCGACTGACATCGCGAGCACTTCCGAAGCCTCCGCTCCCAAGCGTGGCGACGGCGAAGTGAACGTGATCTCCCGCGAAGAGGAAATCGCCCGGACGCGAAACACGTACTGAGCGACAACCTCAACCGCGATTCTTCAAAGCAAGCAATACAACGCCGATTCACTCGGCGTTGTGTTGTTTTTTGCGTTTGAGAAGCGAAAAAAGGCGTCGCTATCACTTCGCCGCCGGCGTCGTCGCGATCAGTGCATCCGTCACCGCCTTGCGATCACTGCTGAACAAATCTGCACGGCGCAAGTTCGCCGCAAGTGCGTTACGCGTGTCAATAGTTGTCGCTTGGTTGTTCACGATTGCGATGAGCACCTTCGTCGCATCGCTGCTGTGCATGTTGCTTCCTGTCGCCGCGTCCACCAGCGCGAGTTGCTCGGCTTGCGTCAGATCACTCCGCCGCGCGATGTTCTCGAGCGCATCCCGACGATCACTCGAATGCCGAATGCCTCGAGCGGCTCGAATGCTGGCCCAATTCGCCGTCTGCTGCGCCTCAGGCGGCGCAGTCACATACACCGGCTCGCGCGTCTCGGCGACAATGATGCACCCGGGCAGCACCCCAACGCCCAGCATCAACCCAGCAAGTGCCAACACACGACCATGACCAGCAACGCTCAATGACATGCAATGACTCCGAAGATCCGCGAAGAATCCACACCCTTTTTCCCCTTCACCGCGATTGCGTTTCAGCCAGTCGCGTCCCCGCCGCATGTTCTGATCCACCAAACAACAAAGCCGCAGACAATCGTCTACGGCTTTGGACATCAAGTGGAGCGGAAGAGAATCGAACTCTCGACCTCGTCATTGCGAACGACGCGCTCTACCAGCTGAGCTACCGCCCCAACTACCAAATTGTCGCCGCGCCGTCGGGCGTGGGTCGTGAGTATAGACGGCGTCCCGGCCCGAGTCACGGCCCGTGTTCAGCGGCTGCACACCCCATGCGATAACCGGCGATTTGGCCGCAAATTGCGACTCGCACGCCCGGATCACACGGGCGTCGCCTGCACAAATTCGCGAGCGGCCTCGACCGCCTGCTGCGTCAGCGCGTGGTCGCCCTCATCCAGCGTCAGCGTCACGTTCGCCCTGCGTTCCTGGAGCGACAACGCCAGCCCCTGCGCATCGCGCGCGGGTGTGATGGGGTCGTTGCGACCACTCGCCAGCAACACGCGTGCGTGCGACAAGTCCGCATCCGGCGCAGGATACTCGCGTGTGCGAAAGACGCTCATCGCGCGCAGCAGCACCGCATGCCGCAGCGACTGCGGCCGCAGATACATCATCGCCGCGGCGATGTTCGCGCCATTGCTATACCCCACCGCGACCAGCGACGCGGGATCAATCGCATACTGCTTCTGCGCGGCATCCAGCCAATCCGCCAGTGCGTTTGCCCGCGCGATCATGTCAGGCGTGTCAAACACGCCCTCACCCAGCCGCCGAAAGAACCGCGGCATCGGACCTTCCATCACGTTGCCGCGCACCGAGAGAAGGTTCGCGGCAGGATCCAGCATGCGACCAAGCTTGACAAGACTGTGCTCATCGCCGCCGGTGCCATGCAGCAGCAGCAGCGTTCTCGCGCCGCGGGTAGCTGCTGCGTTGGTGCCATCCGCAGCGAGAAACAGATGATGGTGTGTCGCGAGAGTCATGCATATGAGATGCCCGCCCGTTCATCGCGTGACACCGCGCGTGGCTCCGTGTCGTACGCTTCGCACATGGCGGGGCGACCACGAACTCCAGCATTTTGGCGACGCGTGCGACACATCGCGCTCGCGCTGTGCATCGCCACCGCGCTCCTCTGGCTTCTGGCCACGCTGACGCGCCCATCGGCCGCGCTCTCACCCGGTTGGCGCATCAGCCTCACCGCCGGACGACTCGTCGTGCAGCACAGCCCGCACAGCCGCGTCATGGGAGCAGGCCCCAGCATGGCATGGGCCCCCGAGTGGCCGCGACTGCTGCCTGAGATCGAGAACGCCAAAGCCGGCATGTTCTCCTCGGTCACCGTCTTCATCCACACCTACGTGCCCCTCTGGCCCCTGCCGCTGGCGACCGGCCTGCTCGCCCTTGTCGCGCACCGCCGCGTGCGCCAACTCTCCGCCGCGCTGTGCCCCACATGCCACTACGACACGCGCGGGCTGGCGGCGGGCGCCCCGTGTCCCGAGTGCGGCGCGTCTTGCAGCGTGTGATATGCTGACTGCATGGCGGGGATACGCAAACACATTGCTCGCTGGCGGCGCATCAAGCATGTGGCGATGGTGCTGTGCGTGCAGAGCGTGGTGCTGCTGGCACTCTCGTGCAGCGTCAGCATGTCGGCGAGTCTGGGCGAAAAGATAAACGTTGGGATCTCCGAAGCGGCTGTCTCCGTTTCGTACTTTTCCCAACCCTTTAAACTCGCTGGTTCAACGCCCGCTCGTTGGACCCCTGTAGGCGACTTTTGGTTCGGATGGAACTCGCCACGCATGCTCCCTGGCTTTTCTAGGGATGTGTTCCCGTCGCAAGGTTGGACTCTGCTGATACCGCTCTGGCCATTGCCCGTCGCGTTCGGTGCGTTAGCGTGGCACGCGGGGCGAAAGATCAAACGGCTGCGGCATGATGTCTGCACCAGATGCGGCTACGACACGCGCGGGTTGGCGGCGGGTGCCCCGTGTCCCGAGTGCGGCGCGGCTTGCACCGCGTGATATGCTGACTGCATGGTGGGGACATGCAAACACATTGCTCGCTGGCGACGCGTGAAGCACACGGCCCTCGTGTTGTGCGTGCAGAGCGTGGTGCTTTGGATCGGGCTATGCGCCATCGTCGCGCGGATCGAAGTCGGTCGAGATGGAACGTTGCTTGCCGCGCGAGGGATGGTGACATATGAGCACGCCCCGTTGCCGCCGCTGACCTCCGGGCGGCTCGTCAACTCACTCAGCTTGGGCGACGTCATGTATCGCCAGTGGAGCCAGCCCGCGCTGTGGCCCGTTTGGAGCCGGACACCCGCCGCCCTTCCCGCAACACGCGGCGGCTACGTGATCGGCATCCCGCTGTGGCTGCTGCCTCTCACATTCGGTTCGCTCGCGTGGTTCGCGAACACCCGCATCAAACGCCTGCGACAAGGCGCATGCACGAAGTGCGGCTACGACACACGCGGGTTGGCGGCGGGCGCGTGTTGCCCCGAGTGCGGCGCGGCTTGCACCATGTGATATGCTGATTCCATGACGGGGACACGCAAACCCATGGCTCGCTGGCGGCGCATCAAGCATGTGGCGATGGTGTTGTGCGTACAGAGCGCACTTGTGTGTATGCTTTTCTGCGGCGTATTGGCGAGGGCGACCGACGCGAGGGGCGACGCAATCGAGGTGAGCGGCGCAAGCATTAGATTCATGCGTTTGGATGACACCATGCGGATGATGCGTTCTGACCATCCGGTATTAAACCCGTTTTGGCTCGACAAGGGGCTCATTGTGCATGTTCCGTGGCAATGGCCGCGGTGGATGCCCGAGCGGGTCGACCACAGCGCATTCAATGGTCCCGGCTGGTCCTTGTATTCGTGGGAACTCACGCTGCCTTTGTGGCCAGTACCGGTCGCGCTGGGTGCGATGACGTGGTATGCAAATAGACGCATCAAGCGTCTGCAACGCCACGGCTGTGACAAGTGCGGCTACGACACGCGCGGGCTGGCGGCGGGCGCCCC
>DATGWV010000228.1:0-1882 GCA_035299305.1 Phycisphaerales bacterium | reverse complement strand
GCCCGCATCTTCCAGCATCTTGCGCTTGGACCGCTGAATCGTCCCCAAATCCTTCTCGTTCAGCTCGCGATCATTGATGATGCACTCGGTGATCACCTGTCGCACCTGCCGCCGCGTCAGCCCGCGCAGGTTCAGCACAATCTGATCAAACAACTCTCGCGTCACCGTCGCCTGCACGGGCCGTTCGCGCGAGTGCGACTGAATCGTCTCCTTCACCAAGTCAGCGATCGTCTCATCATCCGGCGCCGCGATGTCATACCGCACGCTGCACGCCCCGATCACCGCCGGCACCGCGTCCTTGTGATCCAGCATCACCACGCACGACGCCCCGCGCTCTCCCGCAGCGTACAGCTCGAACAAATCACGCAGCGCCCGCAGCGTCGCCGGCTCGCCCAGGTGCTCGCTCATGTCCTGCAAGATCACCATCGTGGGCTCAGTCAGCCGCGTCCGCGCATACGCCAGCGCCGCCGCCGGATGCATCGTCTCGTTGATGGGCTTCTCCCCCGCCAGCCACGCCGGCGTCAGCCCCGTGGTCACCGTCCACGTATAAGGCCGCACGTTCATCGAGATCGCCGCCTCGACCGCCATCTGAATGCACTCGCGTTCCTCGTTCGACACAATGCGAACCAGCCGGTGACGCGCGATGAGTAGTTGCCGAAATCGTTGTGCGTTCAAGCGTGACCCCTTGTACCAAGTGCGTGCGAGCTGCCGGTTGTTGGGAACCAAGCGTACCAACTTGCGACCCGCCCCGCCCGCGCATGCACCTTACGATGCCCCATGACCAGTCCGTCGCCACACGCCCCGCAAAACCTCAACGCTCCGTGGCGGCTTGATTACCTCGAATCACTGGGCGAGAAAGAAAAACACGCCGGCCCGCCCCAAGCCGGCAGCGGCTCCTTCCTCCTCGACTACTGGCGCTCACCCGCCGACGACGCCGCCAACCACATCATCGAGCGCACCGCGCACGGCATGATTCTGCTCAACAAGTACCCCTACGCCAACGGCCATCTTCTCGTCGCACTCGGAGACGCCCGCCCCACACTGCTTGACTACGACCCGCCGCAGCGCGAACACCTTTGGAAACTCGTCGAACGCGCCACCGACCTCCTCCAACGCACGCTCGAACCCCAAGGTATCAATATCGGCATTAACCAAGGCCGCGCCGCCGGCGCAGGCGTCCCACAACACCTCCACGTCCACCTCGTCCCGCGCTGGGGAGGCGACGTCAACTTCATGACCACCATCGGCCAGATCCGCGTCCTCCCAGGCACCAACGAAGCCATGTGGAAACGCTTCACAACGATCGCGTCCCAACGCTAACAAGCTTCCCCGTTCTCCGTTCCCGTTCTCCGTTCTCTGTTCTCCGTTCTCCGTTCTCCGTCCTCCGTCCTCCGTCCTCCGTTCTCCGCCCAACCCCATGCCCCAACTCTCCATCACCCCCAACCCCGCCATCACCTACAAACTCCTCCACCAGGACGAACACGTCCTCGTCGTCAGCAAGCGCAGCGGCCTCGTCACCCTCCCAGGCCTGGGCCACGAAAACGACAGCCTCCTCAACGGCCTCTTCGCCGAATACGGCACCACGCTGCAAAACCTCGGTGCCAAACGCGGCTACGGCCTCCTCCACCGCCTCGACAAACCCACCAGCGGCCTCGTCATGGTCGCTCTTACCAAAAGCGCCTACGACAACCTGCGCGAAGCCTTCGAAACCCGCACCGTCGGCAAGTTCTACTGGGCCATCGTCCACGGCGAACCCAAGCGCACCGAAGGCATCGTCTCGCGCCCCATCACCGAGTTCCAAGGCCGCACCAAAATGGACCGCACGCCCGGCGAAAAGAAAAAGCTCGCCCGCGTCTCCACCAGCGGCGCGCCCGCTCGCACA
>DATGWV010000227.1:0-3839 GCA_035299305.1 Phycisphaerales bacterium | reverse complement strand
ACCGCCGATGCTGACGCCGCCCGCCCAACTGATGCCGCCTCCAACGACAAGCGAGGGAGCAAGCGGGCCAGCACCATCCGGGTCCCACGCGACCACATTGCCTTCATTCCCCACCGCACCTGGCGTGGGCAATCCCGGCAGCCACGTCACCTCGCACGGCTGCGCCGCCGCGATGCACGTACCAAGAAACGCCATTCCAACGCCGTGTGACGCACGCATAGACACCCCTGCTTTCTCGCTCTCCATTCGCACGCTCCGCGCGCTGGGTTCCGGCCAATCCCTCCCCCCGGCGGCGGCGCGGCTTCACAAGTCTCTCCTCCAACACTCGTGATGCACCGCACCGCCGCCCAATGTGCCCCCACTCCGCGCCCTCTCCTCCTCACGCCGGCACGTCAAATCACAATCTGACTCGGCTGCGTCACCACGATGTCCGTGCCGCCGCGACCTTTGATGATCGGAATGAGTTCGGCCAGATTCTGCCGAGGCACCGCGACGCGCACCGCAAAGCCCATCCCGCCGTTGAGCGGCGCGACCGTGGGCTCGCGCATGCAAGGCAGTGACTCGACAACGCTGTTGAAGTTCGCCGCGCTGACGTTCAGGTCGATCATCACGCGTTCACGCGCCGACAGCACGCTGCGCACCAGCATCGCGAAGTCTTCCACGCGCCGGCGCTTGTCCGGATCGCTCATCGCCGCCTTGCTCGCAAAGAGCTTGGTCGAGCTGCGCATGATGTCTTCCACGATCGTGAGGCCGGGCCCGGGTTGCGGGCTGCGCCACGCCATCGCGTCGATGATCACGTCCGCGTCTTCGGGCGTGAACGCCTGCGTGTCGCCGTACGTGCGCACGAACTTCGCCCGCTGGTCACGCGTCGCGATCCACGCACGCGCAAGCTTTTCATACTCACTTGCGACCACCAGCTCGCGCTGGGGCAGTCTGCCGGCGTCCAGCAAATCCGTCGGCGCCGCCGCCACGATGCTCACCGGGTCAAGGCCCGTGTCGAGCAGTTCGACCAGATCAACACCCTGCTCCTCAACCCAGTCGCTGCTCGCAAAGCCCACATCGCGTGAGCCTGTCGCCAGCATGCCGATGATGTTCTGGGGAGACAGGGCCTTGCAATCGCTGTTCTGCAAGGGCAGCAGAGGCCGCTGAGGCGTCAGCCCCTCCGTGGGGCGCAGCCCGGCCTGCGACAGCAGTTCAACGACCGCCGCCTGGCGCGTGCCGTTGGGTATGGCGACGCGCAGCGTGGCGCTTTCGACGCCGCGCGAACGCGGCACACGAGAGAAACTTGTCTTGGGGTTAGTGGCGAACGTGGTCATGGACGGTCCTTTATGCTGGACCGGCCTGTACTCGCGTCAGCGTTGTCTGTGTCACCCACCGTGCCACAAACAACAACGCCGACCCGAGTGGGCCGGCGCTGATCTGCGAGCAAGACGTGCCAGGCGTCTCACATGCACAGCGCGGGCCCGCCGGTAACGGCATGGCACTGCGTGCAAGCGAGTTTGACCTGGAAAACGAACATACGAGTGAACACTATCGGTTCGTCAGATGCCGGTCAAGAGATGCGGTGCAAACTTGTCGCAAGATTCTTGTGCAGCAAGTTCAATTTGAGCGAGTCGTGTGGTTTGTACCCCGCCCATCCGAACGAACCGCACGCCGCGAACGTTTCAAGTTGCCGCGTGATCGGGAATTGTCCGATAGTTCCCTGTGTCCGTGCGAGCAGGATCGCCCGGCGGCCCGCCAGAATACCCTGCCGACCTTTCCGTCCGCCTTCACTCTCACCGCCCGGGGCCCGCAGCCTCGGGCTCGTCTGCCGAGACTTTCCGCGTGCCACGACCGACCATTCTCATTATCTCTCAGGTCTACCTGCCCGACCCGGCAAGCGTCGGGCAGCACATCGCCGACGCGGCGATCGAGCTCGTCAATCGCGGTTACAACGTCAAGGTCTACTCCGCCGCCAACGGCTACGACGACCCCAGCCAGCAATTCCCCAAGCGCGAAACGCTTGACGGCGTCGAAGTCGTTCGCCTGCCCTTCAGCAGTTTCGGCAAGAGCAGCATCGCCGTGCGACTGCTTGCGCAAGGCTCGTTCGTCATGCAGGCCTTCTTCCGCAGTCTGCTGGTCGAAGACCTCGCGGGCATCATGGTCAGCACCAGCCCGCCCTTCTGCGGCGTCGTCGGCGCAGTGCTCAGCAAGCTGCGCAACGTTCCCGTCAAGTACTGGCTCATGGATCTCAATCCCGATCAGATGATCGCGATGAAGAAGATCTCGCCGACCAGTCTGTCAGCGCGCGTCTTCGACTTCTTCAACCGCGTCATCCTGCGCCAAGCCAGCGACATCGTCGTCATGGACCGCTTCATGCTCGAACGCATCGCGGCCAAGGGCGTGCCCATCCGCGAGAAGACCGTCGCCAGCCCGCCCTGGCCTCACGAGGACGAATCGCAGAACATCCCGCACGCGCAGAACCCCTTCCGCCAGAAGCTCAACTTGGGCGCGACGCACGACAAAGCCAACGGCAAGTTCGTCGTCATGTATTCGGGCAACCACAGCCCCGCGAATCCGCTCAAGACACTGCTCGACGCCGCGGCGAAACTCGAAAACGAGAAACGCTTGGTCTTCTACTGCATCGGCGGTGGGGGAGGCAAGAAGGAAGTCGACGACCGCATCGCCGCCGGCGCGAAGAACATCGTCAGCCTGCCGTATCAGCCCTTCAAAGACCTCAAGTACAGTCTGAGCGCGGCCGACGTTCATGTCGTCAGCATCGGTAACGACGTGGTCGGCATCGTGCACCCCTGCAAGGTCTACGGCGCGATGGCCGTCTCGCGTCCCGTGCTGCTGCTGGGCCCCAATCCCAGTCACGTCAGCGACATCATCGAGAAGTACAACATCGGCTGGCACGTGGCCCACGGCGACGTGGACGGCTGCGTCCGCGTGCTGCGCGACATGCTCAACGCATCGCCCGAGCAGCTCGCCGCCATGGGCAAACGCGCCGCAGACGTGATCGGCACCAAGCTCAGCCGCAAGACGCTGTGTGACGAGTTCTGTGACATCGTGGCCCGTGGTCTGCCCGTGCCGCCCCCGCGGAAAGAGAAGTTCGGAGCCCACGCGCACTGACGCGATCCGTGTGTAGCTGTGAAGGAACGCATGACGACGAGCGTGAACAACTCCAGCCAGCCCTCCGCCAGCCCATCGCGCGTGCGGAGCAACGTCACCGTCATCATCCCGACGTTCAACGAAGAGGCCAACCTCCCGTACGCCATCGAAAGCGTCAAAGGCTGGGCCGACGCGGTCTTCGTCGTTGACAGCGAAAGCACCGACAGCACGCGCGAGATCGCGCAGCAGCATGGCGCGACCGTCGTCGTGCAGCCTTGGCTGGGTTACGCCCGCCAGAAAAACTGGGCCCTCACCAACTTGCCCATCACGACCGAATGGGTCTTCATTCTCGACGCGGATGAAGCCATCACGCCGCAGCTTCGCGATGAAATCCTCATGATCGCGCGAGGCGATCCCGCACTGCAATCCGTCACGGGCTACTACGTCAATCGCCTGACATACTTCCTGGGCAAGCCCATCAAGCACTGCGGCTACTTCCCCAGTTACAACCTCCGTCTCTTCAAACGCGGCAAAGCCCGCTACGAAGAGCGCGAAGTGCACGAGCACATGATCGTCGACGGTCCCACCAGCCGCATGCGCAATCTCATGCTGCACGAGGACCGCCGAGGCCTTGAGCATCTCATCGCCAAGCACAACCGCTACAGCACGCTCGAAGCCCGCGAGCTCACGCGCGAGCAGATCCTTCGCAAGGGTGAAGACGCCGGCCCGCTCGAACGCGGCATCGCCAC
>DATGWV010000226.1:0-14035 GCA_035299305.1 Phycisphaerales bacterium | reverse complement strand
ACCGCCGCCGCCGCCGCCACCACCACCCCAGCCGCCGCGACCACCACCGCCGCCGCCGCCACCGCCACGCTCTTCGCGGGGCTTGGCTTCGTTGACGGTCAGATCACGACCTTCGAACGACTTGCCGTGCATGCCGTTGATGGCGGCTTCGCCACCGGCGCGATCCTTGAACTCGACGAAGCCGAAGCCGCGGGGGCGGCCGGTTTCGCGGTCCATCACGAGGATGGCGCTGACGACTTCACCGAATTGCTCGAACGCCTGACGCAAGGCATCCTCGGTGACACGGAAAGGCAGATTACCAACGTAGAGCTTCATGCGCTCCACTCCCAAAATGCCCGAAACCTGACGAATGCTTGAACCCGGGCAGAGTGGAAGCACCGACGACCCGACACGGACGGCCCACATGGGCGAAACCTGACAAATCGCGGGCGGATTATACCACAGGTCAATAGTTTTGCACAAGGGGTATTTCGGGAGGCGGGGGAGGAAGTTCGCCGCCAGGACGCGAAATGCGCAAAGGAAGACAGGAAGACAGAGTTCACCGCGGAGGACGCGGAGATCGCGGAGGGGGAAAGCGGTTGTTGCGAAGACGCGAAGCCTTTGGGTACCCCCGCGTTTCCAACGCCGGCGGGCGATCAGGTGTGCCCGCTCGCTCGTGTGAGGCGCGAGTTACGGCACCCAGTTCATGTAAAAGAGGAAGGCGACCCCGGCGAGTACGCACGCGCACAGGATCGCGTATAGCAACCATGGCGACAGGTTGACGGGAACGCTGCGACCGCGCGTCAGCGTGTGCAGCGCATCGTGGATCGGGCCCAGATCATTGCGTTCGCTGCTGAGGAGCACCTTGCCGCGCCGGGTGGCGATGAGAAGGTGCTTGGGGTGTCCGAACTTCCAGTAGTCAATCCACAGAATGTCATCAAACGAGCATGCGATGCACTGCATGCGTTGAGGCAGCCGCCACGCCTGGTGCAGATACACGTTCTCAAAATACACGACGCGAGCGGCGTCGTCAATAGTGACACGTCGGATGTGCGAGCGACGGCGATGCGCACCGACGGCGAGCATAATCGACAACGCAATCACCAGCAGGGCTGCCAACGCGATGACTTGGTACGTCATGCGTTCAAATGCGAGCACGGCCCATACCAGCAACACGCCAAGTACAAGGCCAGACAGGTTGGCGCGGGCGAGGATGATCGACGAGTACTCCACGCCGTGGCCCGAACTGGTCCAGATCGGAACCGCTTGCGGCGATGGTGCGGGAGCATGGGGCGGCGTCTCATGCATGCTGGGTGGTTTGGGCACCGACCGGCTGCAGAGCCAGCCGGTCGGTGGCACGAATTCGAATGTCGAATCACGAATGCCGATTCAGGTAACCTGCGGCCATCAGTCGCCGAACTTGTCCTTCTTCTTTTCCGGCTTCTTGTTGTCGGATGGCTTCAGGTCTTCGCCTTGGCGGCGGGGGATGTCGGTGGCGTGGAAGCTGAGGGCCATTTCGACGTCGGCGGGGGCCTTGGGTGTGACGAACCAGCCCCAGAAGCCTGCGATCGGGTAGGTCGCGACATCGGTGGGGGGCTGATATTGCAGGGCGAAGGGGACGAGTTCCATCGTGGTCTCGGTGGTGCCGAACCACTTCCAGGTTGTGGTGAGCTTGGGCGGGCGCGGTGCGCTGCGGCGCATGCGGTAGATGTCGATGGGGACCCAGTTGATGGAGTTGCGGGCTTCGTCGTAGACGCAGAACTCGACCCACGCGCGCAGGCCCTTGCTGCCGCCGCGATCATCGAGGAAGCGGTCGCCGTCGGCCTGTGATTCGAGGCCGATGACGGCCCGCGCGGGTATGCCGGCCTGCTTGAGCATGGCTACGAGCAGGATGACCATGTCATGCTCGCTGCCGCGACCGCGATCGAGGGTGACGCTGGGAGCTTGCAACTCGAGTCCCATGAAGCGGCCTGTGTTGCGCTGGCTGACTTGGCCATCGCCGCTGGGCTGCACCGTGCGCCACACGCGACCGGTGAGCACTTTGGCGACTTGCACGAGGGGCGTGCTCTTGATGTCCTTGATGCCTTCTTCGTCGAGCCACGCTTGCAGGGTTTGCTCGATGATTTTGGGGTCGTAGTCTCTGAGTTCGCCTTCGGGGGTCAGGCCGCGCTCGATGTAGGTCTGCGGCTTGAGCGCGCTGGCGGCTTCTTCGGGCCAGACGCGCGGCCAGGGGACCAGCGACGCGGCCTTTTCGTCAAACTCGACGGCGTAGGTGCGCACGGGGACTTCGAGCGTGAGCTCGATGTCGCGGATGTTGCGGTCGTCAGGCTTGCGGACGTAGATCCACTTGGCGATTTGCACGCCAGCGGCGTAGCCAGTGAGGACGTCGGGCTGGGAATCGGCGAGTGCGCCTGCAACTTGCAATCGGCCGCGGTAGCCCATGGTGCCGCCCGCGACTTCGGGCCAATCCACCACGTTGCCCAGCAGGTCGCTGCCGGATGTGGAGCGGACCAGCGGGAACATCATGGAGACGGACTCGAGATCGAGTTCGGTGCGGGCTTTGCGATCAAGCGGCACGCTTGGCACTTCGTCGGTGGGCGCGGGCGTGCCGGGGTTCTTGGGTTTGCCATCGGGCTTGCCGGGCAGGCCCGGCCTGTTGTTGGTGTCGGGCTTGACGGAGCTCATGCCCATGATGCGCACGCCGATTTTGAGGAGCGTGTCGCGTGATTTGCCGCGCTTGACGTAATCGCCGCGCACGGGCGCGCCGCGATTGGTGGGCGTGGCCTCGGGCTGCGGGGCAGGCTGGGACGCGGGGTCAGACTTCGCGGGCTTTGTGGGCGTTGTCTTGCTGGGTGCGGGCTTGGTGGGAGCAGTCTGCGCGAACACCGGCGCGGCGAGGCCAGCGCAGGTGATGAGAGCGACTGCCACGCGCGATGCGACACGAACGTTCATAGCCATCCTCCGTGTTGCCCCATGAAGTAAGCCCGTTGCGGGCGACAAGGTCTGTGCGAAGCCGGGTGGTGTTCAGCGACCGGCGGCTTGCGGTTCCGGTTTGACGCGTGACAGACGGTATGGTCGCTGGGGAATGTGAAATTGGGTGCTCGCGTGAAGGTTGGGTGTGGGCTGGCTCATGCAGTTGTCACATGCGGCTGGCGCATCCTTACACTGGCGGCGATATGGCCAGCAAGCCCAACAACAAAAAGACCGTCCGCCACGAACCCAATTCCCGCGAGAAGAAGCCGCTGATGGCGAAGAAGCCTCGCAACAAGAGCGGGAAGGGCGGGAAGGGTGCGAAGACCAAGAGTGCCGGACTGCCCGCGGCGCCTGCGCCGGCGCCGGTGAACCTGCCGGCAGGGAGCACGCGTGTTGAGAAGGACACGATGGGCGAAATGCCTGTGCCTGCGGATGTGCTGTATGGGGCGAGCACACAGCGGGCGGTTTTGAACTTTCCGGTGAGCGGGCGACCGGTGCCTGAGAGCGTGATCAAGGCGTATGCGATTTTGAAGGCGAGCTGCGCGCGAGTGAACCTGAAGCTGGGGCGGCTGTCGAGCGAGCGGGCGGGTGCGATCATCGAGGCGTGCCGCGAGATTGAAGATGGGCTGTCCGCGTTTGGCGGGATCGCGAAGCACTTTCCGGTGGATGTGTTTCAGACCGGCAGCGGCACCAGCACGAACATGAACGCGAACGAGGTGATCGCGAACATCATTTGTATCCGCCGGCACGCGGCTATCGGCAGCAGCAAGAACAAGGATTACATCACGGCGGGAGGCGTTCACCCCAATGACCATGTGAACATGGGGCAGAGCAGCAACGACACGTTCCCGACGGCGATGCATATCGCGGCGGCGAAGATGCTGCATGAGGAATTGCTGCCCGCGCTGGATCGCGTGGCGAGCGAACTGGAAGCCAAGGCGAAGGCGTGGGACAAGCTGGTGAAGATCGGCCGCACGCACCTGGCGGACGCGACGCCCATTCGGCTGGGGCAGGAGTTCAGCGGGTATGCGAGCCAGGTGCGGCATGCTCAGGAACGCGTGCATCGCGCGCTGCACACGCTGAGCGAGCTGGCGATCGGTGGCACGGCGGTGGGCACGGGAATCAACGCGCATGAAGAGTTTGGCAAGATGGTGGCGGCGGAACTGACGCGCACGACGGGCGTGCACTTCCGCGAGGCGCAGAATCACTTTGAGGCGCAGCATGCCAAGGACGCGTATGTCGAAGCGAGCGGCGTGCTCAAGACCATCGCGGTGAGTTTGAGCAAGATCGCCAATGACATTCGCTGGCTGGGGAGCGGGCCGCGTTGCGGGATTGGTGAACTTGTGCTGCCTGCGGTGCAGCCGGGCTCGTCGATCATGCCAGGGAAGGTGAACCCGGTGATCTGTGAAGCGATGATCATGGTGTGCTGCCAGGTGATTGGCAATGACGCGGCAGTGACGTATGGCGGGTTTGGCGGCGTGGGGAGTCTGCTTGATCTGAACGTGGCGATGCCGATGATGGCGGCGAATCTGCTGGACAGCATTCATCTGCTAAGCCGAGCGTGCCACATGTTTGATCAGAACCTGCTGCGGGCGCACAACGGCGACGCGAGCACGGGGCTTCCTCCCAGCCCGGGGCTGCTGCCTGATGAGGCGCGGTGCAAGAGCTTGATTGAAGGAAGCCTTGCGATGTGCACGAGTCTGGTGCCGGTGATTGGATATGACGCGAGCGCGGCGCTGGCGAAGAACGCATTCAAGCAAGGGAAGACGGTGCGGCAGTTGGCGTATGAGACTGTGGTGGGGACGAAGGATGTCAATGGGAAGACAATCACGAAGGAAGACATCGACAGCTATCTGAATCCGTGGAGCATGACGCTGCCGGGCGGTGAGGGGAGCGCGGGCGGTTGATCGCTTGTGAAAGTGTCGCGGGCGGTGAGAGGAATTTTCTTGCAGTCACCGTGTGTGTGCGCTCAATCCATGTCACTCGTGCATTTTTCGCTTGGCTTGTCGCTGCGACTCGCGCATGATGCTTGCGAGGCGCGAAGTGTTCGCGCGCGAGAGGGAACGAGAGACGCGGGAGGGATGTCATGATGGGGCTTTCGAAGTGTGTGATGGGTGATGTGTGCGGTGCAGCGCGGTCGTGGCGGCGCGGGCTGGCGGAGGGGTCGGCGCTGGTGGCGATCACGCTGGTTGCGCTGCTGGCGCTGGTGGTGACGCAGCCGGGCAAGCGCGGGGATAGTGATTTCAACAACGATGGAATGACGGATGCGCGGGATGCGGCGGATTTTGATAACGTGATCAGCGGCGGGGAGTGCTCTCGGTGTGATTCGATTGATTTCAATCGCGATGACGTGTACCCGTCAGATGAAGATGTCGCAGAGTTTTACGCGGTGATGCTGGGGCGGCATGAGAGTGACCCGGTGGGCGTGGGACAGGGGGAGAACGGGTTCACGGCGATCATCAATGAGCGAGGGTTTGTGGCGTATATCGCGCCGCCGCCGCTTGGAGATGATGCGAATCCGGGGACGCGCGAGCGGCCCAAGGCTTCGATTCGCGGGGTGATGCAGGGGTGGAAGAAGCCTCAACACGGCGTGATCTACTTCATGGAGGGGACGTATGACGCGGCAATTCGCGGGCAGTATGAGCAGGTGGACTGGGGCGGGGAGTCGCGCGAGCGACCTTTGACGCTGGCGGCTGATCCGCAGGCGCGGGAGCGGCCGCTGTTTCGTGTGCCTGAGAGTGAGTCGTTTGGGCTGCGAGTGACGGAGGCATCGCATGTGCGCGTTCAGGGGCTGGCGTTTGATTGCATCGAGCGGCAGCAGGCGGTGATCGACATCGCGGGGAATGCGGATGACATTCTGATTGAGGACTGCGTGCTGAAAGGCGGCACGGTGGGCGTGCGCGTGCAGGGTTTGGAGGGACGCGGCGGGACGATCACGATTCGGCGGAACATCATCGAAGGGCAGCGGAACGCTGAGAGTCATAGCCAGGGGATTTACGTCAGCAACGCGACGCGGGTGACGATTGAGGAGAACGTTTTCTGGAACACGGGCAATCGCGACATGTTCTCGCAGGGGATGTATCTGGTGCATGACTCGCTGAGTCAGCGCGTGGTGCGGCGGAACTGGGTGGGTGAGCCGGGATTCGCCGGCGTGCAGGCGCGCGGCGGGACGTATGAGGTGTATCACAACGTGTTTGATCGCTGCGGCAACGCGATCGGCATCGGGCATCCGATGGGGATCGGGCATGACACCAACGGCGAGTTCTATGAGAACATCGTGCTCAGTCCGAAGACTCCGGGCTGGGGCATCGCGATCCAGAACATGAACGCGACGGTGGTGCGAGATAATCTGTTGTTTGCGCCGGAGGGAGCGGGATACATGTTCGTGCGCGAGAATCCGAGCGCGGGCGGGGATGTGCGCGACAATCGCGGGTATGGGTTTGAGCAGTTTGTGTTTGTGTCGAACCCTGCGCCGACGAGCGAGCGGTTTGAGAACAACGGCAACGCGCTGATGCGGGCGGTGGAGATTCCGCGGGTGCCTTGGAATGTGCTGCGGTCGCGCGGGCGGGGGCAGTGGGGATATGACCATGACGCGGCGAGCTTTGTCGCGGCGGTGAAGCGTGTGAATCCTTGGTGAATAAGTCGCTCGCGTGACATGCGGGGCGGGAGTCTGGTAGACTCGGCGCAGAAAGGGAGCGATATGCCAAGCTATAAAGAACTCGATCTATTGACGGAGTCGCAGGTCAAGGCGATCAAGGCGGAGACCAAGGCGCAGGCACGGCGTGCAGCGCGGGCGGAGGGAGTCGCGAAGCCGGTGCTGCTGGCGGAGGGCGATTCGTGGTTCAATTTTCCGCCGGGCGTTGATTTGATTGATCACCTGACGCATCAGCACGGGTTCAAGATTGAGAACGCCGGGTGCTTTGGCGACACGCTGCAGAACATGGTGTATGGGGAGAAGGACCGCAACGGACAGTCGAGCATTGATGAGCTTGTGGAGCAGGCGAAGAAGCTGAAGCCGAAAGTGGTGCTGTTCTCCGGAGGCGGGAACGATGTGGCGGGGACGGAACTGCTGGCATACTTGAATCATGCGCACAGCGGGCTGCCTGAGCTGCGCATGCGCGTGGTGGAGGACACGTTTCGCACGACAGCGCGGCAGGCGATTGGGGACTTTGTGCGGAAGATGGTCGCGGCTTCGCCTGGGTGCGTGGTGATTCATCACGGATATGGCGTGCCGGTGCCCAATGGCGCGAAGACGAAGGCGATCTGGGGATTGATTCCGGTGGCGGGGCCTTGGCTGAAGACGCAGTTTGATCGGCGGCGCATCAGCTTTGAGAATGCGCGCAAGCACATGCGCACGCTGATTGATGAGTTCAACTCCATGCAGGCGCAGTTGCAGCTTGAGTTCGCGGCGACGGGGCCCAAGGGGGCGTATCGCCATGTTGATCTGCGGGGCATCGTGCAGGATGATGATTGGTCAGATGAACTGCACCTCAAGCCCAGCGCGTTTGCGAAGTGTGCGGATGAGATTGCGAAAGTGATTCGCGAGGTGTTGCCGGCAGCGGGCGGGCCGGTGCGCGAGAGTGCGGCGAAGGCATATTGGCATCGCGGGACGGGCAAGGGCAAGCGGGCATTGCCGCCTCCGACGAAGGAGAAGGGCAAGCCGGCGCGTGCGAGCAAGAAGGCGTCGAAGGCACCGGTGCGCAAGAAGATGAAGACGCCGCCTGGAAAGGCGCCGAAGCAGCCTGATGGGCGACCCGGTTGAAGGCCGAACCTGACGGCTGTTGAGATGATGAACGGCCGTTGGGTGTAACCAAGGTGTAACCTAGACGAAAACCATGCGCCCGGACTGCCGGGCGTTATGCGTTGGCGCGTGCGAGTTCGTCGCTTGGCGTGTCAGCGTTGGAGCATTCGCATGCATCGGTTCACACGCGTTCTGGTCGCACTCACGATCGCACCTCTCACACTCACGCTTGCCGCTGGCACGGCGATGAGCATGGATGACAAGGCCCCTGCCGCATCGGCGGCGCACACGCCCGGCGCGTGGGCGGGGAATCCGGTCACGAGCGTGGAGGGAATCACTGAGTACCGGCTGCCCAACGGGCTGCGCGTGCTGCTGTTTCCGGATGCGAGCAGCGCGAACGTGACGGTGAACATCACGTACTTCGTTGGCTCGCGACATGAAGGGCGCGGCGAGAAGGGGATGGCGCACCTGCTGGAGCACATGGTCTTCAAGGGCACGCCTACGCATGATGACGTGTGGAAGCTGCTGCAGGAGCACGGGGCGCAGTTCAACGGCACGACGTGGCTGGACCGCACTAACTACTACGAGACGATGGTGGCGAATGACAAGAACCTTGAGTTCGCGCTGCGGCTGGAAGCGGACCGCATGATGAACTCGAACATCAAGGAAGAGGATCTGCGCAGCGAGATGACGGTCGTGCGCAATGAATTTGAGATGGGCGAGAACAACCCGACGCAGATCATGATGAAGAATCTGGCTGCGAAGGCGTATACGTGGCACCCGTATGGCAACAGCACGATCGGCAATCGCGCGGACATTGAGCGCGTGCCGGCGAGCAGCCTGAAGAAGTTCTATCAGCAGTACTACCGCCCGGACAACGCGATGCTGGTGGTGGCGGGGAAGTTTGAGCCTGCGACGGCGCTGTCGATGATCGACAAGTACTTCGCGGGGCTGAAGGCTCCCAATATCGCGATGAGCGAGACGTACACGGATGAGCCGGTGCAGGATGGGCCGCGGTTCTTTGAAGTGCGGCGCGAAGGCAGCCAGGCGAGTGTTGGGTTCTTCTATCACACGCCGGCGGGGAGCCACGAGGATTCGGTGGCGATTGAGATGCTCGCGGATGTGCTGGGCAATCGGCCCAGCGGGCGACTGTACAAGGCGCTGGTGGAAGGCGGCTACGCGGCGAGCGTGAGCGTGTTCCCGATCAGCGCGAAGGAACGCGGCAGCTTGTTCGCGGTCGCGACGCTGAAGAGCGGACAGGACCCGCAGAAGGCGCACGATGTTGCGAAGGGCGTGCTGGAAGGTCTGGCGACGACGCCCATCACGGATGAAGAAGTGGAGCGGGCTCGCACGGGCATTCTGAGCGGATTCAAGGTCGCGATGGCGGACAGCAACCGCATCGGCGTGGACCTGACGGACTACGCGGCGACGGGCGACTGGCGGCTGATGTTCCTGAACCGCGATCGCGCGAAGACGCTGAAGACGGCGGACGTGCAGCGCGTCGCGAATGCGTATTTGATTGAGAACAACCGCACGAGCGGGATGTTCATTCCCACCAGCGGCGCGGCTCGCGCGGTGGTGCCTGCGGCACCGGACGTCGAGAGCCTGGTGAAGGACTACAAGAGCACGGAGCAGACGGCGCAGGGTGAAGCGTTTGACGCGACGCCAAAGGGCATTGAGGCGCGCGTGAAGCGCAGCCAGCCCATGCCGAATGTGGAACTGGCGCTGCTGCCCAAGGAGAATCGCGGCGATGCGGTGAGTGTCAGCATGACGATTCGCTTTGGTGATGAGAAGACGCTGACGGGCAAGCGCGTGCAGGCGAGCACGCTGGGCGCGCTGATGCGTCGCGGCGCGGGCAGCATGAGCTATCAGCAGCTCAGCGATGAAATCGAGAAGCTGCAGAGCCGAGTGGGCATCAGCAGCCAGCAGGGCGCGCTGAATGTGAACATCACGAGCGATCGCGCGAACGTGGGCAAGGTGCTTGCGCTGGTCAAGACGATGCTGCGCGAGCCGACGTTCCCGCAGAGCGAATTTGACACGATGATGAAGGAGCGGATCGCTGGCATTGAAGCGGGGCTGACCAACCCGCAGGCGCTGGGCGGCAACGCCATGCAGCGTGCGGCGGCGCCGTATCCGAAGGATTCGTACTTCTACGTGCAAACGATGGAAGAGCAGATCGCGGAGATGCGCGGCACGACGCTGGAGAGCGTGAAGGACTTCTATAACAAGGTCGTCGGCCCCGCGAAGGTCGAAGTTGCGGTTGTGGGCGACTTTGATGAAAGCGAAGTGACCGGCAAGATCGGCGACATCTTCACGGGCTGGCAGGCGAAGGGTGAGTACAAGCGCGTGGCGCGGCCTTACCTCAAGAACCTGAGCGGGCCTGAAACGATCGTGACGCCCGACAAGCCCATGGCGATGGTGATGATGGCGAGCGTGCTGGAGATGGATGACAACGATCCGGACGCGGTTGCGCTCAACTTCGCGAACTACATCCTGGGCGGCAACGCGAACTCGCGCCTGCTGGACCGGCTGCGGCAGCGCGAAGGCCTGTCGTATGGCGCGGGCTCGTTCCTGACGATCAGCTCGCTCGACAAGGTCGCGCCGCTGGGCGGATATGCGATCTGTGCGGCACCCAACGCTGAGAAGGCGCTGGTTGCCATGCAGGAAGAGTTCACGAAGTGGATCGAGACCGGCATCACGCAGGAAGAACTCGACAAGGGCAAGGAAGCGTACAAGCTTGACTATCTGACAAGCCTGAGCGATGACGGCAACGTCGCGAGCACGCTGGCCAGCTACATGTTCCTTGATCGGACGATGAAGTGGGACCAGGAAGACCTGGACAAGACGGCGGCGTTGACGGTTGAGCAGGTTAACGACGTCATCAAGCGTCGGATGAAGGGCGCGGAGTTCCGTGCGATCATCGCGGGCGATGTGAAGAAGCAGTAAGTGAACTGCATGTGAGTTTGAAACGCCCCGGTTGACGCCGGGGCGTTTTTTTTGTGGTCGATGAGTCGGCGGCGGTGGGCTTACGCTCTGTCGCATGGGCCGCATTGATGACATTTTTCAGTCCGTTCGCTCGATCAACTACAAGGCGCTGATGCCGTTTGTGTGCGGGGGGTATCCGAAGCCCGGCATGCTGGGCGAGGTGGTGCGCGGATGCGAGGAGGGCGGGGCGTCGATTGTTGAAGTGGGCATTCCGTTTTCTGATCCGATCGCGGACGGGCCGGTGATTGCAAGCGCGATGCATGATGCGCTGCAGCTAGGCGTGACGCCCAAGTCGATCTTTGAGGAAGTTGCGGCGGTGCGCGGCACGGTGGGGCTGGGCATTGTCGCCATGGTGAGCATGTCGATTGTGCATCGCATGGGCGGCGCGAGCGGGTTCGCGCGGAGCGCGAAGGATGCGGGGTTTGACGGACTGATCGTGCCTGATGCGCCGCTGGAGGAGAGCGGGGATCTGCGCGATGCGGCGCGGGCGAGCGGGTTGTCGCTGAGTTTGCTCATCGCGCCGACCACGCCCCGTGATCGGGCGGTGGAGATCGCAAAGGCGAGCACGGGTTTTGTGTACATGCTGGCGCGTGGGGGAATCACGGGTGAGCAGGCTGAGTTGCCTGATGTGAGCAAGCGCGTGAGCGCGCTGCGCGAGGTGACGAATTTGCCCATCGCGTGCGGCTTCGGGATTTCATCGAAGGAGCATGTCGCGGCGGTGGTGAAGCATGCCGACGCGGCGATTGTGGGCTCGGCGCTCGTGCGGCGCATGGGTGATGCGGCGAAGGCGGGGAAGTTTGTGCCGCACGAGACGCGTGCGTTTGTTCGCGAGTTGTGCGAAGGACTGCACTGAACGTGTGCGCAGAGCACGTACTTGGTTCGACACGAGGTAATGTGTCAAATCGACACAATGAAGAAATCGTGTTTGCTTTGTGACGTTTGCGTGAAACAATCATGTATCACGAAGGCGCGCTGCGTCGTCGTCTACACAGATCACACTTGCATCAGTCGAAGAAGAACGTCTCACTCGCGCACGTGTGGAGCGTGCGATTCACAAACATCGGTTTCGCGTCAGTTCCCTTGCACGAAAGGCCGCTATGTCCAGCATGATCGCTTCGAACGGCAAAGCCATCGCGTCAACGAACGGGACGCATCACCGCGACAGTTCGCACACGGATCACCGTGTCGATCACTCGTTCGCGAGCGATGTGTTCACGGAGCGGGTGATGCAGCAGCGTCTGCCCAAGGAAGTCTTCAAGCGGCTCCAACGCACGATCAAGCATGGCGAGCCGCTTGAAGCCGGCCTTGCGGATGTGGTGGCGGCGGCGATGAAGGAGTGGGCGCTGGAGCGCGGCGCGACACACTACACGCACTGGTTCCAGCCTTTGACGGGGCTGACGGCGGAGAAGCACGATGCGTTCTTCACGCCTGACGGCAGCGGCGGCGCGATGAGCGAGTTCACCGGCAGCGCGCTGGTGCAGGGCGAGCCGGATGCGAGCAGCTTTCCGAGCGGCGGGATTCGCGCCACGTTTGAAGCTCGCGGGTACACGGCATGGGACTGCACGAGCCCGGTGTTCATCAATCGCGATGCGGGCACGGCGACGCTGTGTATTCCGACCGCATTTGTGAGCTGGACGGGCGAGGCGCTGGACCACAAGACGCCGTTGCTGCGGTCGATGGAGGCGCTGAGCGAACAGGCGGTGCGCATTCTGAAGATCTTCGGCACCGATGCGGGCGTGACCCGCGTGATCGCGACGGCGGGCGTGGAGCAGGAGTATTTCCTGATTGATCGCTCGCACTATGTGGAGCGAGAGGACCTGGTGGCGTGTGACCGCACGCTGTTTGGCGCGAAGCCGCCCAAGGGTCAGCAGCTGGAGGATCACTACTTCGGCAGCATTCCGACGCGGGTGCTGGGTTTCATGAATGAAGTGGAGCGCGAGCTGTATCGGCTGGGTGTGCCGGTGAAGACGCGGCACAACGAAGTCGCGCCGGGGCAGTTTGAACTCGCGCCGCTCTATGAGACGGCGAACATCGCGTGCGATCACCAGATGCTGACGATGGAGACGCTCAAGCGCGTCGCGGGTCGGCATGGCATGCACTGCATCGTGCATGAGAAGCCGTTTGCGGGCATCAACGGCAGCGGCAAGCACCTGAACTGGGCCATGACGACCAACACGGGCGTCAACCTGCTTGATCCGCGTGACGACACGCACACGAACATGCAGTTCCTGACGTTCCTGTGCGCGGTGATTCGCGCGGTGGACAGCTATCCGGAAGTGCTGCGCATGAGCGTGGCGAGCGCGGCGAATGACTGGCGTCTGGGCGCGAACGAAGCTCCGCCGGCGATCATGAGCGTGTTCCTGGGGGACATGCTCAGCGACATCATCGAGCAGCTTGAGAGCGGCAACCCCAAGAGCACGATGAAGGGCGGCAAGCTTGATCTGGGCGCGCGGACGCTGCCGCAGATTCCGCGGCACACGGGCGACCGCAACCGCACGAGTCCGTTCGCATTCACCGGGAACAAGTTTGAGTTCCGCGCGGTGGGCAGCAGCGCGGCGGTGGCGTGGCCCGCGACGGTGCTGAACACGATCGTCGCTGAGAGCATCGATGCGATCGCGAACCAACTTGAGAAGGAACTGGGCAAGAACCCGACCGAAGCGAAGATGATCGCGGGCGTGAAAAAGGTGCTGCAGCAGACGGTGAAGCAGCACAAGCGCGTCATCTTTGATGGCGACGGCTACACCAAGGAATGGCACGAGGACGCTGCGAAGCGCGGGCTGCCCAACTTCCGCGAGAGCGTCGCGGCGATTCAGCAACTGTCGCTGAAGAAGAACATCGAGCTGTTCAAGAAGTATCGCGTGCTGTCGAAGGTTGAAGTTGAGGCCCGCGAGCACATTCACCTCGAGAAGTACATCAAGCAGGTGCAGATCGAGGCCGACACGGCGGCGATCATGGCGCGGACTGCGATTCTGCCGGCCGCGCTGCGGTATCAGACGGAGCTTGCGGAAGTCGTCGCGGCGACGGAAGCGGCGGACGTGGATGCGAGCGAAGTTCGCCAGCAGCTTGAGGAGTACGCCGATCTGGTCGTGCAGCTTCGCAATGCCATCAAGGCACTGGAAGCGACGCTGGATCATGAGGGCGGCGATGTGAGCCACCATGCGGAGCACATGCGCGACAAGGTTCGTCCGGCGATGAAGGACGTGCGTGCGGCGGCGGATGCGCTGGAGATTCGCGTGCCGAAGGACCTGTGGCCTTTGCCGACGTATCGCGAGATGTTGATTCTGAAGTAAGGACCGGCTTCACCGCGGAGCTCGCTGAGCACGCGGAGGAGGAACGAGACGGGGTGGGCACGTGGGG
>DATGWV010000225.1:0-7838 GCA_035299305.1 Phycisphaerales bacterium | reverse complement strand
AACCTGATCGTGAACGGCGGCGGCGGCGCTGCTCCTCCGCAGAACGACAACTGCGCCAACCGCGCGGGCATCACGCTGGGCAACACGCCCATCAACACGGGCGGCGCGACCACCGACGGCCCGGTGCACGGCACGACGCAGCTTCACAACGACGTTTGGTTCAACCACCCGGCGACGGCGAACGGTCAATTGACCATCAGCACGTGCCCGGGCAGCAGCTTCCCGAGCATCATCTCGGTCTACAGCGGCAGCGGCTGCACGAACTATGACGCGCGTCTGCTCGGCTTCAGCAACTCGAGCACCTGCGGCACGAACCGCGCGAGCATCACGATCCCGATCACGACGGGCAACAACTACACGATCCGCGTGGGTGGCACGACGACGACGGCTCGCGGCACGGCGACGCTCAACCTGAGCTTCACGCCTGACGTGATCAGCTGCGACAGCGTCGACTTCAACAACAACGGCATCTTCCCCGAAGACCAGGATGTGGTTGACTTCTTCGATGTGCTCGCCGGCGGCGTCTGCCCGACGTGCAACGACATCGACTTCAACAACAACGGCATCTTCCCCGAAGATCAGGACGTCACTGACTTCTTCAACGTGCTGGCCGGTGGCGCGTGCCCGTAATCGGGATGATTGCGGTTTGATGTGACAATGTGAAAAGGACGCTGCGAGAGCGGCGTCCTTTTTCTTTGGCTTGGTTTGTTTGCGAGGGAGTGGGGCGGGTGCCGCGCGTCACGTTTCGTCGTCGAATCGCTTGCTGGCGCGGCGCTTGGCGGCGAGGAGGCCGGAGCCTTCGTCTTGGGCGGGTTGATTGGTGACGACGGGAGCGGCGGGCTGGGTGGATACAGGTTGCGCGGGCTGCGTCGGTTGGAGACGCTGGGCGCGGCGGCGGTCGCGGGCGGCGGCGGCGAGCTTGGCCGCGTCGTCTTGGGAGAGGGCGAGGCTGGGTTCGGGCGCGGTGATGGTTTCTTCGACGCGTGTACGGACGCGGGCGACGCTAGTGACGGCGGTGGTGCCTCGCATTTTTTCGGCGAGGGCTTCTTTGGCGGCTTGGGCGGTCTTGAACCGCGCGCTGAAGCAGCGGTCCCAGGCGACGCGGCGCATCGCGATGTCGATGAGCAGCGCGGCGAGGGCGAGGGGCATGAGGAACTTCCACAGCGGCGTCACGGCTTCGGCGGGTTTGATGTTGGTGCGATCGAAGAGGTTGGCGAGCTGCGGCTGGGCGATATCGAGCACGCGGCCACTGCCGGCTTTGGCGATGTCGGCGAGAAGCTGGTCGCTGCTTTCGAGCGTGCGGAACTCGGCGCCTTCCTGGAGGGTGGTGCCGATGATGGCGGGGGCGAGGCGCTTGCCTGCCTGTTGCGGTTTGACGATGGCGACGTAGCTGCCGGTTTGCGAGGCGGGCGTGATGGACTCGAAGACTCCGGGCGCGATGGCGGTGAGCTTCACTTCGCGCGTGGAGCCGTCGGGGGCGTAGACGGTCGCGGGGATTTCGACGCCTGGGAGGGGCGTGCCCGATTCGTCGCGGGCTTCGGCGCGGAGCGTGAGCTGGCCGTCGCGCACGTTGGCGGTGGCTTGCACGTCGTTGCCTCCCGGCGGGCGGCTTGCGCTGCGGACGATCTGCGTCCACATGCGTTCGTAGCCGGGCCATGCGAGCCACTTGTCGGCCCACTTGTGGGCATCGCTGGTGAAGGCGACGACTTGGCCCAGGCCGACGTTCCAGTGGGCGAGGACGGGCTCGCCGGTGGGCGCGACCATGGCGAGGGCGATGGTGGGCTGCGAGCGAGGGCGCGTGAGGGTGAGACCTCCCAGCGGCGGCATGTCGGCGGCGAGGCCGGTGGTCATGGGGCTGCCGCTCGCGAGGATGACGGGCGTGAAGTCGCCTTCGCGCACAAGGGGTGTGCGCACGACGCGGATGGCTTTGAGGAAGATCTTGGGAAGAGCGTTGGGGTTGCTGGCGTAGTAGTACGTGCCGTTGCCGATGTTGGCGATGTTGCTCATGCCGCCCAGGTCGGCGTCGTCGCCCACGGCGATGGTGCTGACTTTCGCGCCCATGGCGACGAGTTCGCGTGCGAGGTCGGGGAGATCGTTTTCGCGTTGCGACTTGCCGTCACTCAAGATGACGACGTGCTTGGTCTTTGCGTTGACATCTTGGAGCATGTCGATGGCGAGCTCCATGCCGGCGGCGATGTTTGTGCCGCCGCCGGGGCCAATGTCGCGGACTTCCTTGATGGTGTTGTTGATGTCGTCGTTGCGACGGAGGGGAACGACGGCGCTGGCGTTGTTGTCGAAGGCGATGACGCCTATGAGGTCGTTGCGATCGAGCGAGGAGATGGCGAGGGCCGTCGCGTCGTTGGCGATTTCCTGCTGGTTTTTGATACTGCCCAGCACGTTGCGGCGCATGCTGCCTGATTTGTCGATGACGAAGATGGTCGCGACTTCGGGCGAGATGACGCGGTCGGGGAGATCGAGCTCGACGGGGAGAATTTCGGCGACGGGCGTGCCTTTCCAGCCGCCACTGCCGAAGGAGTCGGGGCCGCCGACCATGACGAGGCCGCCTCCCATGTCGCGCACGAAGCTGGTGAGTTGATCCTGGATGGCGGGGTCGATGGCTTCGGCGGGGACGTCTTCGAGGATGACGAGGTCGTAGGACTGCAGCGCGAGGACGGTCGCGGGCATGGCCGCGGGCGGGATGACTGTCGTGTCGATGCCGGCGCGGCGGAGCACTTCTGCGAGTGTGCTGCCTGCACCGCCTGTCGCGCCGGGACTGCCGCCGCTTACGCCGTCGACGAGCAGGACACTGCCGCGTCCGGGCGTGATGGTGAAGGCTTGCGCGGCGTTGTTTTCGATGACGGTGTCGCCTGCGAGGATGGCGGCGTCGGGGTTGGTTGGCGTGGGCGCGGCGATGGCGTCGGGCTCGTAGACGGCTTCGAAGCGGTGGACGCGACCTGGGCCGAGCTCAACTTCGATGAGTTCGACGTTGCGACCGGGTTTGAGGGCAATGCGGCGGCCTGCGCCTTCGGCGTCGCCGTTGAGATCGAGAGGCGAGCCTTCGCGGAGGAGCAGCAGGTTGCCTTCGCTGGGTGCGGTGGCCCAGAGCACCACGCGGACGTTGATGGTGGCTTGCGCGGCAGCGGCGGGTGGGGCATCGACAGATTCGACGACGACTTCGTTGTCGAGCTTGTAGGAGAGAGGCACGACGTCGATGGGCAGGCCGCCTCGGCGGCCTCGGCCCATGCGGCTGGCGATTTCGGTGGCGGCGGTGAGCGCGTCGCCAGCGGTTTGATTGCCGTCGCTGAGGAGCACGATGCGGCCCGCAGCATCGGGAGGAATCATGGCGGCGGCCATGCGCAGGGCATCGGCGATGTTGGTGCCTTCGACGCGTTGGAAGGTGAGGTCGCGCTCCCACGCGGCGGTGCGGGCGGGCGTGGCGACACTGATGGCGCGGCCGTCGAAGGCGACGAGGCCCAGCGCGTCTTCGGGACCGAGCTTGCCCACGGCTTGCTGGATGTATGTGCGAAGGACCTGTGATGTGGGCGTGCGGTCGCCCCGTGCGATGCTGTAGAAGCGGTCGACGGAGCCGGAGGTATCGACGACGGCGATGACGGCGAGTTTGCTGGTGGTGCGCATGCTGCTGGCGCGGGCGAGGAGCGCGGCGAGCAGAGCGATGAGCAGCAAGCGCGCGATGATGCTCGCGACGCGGCGCGCGGGAGACATTGCGCCGAAGGAGAGCCATGCGATGAGCGCCATGGGAATGGCGAGCAGCGCGAGCAGGAGCCAGATGGGTTCTTCGACGTGGAGGTTCAAGGTGGTGCGTTACTTGGGTGAGGAGGGTGAAGTTTGCGTTGCGGGTTTGGAAGAGGCGGGAGCGGCGTCGGGCGCGGGCTGCGGCTGTGATGGCGCTGGCGCGGGCTGGGCGCGCTGTTGGTAGCGTTGGAAGACGCGGCGGACGAGTTCGCTGCGATCGCTGGGGACCGAGCGGGTTTCGAGCCCTGATTGTGCGCCTTCGGCGGCTTCGCGCATGGCTTCGCTGAGTGTGGAACTTTGGCCGGTCGCGGCACGCGGAGATTGATCGTTACTCAGGATTTCGGAAATGGTGCGCTGGCGGCCTTCGCGCGTGGAGGCGCGGGCATCGACGGGAACGGTTTGCGTGGCGGGCGGAGTTGCACGCGCGGCGCGAGTGGGGAGGCTGGGGCCGCGACCGGCGTCGCCTGATTGGCCGGCGTTGCCGCGTGGGGAGTTGCGGTCGGCGAGCGGCGGGAGATCTTCGTTGTCTCTGGATTTGGGAGCAGAGGGATCAGTGTCGGATTGGCTTGAGTCTTGGGGCGCGTTCTGTGCGAGGTCGCGGGCGAGTTGTTCGAGGGCTTTGCGCTGCTCGGGCGTGGCTTGCTCGAGGAGTTTCTCGGCGCGTTCGCGGAGTTGCTCGCTGTTTTGGGCCATGCGCTGGGCTTGGTCGCGGGCTGCGCCCATTTTCTTCAGTTGGTCGGCGACGCGTTGGAGTTCTTCCGCGCTGGGGAGTTTGTCGGGGAGTTGGTCGCTGGATTGGTCGCTCGGTTGGTTTTGTGGTTGTGACGAGGGCGTGGCGCCGGGCTGTGGTTGTTGCGTGGGTTGTTGCTCGGGAGACTTGTTGGTGGCGGACTGCTGATCGCGCGGTTGGGGCGATTGGGTTGGCGATTGCGATTTGTCGGGCGTGGGATTCGTGCCACTTTGCTCGCGCGGTTGCGCGGCGTTGGGTTGCGAGCCAGTCGGCTGAGCGGGCTCGCGTTGTGCGTTGGACGGCGCGGTGCCTTGCTGCGGCTGCGCGGATTTGTCAGCGCCGGGCGTCGCGGTTGGCTGGGTGGGTTGCTGCTGGGATTGCTGCGGGGATTGCGAACCGTCGCTGGGGGCTTCGCGGCGTGTGCCTTGCGGGTTGGGCTGCGGCTGCTGCGATTGTGCGGCGCGGTCGGATTCGCGGCCGGGTTGCGCGGAGCCGGGTTGGGGCTGCGGCGCGCCAGCATCGGGCGGCTTGGGCGTGGGGGCCTGGCCGTCGGCGGGCTGGGTGGCGGGTTGGGAGGGGGTGTTGGGGTTTGTTTGTTGACCGGGCTGCTGCGGCTGGCTTTGCTGCGCGGGCTGTTGCTGCGATGAGGGATTGGGCTGGGTGGATTGGGTGGGCTGTTGCTTGGTGAGGTTGTTGTCGTTGCTTTGTTTCGCGGGGTCGTTGGTTGGTTGGGCGGCGGGCTGGTTGCTTTGCTGTTGCTGCTGCGTGCTTTGCTGGGAGTTGGAAGATTGGTTGTTGCGCGCGGATTCGGGCTGTTGAGAAGGTTGCTGTGATGACTGCTGGTTGGGTTGCTCAGGCGATGATGAGCCGTCGCGCTGTTGGGGCTGGTTGGGTGTGGTCTGCGACTGCGGATTGTCGGTGGAGGGCTTGGTGTTTTGCTCGTCGCGCGGGCGTGTGGCATCGCGATTCGCGGATTGCGATTGATCGCGTTGCTGCGAGGGGTCGCGCGGTGGTTGTTGTTGGTCGCTTTGTGCTTGTTGACCGTCTTGGTTGGGTTGATTGTTTTGCTTTGACTGGTCGCTTTGCTTGGGTTGGTCTGCTTGCTGCGGGTGCGGCTCAGTTGGTGACTGCGACGATTGCTGATTGCGATCGTTGGTTGCGGGAGGCTTGGTTTGCGAGTTTTGTTGCGGCTGCGCGGGCGGGGTTGTTGCCGGGGGCTGCGCGTTTTGCGGGGAGGGTTGCTGCTGGTCGCGCTGCTGGAGTGCATCGGCGGCGCGTTGCATGGCTTCGCGGAGATCGCGGGCGTCGCGCGTGGGGTCAGGCTTGGTGGTGTCGGGCGGAGTTGACGGCTGCTCGGCGGTGTCGGAAGGGGTTGGTGTATTCGAGGGGTCGGACGGCTGGATCGGATCGCTCGACGTCTGTTGGTCGCCGGGCGATTGGCCGGGGGTGGACGTGGACTCGGTGTCCGTCGTTTGCGGCGGGGTTGCGGCAGCTTGTTCCTGTTCCCACTGCTGCATCGCTTCCGCGAGTTCGCGCATTTGTTGGGCGAGTTGTTCGCGTTCCTGCGGCGACATGGACTCGACGCGGTCGCGCAACTGCTCGACAGCGGCGGCGGCGGCCTGCGGGTCGTTTTGCGCGAGGGCTTGCGAGAGGGAACTGGCGTCGTCGGTGGCGGAAGCAGCTTGCGACTCTGTGCGTGCTTGAGCGGCTTGTGCGAGGCGATCGAGGGCTTGGGCCGCGCCTTGGCGGGATTGGGCTTCGCGCTCGAGTGTGGTGGCGGCTTGTTCGAGTGCGCGGGCGGCGGTTGTTGCGGCGCTGCTGCCGGCGGGCTGGGGCGCGGTCAGTTCCTGTTCCAGGTCGCGCAAGGCGGTCAGTTCGCGCTCGGCTTGCGGCGAGGGAGTTTGCTGCAACGCTTGTTGGGCTTCGCGCAGGGCGGTCTGCGCGGCGGTGAGTTGCTGGGGCGTCGTTTGTACGACCGGCTTGGCGGGCGGCGCGGGCTGCGTGGGCACGAGCCACCACGTGAGCGCGGCGGCGCCGGCGAAGGCGAGGCCTAGCGCAGTGTGCTTGGTGGGTCGCACGTGGACAGCAGCGGCGGGGGCGATGCGCTGGCTGGTGGTTTCGGCGTCGGTGAGAGCGAGTTGTTCGAAGGGGCCTGGCGAAGCGCTGTCGAGGGCGAGGGCGGTGGTGAGGCGGTCGCGGAGGGCGAAGGATTCGTCGAGGGTGAGCGCGCCGGCGAGGGGTTTGATGGGGCGAAGCAGGCCGACCACGGTGCCTGCGAGCAGGCCCAACGCGGCGGGGGCGAGAATCGTTGCGAGGGCTGGGAGAGGGGAGAGCGCAACGAGTGGACTCGCGAATGTGAGCTTGCTGAGGCCTGCCAGGGCGAGCGAGACGGCGCTGCCTGCGAGGAGGCCTTGGCCGGCGCGGGAGGCGATACGGGCGGCCCAGAGGCGGCGGGCGGCGGCTTTGGAGACGCGGAGGGTGTTGGGTATGCGCGTTGCCATGTGGGATAGGGAAGCGGGGCGATAACAGTTTACGAAAGATCGGCGAGGCGCGATGCGACGAATGTTGTACGTCTGGGAGGAGTTTGCGTTCTGGGATTGGCGGGGTTGTGTGACACGGTTGTGACCGGGGTGTGACAACGGGGGCGAATTGGGACGATGAGAGGGCTCGTGTGCGGCGCGGCACGCGGACCTATGGTGCGATGATGACCGATGTGCGTGACATGTTGGCGGGGCTGCAACGCGGGGAGACGCTGCGCGAGGATGTGGCGCAGGCGTTCTTTTCGGCGATGCTCACGGGGCAGGTGGAACCGACGCAGGTCGCCGCGGCGTTGGCGATGATGGCCATGCGTGTGCCGACGGAGGATGAACTGGTCGCCGGGGCTCGCGTCATGCGATCTTCGGTGACGGCGGTGCCGATTGCGAGCGGGATGAGTGGGAAGATTGTCGACACGTGCGGGACGGGCGGGACGCCCAAGACGTTTAATGTGGGCACGCTCGCGGCGATTGTGGCAGCGGCGGCGGCACCGGGCGTGGTGCGTGTCGCGAAGCACGGCAATCGCAGTCGCACGGGGCGCGGGAGCGCGGAAGTGCTGGCGGGGCTGGGCGTGAATGTGCATGCGTCGGCGGAAGTGCAGGCGCGGTGCTTGGCGGAGACGGGCGTGTGCTTCTGTTTTGCGATCCATCATCATCCGGCGATGAAGCACGTGGGGCCGGTGCGGCAGGCACTGGGAATCCCGACGATTTTCAATGCGCTGGGGCCGCTGACGAATCCGGCGGGGGCTACGCGGCAGGTGATGGGTGTGTATCGGCGCGAGCTTGTGGTGCCGGTGGCGAAGACGCTGGCACGGCTGGGG
>DATGWV010000224.1:0-3334 GCA_035299305.1 Phycisphaerales bacterium | reverse complement strand
CCCGCCGCGCTTGCGGGTGTGTGGATCGGCGGTATGGACTTTGGCTTTCGTGCACCGACCGTTGTGCTGTGGGGCGTCGTCGATGATCGCGGCGTGCTAACGGTTGTTGATGAGCGCGTGGCGAGCGGCGTGGTGCTCGAGGAGCACATCGCGGCCATCGCGCAGGGCAAAGCCAGCGCGAGCGATGCGTGGCCCAAGCTGGCGTGGATCGGCGTTGACCCGGCGGGCAACGCGACCAACGACCAGACGGGCGAAAGCAGCGTGCTGCGGCTGCGCAAGGCGGGTTTGCTCGTCAAGCACCGCCGCATGGGCGTGCATGAGAGTCTGAATCTGCTGCGTGCGCGGCTTGCGCCAGCGACAGGCGGACCGACGCTGTTTGTGCACGCGCGGTGCAAGCATCTCATCGAGAGTTTGGAGCGGTATCACTATCCCACTGATCGCCCCGAAGACGACACGCCCGTGAAAGGCGACGGCTTTGACCACGCCGTTGATGCGCTGCGGTACATGGTGCAGAATTTGGACGCGCCGTACAAGTCGGCGATGCGGCGTTATGCGTGAACTAGGTGCGGGCGGTGCCGCACTCGGGGCACTGCGGCAGATCCGTGATGTCGTAGCCGCACTGCTTGCAACCCGCTCGCAGCAGTCGCAGTCCGCGCCGATGCGTGCGCAGACACCACAGTGCTGTCGCGACTGCGACGGCAGCGATCACGTTGGTCCAAGGCAGACGCACGGACCAATCGTCGGCTGCACGAAATTGCATTTGGGGCAAGTAAGCGATCGCACCGCGATCGCGCCAAATCTGGATTCGATCGAGCGGGTAAGTCGTGGACGTCAACGCAAACGAAGGATGCCGTCGCGCGATGATGGACCCCTCGTAACTGCTTAGGAAACCTTTGCCGCTGGGAAAGTGATAGACAAGCACCCATGTACTGGCGAAGTAGAAGACCACCGCAAGCATCGCCAGTGCAATGCCACTACGCATCCACAACCGCCGTCGCAGTCGCTGCAGAGTCATCGCCTTCACGAGCTCACCTCCCCCTGCTCATCTACTCATGTCGCCGCGACAGTTGTCGCCGCTGCGGGCTTCACTTCCACGCTGCGCGCGTTCTTCGCACCGGCCGTTGCGACGCGCTCGGGCACGGGGCGCAGGTTGTGGAACGTGCGCGGGCGGCGGTAGATGCCGATCATGGCTTTGAGGCCGCGGATGAGACCGGCGACGCCCTTCTTGAGCGCATCGCCGGTTTCGACGGTGCGGAGTTGCCAGCCGTCATTGGTCAGCAGGAAGTTGTGCGTGCCGCGGAACCAGCTTGTGGGGCGACCGGTGGGGACGATGGTGATGTCGGCCTTGCGCGCGAAGACGGCGCGGAGCACGCCCTTGACCATGTCGCTCTTCATGTGGCTGCCCAGGCTGCGGTGGTGCCAGTAGAGCCACTCGCTGTTCTTGTTCCAGCCCTTGGGCGGCAGTTTGCCGAGGATGGCGAGTTGTTCGCGCAGGCCCGGCAGGTCGTTGCAGCGCAGGGCCATGAGCGGATGGACGTAGATGCTGGGCTTGCGGCCTTCGCGCTGTTCAAACTTCGCGGCTTCGTCCTTCACGGCGGCGGCGAGGTTGGCGTAGGGCTGCATCTTGGTGCTTTGGATGATCTTCATCATCCCGCCGGGAATCTCGTGGCCTTCGGTCTTGCACTGGGCGGCGTGTTCCAGGCCCACCAGGTGCAGTTCGGCCAGTTCGTCCATGCCGGTAAAGATCTGGCCGATGGCGCGGAGCACATCCACGCCTGCGCGGCGGAAGCGGGTCTTGGGGCCAAAGCCGCAGACGTCGATGGGGGCATACGCGTTGCGCGTCGTGTAGTAGCGCACCCATGTCTGGAACTTGCGGCTCCACAGCGGGTGACCGGCTTTGCTGGTGGGCACGCCGCCGACTTTCATACCTGTCTTGCGGGTCATTTGCAGACACCACTCCACGTCGTCGCCGTGGATGAAGATGTCAGGCATCAGGCCGGTCTTCTTGACGGCGTCGTAACGCACCAGCGTGCTGCACGCAGCGAGGTACTCGGCGGGAATGATCTTGCGCTTGTCCAGATCACCCAGCGCGGCGGGGACGAAGAAGCCGTTCTTGGGGTTCATCTTGCCGCCGATTTCGTAGGTGGTCTTGGTGACCAGATCAACGAGGGCGGAGCCGAAGGCGCAGTAGTTCTTGTACTTGATGGCGGCCTTGATGAGCTCGCGCAGGCTGCGGCGAGCGACGCGCACGTCGCTATCGAGCAGCCAGAGGAAGTCGGGCGTATCGAACTCGCCGGTCAGGCCTTCGCCGCTCATAACGCGGGCGATGCCCGCGGAGAAGCCGCCCGCGCCGCCGGTGTTCTTGTCGAGGCGGTAGTGCTCGACGCGGCAGTTGGCGGGGATGCTGATGGTGTTGAGGGGCGTGGGGCTGTTGTTGTCAACGAGCACGCTCCACAGCGTGATGCCGCGGAGGTCGAGGCGGCTGATGTCCTTGAAGAGCTTCTCGAGGTCTTCCCGGCGTTGGTAGCCGGGAATGACGACGGCGACGCGCCAGGGTTCGCCGTGGACACCGCGACGGATGCGCTTGGGTGTGCTGTCGTGAGCGAGGCCGTTCAGTTGGCCGTTCGTGTGCGAAGTACCCGTGTGGCCGTTGCCGTTGAGCATGAAAGAGGTTCCGTAAGGCGTGCGCGGCGCGGTCCATGCGTCGCGGAGGGGGTTGCGGATGGAATCGGGCCGCGCCGTGTGGCACGTGGCGCACGCAAGCCGGTGTCACCCGATGCGGCAGTCGGGTGGAGACTGCCGAAGGCGACTATAGCGAGTGCAAGCGCAATCTTCACGCACCGCACGGGTTCCGAATATTGCGACAAATTGGCATAACACGCGCGCGAGAAACTGGTACCATCACCATAATGGAGCCCGAGCGCGCCGTTTGCGTTGGGCGTGCCGCTCCGATCACCCCAGTCAGCCCTTCATGGGAGTTGCGTTCATGCTGATGAGCCTTTCGCCCGTCGCCGATTTGTTTGTTCGTTCGATCAAGACGATGCTGGGTGACGCGACCGCGACACCCGTGGAGGCGCTGGAAAGTCGCAGCCTGCTCGCCAACTCCCCGCTTCCCACGCTGTCGATGCTGGAAAGCTCCAGCAACGCGGTGGTTCGCTTTGAGACCTCGTTCGGCGACTTTGACGTGGAGATGTTCAACAACGCCGCGCCGAACACGGTGGCGAACTTCTTGAATTACGTTCGCAGCGGCCGGTACGACCAGACGTTCATTCAGCGCAGCAACCGGGTGAACGATCCGGGCTCGCTGGGCGGGCTGGGCGTGCTGCAGGCGGGC
>DATGWV010000223.1:0-11514 GCA_035299305.1 Phycisphaerales bacterium | reverse complement strand
CCGTGCCACCGACCGCTGCTCTGAGCGGTCGGTGCCTGCAACCCGCCGCACCCGGAAAACAGTCCGACCCAAAGGGGAAGGAGGTGCCGGAGGAAGGGGCGAAGCCCTTTCCTCTGGCATCAGCGACGCCTTGACTTCAATGCACCGCCCGCGACTCGCAACTACCATCGCACATGGCAAACAAGCCCGCCCCTGCCGAGCAACCACCCAAGGAAATGACCTGCGGCATCGTGATGCCCATATCAACAATCGATGGAATGTCAGAATCTCACTGGCGTGACGTGAAGACCATCCTCGAACTGGCCATACGCGCTGCCGAATTCAAGCCGAATCTCGTGAGCGACGCCGAAGACGCCGGAGTGATTCATCGTCGAATTGTCCAAAACCTCTACGAAAACCCAGTCGTCGTCGTCGACGTTTCGTGTCGGAATCCGAACGTGATGTTTGAGCTGGGAATGCGCCTGACTTTTGACAAACCAACCGTCATCGTTTGTGACGACAAAACCCCGTTTATCTTCGATACACGCGTCGTCGAACACATCATCTATCCGCGCGACCTTCGGCACCCGCTCGTTGAGGCTTTCAAGGCAAAGCTTGCTGACAAGATCGCGTCCACGATCAAAAACCACGATGTTCCCGGGCAGTCGAGCTCGTTCATGAAGAACTTTGGGCCGTTCGTCGTGCCCAAACTGGAAACGCGCGTCGTGGACAAGGAGGAGTTCATCCTCAACGAGTTGCGGGAGTTGCGCGGGGCGGTCCTGGCAAGACAAAACCGCCCAGCGTTCCTGCCCGACTACTCCTCAACCATGTCGCAAGACTCGCCCGAACGACGCAAGATTGCTGATCTCGCTAGCGATCCTGACTTGATGCTGGGCGTCATGAGCTTTCTTCAATCAGATCCGAAGCACTCGACGTACGACACGGACACTTTGGTGGAGCACCTTTCCGAGTGGCCATTCGTTGCCAATATCCTTGCAAGCAACGGCGTCAATCGCGCGGGACTTAGAGCCAAACACATTCTGCGCCGCTGCTTGAGAAACGTGCGAACCTAACTCCGCGGCTGCGAAAGTCATGCGTCTCGCGACAATACTGATTGGGGAGAGAAGACAGCCACTCGCAGTGTTGATCGCTCCACAGTGTCTGCGTCGACACCATTGCCGTGGAAATCGCTGCCGTGTTGCCGTCCCTTCGCCCTTTCGCGTCCTTCGCGTTGAGGATGGAGGCTGCAGCGCGGGCCCGCAGCTCAGCAATCTGCGCCCAGAGATTGCCAACCTGTGGCCATAGATTGGCAACTTGTGGCGATGGATCAGCAATCTGTGGCGAGGGGTTGGCAAATGGGGCCATCAAACTCCCAATCTGTGGCCATAGATTGGCAATCTGTGACGATGGATTGGCAATCTGTGGGCACGGATTGGCGGTTTTTGGCGTTGGTTTTGCGCGTGCGTGGCACGTGTCCGTCCCTGGCGCAACGCCATCGCGGTTTTCGTCTTTCTCATCCCAACCCCCTCCGCGTTCTCCGCCCCTCTCCGCCTCTCCGCGACCCCTGCACCACGCATCCAAGCGTTCCAATCACTGCACACGGAAAAATCGTCACACGCGGTGAAGTCGCGCCCGCCAGCGTGCGATAGCTGTGCATCGAATCAACGCGTTTGCTTTTTCTTGCGTGTGCAAGGGAACGGACGCGGAGCGAGAGCGATCAAGCGAGAAGCGATTGCAGTGAACATGGTGGATCCCGTTCGGGAGTGCCGCACGCACGCCTGCCTTCATGTTTCTGTATCGCTTTTCACTTGATCGCTTTCTTCGGAGTTCTCATCATGGCAATCGTGCCAGGCAAACTACAGGATTTTTTGGATTGGGCTGATCTGCATGCATCCATCTGGCAAGCATCGCCGACCAGCCTTGGATTGACCGCAGCAGACGCCACTGCCTTCGTGAACGCAGCCACACTGGCGCGCACGCGTTACAACGAGCAGATCGCCGCGCGGCAAGCGCTCGAAGGAGCCACCGAGTTGCAGCAGGACGCCGTGCGTGATGCGCGCCGGCTCGCCAGCGACTTGATCGGCGACATTCGCGACTATGCGGAAGTGCAGCCCAAGCCCGCCGAGGTGTATTCCGCCGCCGGTCTGCCCGTGCCGGGCACTGCCGCGCCCCTGCCCCCGCCGGGCAAGCCCAACAGCGTCACCGTCGGCATCGAGCCCGCCAGCGGGGCCATCACGCTCAAGTGGAAGGCCGCCAATCCCGTTGGCGCGAGCGGCACGACCTACATCGTGCGGCGTCGCAACGGCGCAACCGGCGAGTACGTCTTCGTCGGCGTGAGCGGCGTGCGCAACTTCACCGATAACACCTTCGTCGCCGGGCCCGACAGCGTGCAGTATGTCATCCAAGGCCAGCGCGGCGCGAGCGCGGGGCCCAGCAGCGACCCCATCACCATCAACTTCGGTCGCCAGGGACCGGGAAGAACCAGCACCTCGATGACCGTCGAAGGCGGCACGCTGGAGAACAAGCAGGAAGCGGCGTGAGAAGCCACGAAGTGGCGAAGCCACAAAGTGGCGAAGTCACGAAGTCACGAAGTGACAAAGTCAGTCATGTTCATGAGCGGGCCTGAGCGTGGAGCTTGGGCCCGCTTTGTTGTATGAGGGACCGGCATTCGGCATTCGTGATTCGTGATTCGTCGCAAGCGAGGCCCTATGCGCAAGGCACGCACGGTCTGCGCCAGCACGAATGCCGAATCACGAATGCCGAATGCCGCGTCCCCTCAATCCACCACCACCGTCACCCCGCTCGTCTCCGCCTTGTCATTCACGGACCCGCCGTTACACTCTCGGCCAGTCAACCTGCTTGCGTCCGTAGATGTGCATGAACACGCCAGATACCACACCAGCGGGGAGTGAGCCATGAACGCCGACGAAGCCTTCAAGGAACTGACCAGACGCACCGGCGTGCTGCTGCGTCAACACGGATTTAAAGGTTCCGGTCAGAACTTCAAGCGTGACTGCGGCGAGCAATGGCAAGGCATCAACTTTCAGAAGTCACAGTGGCGTGAGAACAAGTCACAACCCATCGAGTTCTATCTCAACATACACGTGTACTTTCCAACTGTGCAGCGGGAGCGTCTAAGCACCGCCGCGTCGTTCGACGACTACAAGTTCCCGAATTGCGACTTACAACTGCGTGCGGGCGACTTGATCGCCGACAAGGACGACTCATGGTTGAAAGTGAGTGGCCCTTTGCCGCGCCTCGACAACTTCTGTCAGCGGTTCATGAGTCTGCTCTCGGACACGATCCTCCCCGCGATGGACACGATGCGCACGCCCGAAGGCTTGGAACGCACACTGCGCCGCGTGCCTTGGATGTGCATGTCGGCCAATCGCTGGCTCCTGCAGCATGGCCGCAGCATTCACGCTTGGGACGCGGGTGAGTCAGCCGATTGGACACAAGACGCCGCTGGCCTCTGGTGGCACTCGTCCGAGCGGGCCGCACCGTGACGTGACACGCACGTCCCACGCTGCAAGACAAGGCCGATGCACCGGCGGGCCGACATGACTGCGCCAGCACGAATGCCGAATCACGAATGCCGAATGCCGCATCACGAATGCCGCGTCCTCTTAATCCACCACCACCGTCACCCCACTCGTCTCCGCCTTCTCATTCACCGACTCCACCGTCCACGTGCGCAGCCAGTTGTTGCTCATGCTCAGCGCATTGCGCACGCTCGTCGCTCCACCAGGCGTCGCCGCGCCGTTCGCGTCGCCGCCGCTGGTCGCCTGCATCGGCACGCTCATCGTCCCGATCTGCGCTGGCATCGGCGTCACCGTGTCATCATCTTCCGACAGAAACAAGTTGTCAGGCCGCTGACGCCCCTCTGCCAGCGACAGCCCGCTGAACCGCCACGGGTTGTTCTCCGGGTCGGCCCGCGTCTCAAAGTTGACGTGATTGTCGTTGTACGCGATGTACCCTTCCCACGTCTTCTTGTCGCCGTGAATGCCGAGCGTCATCGAGTTGGTCCCCTTGCCCGTCTGCGACACAAACCCGGCCTGCGATGTGTTCGTGCCCGTGTCCAGCAAACGCGACTTGGCCGCTGCCCCGCTGCCCACCATCTCATACATCGGCCCGCGATTGCCGATCACCGCCTCATTGGCCTGAAACGTGTTGCTCCACTTCGCCCGCCGCGCCCCAAAGTACGGCATCATCGCATAACTGTTATGCGCAATCACATTCGCCTCGGGCGCAAGCGTGCCAACGGGCTTGGTGCCGTTCCGCGTGACTTGTTCAGCAGGTGAACCGCGGAACGAAGGATCCCACAGCGCGTTGTTGCCGGGGTTGTTGTCGGGCGGAGTCTGCACCGCCGCAGGCGGCCGCGAAAGCGCGTAGTTCGTATAAACCTGAATGAGCGGCGACTGTTCCGACGGGCTCACGGTGAGCTCCGTTGAGAAAAAGCCGTTAAACAGGTACACCGAGAGGATGTTGCCGAGGTCGTCCTTTGCAGATTCCGGAGTCAACGTCGTGTGCGACGTATCTACCCAACTTGGAATGACGTATTGATCTGGTGCACTCTGAGCTAGAAGCACCATCCCTTGATGAATGCCGCGAATCTGTGCCGAGTCCTTCATGGGCCTCTGCGTGGTGCGTCGCGTCCGCTGCGAGAACGCAAACGCGATAGCAATCACCAAGACCAACACAATCGCCAACACAATTACTTCAACCACCGAGAACGCTCGACGCGACGCACGCATGACAACCTCCCTGCATGCCAACCGGCCCACACTTCCGCCACATCCCAAGCCGTCCACGTGCCACAAGCAAGCGACGACACTCTTAACGTCGGGTCGTCATGCCAAGTTCGGCAGCCGGCACGAAATCAGCCCACAATCCAGCAACTCCGCACACGCCCAAACCCTTTTCGCTCTCAACTGACCCCACTCACCCACTTTCTACGCACCCCGCCACTCATCCAACCGCGCCCGCACACCACCATGACAAGAATACCGCTCGCGTGTCCGTCTCACTCGCCATCTCCGTCCTCGCCAGCAGCAGCAGCGGCAACTGCTCGGCCCTCGTCGTCTCACGCGGCGTCGATCCCGACACGCAAACCCGCGAACTCTGGCTCCTCGATCTAGGCCTCAGTCCCAAGCGCGCGCGCACGCTCCTCGCGCAGCAAGGCCTCGCCGATGTGCCCGTCGCCGGCGTGCTGCTCACACACCTCGATCACGATCACATCCATCCAGGTTGGATCGGCGGCCTGCCGCAGTCATGGCGCGTCTGCGTCCATCTGCGTCATGAACCCCGCGCCGCCCACATGGGCCTGCTCACGCAGCGCTGCGAAATCTACCGCGATGCGTTCTCGCTCTGCACCCAGACGACAAGCAACGAGTCGACAACCAACGAATCCGACACGCACGCCGCACGCGATGTGCTCGTCACGCCACTGCTCTGCGCTCACGACGACTGGGGCAGCGTCGCCTTCCGCATCACCAGCCCCACGGGTGAACTCGGCTACGCCACCGACATCGGTCGCCCCACGCCCGCGCTCGCCGAACACCTGCGCGATGTCGACACGCTCGCCATCGAAAGCAACTACTGCCCGCAGATGCAAGCCGCCAGCCCGCGCCCCGCATTCCTCAAAGATCGCATCACCAGCGGCCGCGGCCACCTGAGCAATCAGCAATCCGCGCAGCTCGTCAAATCCATCCGCCCCGCGCGCGACATCATCCTGCTGCACCTCAGCCGCGAGTGCAACACACCCGACCTCGCCGCCCGCCACCACCACGATCCCACGCGCCCCCACGTGCGCATCACCGTCGCGTCACCGATTGAGCCCTCACCACTCATCTCCGTGCAACGCCACGAACACCACGTCCCCGCCACGCTCTGGGGCTGACACACGCGACGAAAATCACCTGCTCACCCCTTCACCTGCTCAAGTTTCACTCTTCATCTTCCAAACTCGCCGCAGGTTTCATCAACTCCCGCATCACCACCGTCGCAAAACTCCCTCGCGGCAGTTCAAACGCGCACCGGATATACGCCCCGTGCTCGTCCACGCCCCCCTCCACTTCGGGATCGGTGATCGGCACGCGCAGCGGCCGACGCTTCCCCTCCAAAGGCCAGCGCGACGTCGCATCATGCCGCGCAATCGCCTCCGGCGTCACACCCAGCGCTTCAAGACATCGCCGCTCCACGTCTCCCGCTCCATGCGTCGCCTGCAACATCCGCGAGCCCCACATGGGCCCGCTGGGTGAAATCTCAAACGTCCGCAGCCGCTCCGCCAGCGCCGCCCGCTCACCCGCCGCCTCATCAGTTGCATGATCGCTCGCCCCATGCGCTTCCCCACGCGCAAGCGCGGCGTCCACCAGAAACACCGCGTGATTCTCATGCTTGAGCGCCACATCGCCCTCGTGCAGAGTCGCCAAAGTGCCCGCCGCGAGCCGCTCATCCAGCACCGCGTTGAACACCGCACTCTGAAACGCCGTCAGATAAAAGCGAATCGTCGTGTCATCCAGCGACAGCATCGCCTCTCGCTCGCTGCGTCCCTGCGCGAGCTGATGCAGCACCCGGCACTCCGTCCGCGCATCGCGCGGATACGCCATGATCGCCTCGCGATACTTGCCCTGCGTGAACAGCGCCCGCGCTTCCGCATTGAAATGCGGAAACGCCGCGCTGGGTCCCAGCAGTTCTCGCACCGCGCCCGCGTAATCCTCCAAGATGATCGCGCGCCCAATCAAATGGTTGTTGCCGATCATCCCGAATCGCTGCTCACCGATGCGATTGGGCACGCCCGTCACCTGCAACCGCTTGAAGCACGCCAGCGCATGCCGCACATGCATCGGGTTCACGCCGCGAATCTTGATGCTGAAGCGATTGCCCGCCAGATGCCCGGGCCGCAGCTTGTTGGTGTGGTAATCGGCCCAGTTCACGCCGATCGACTCATGCTGCAGCATGGGAAAGTCTTCAATCTTCTTTCCCGGCGCATACACCGACACCACCTGCCGCGTGATCGCGTGCTTGTCCTTCAGCCCCGCGTACCCAATGTCCTTGCTGCGCACCTTGAAGTGCTTCGCAATCACATCGAGCATCTGCATCGTGCTCATCATCCGCTTGGTGATGAGCATGTAAATGTGCTCACCCTCGCCGCACGGCGCATACGCAGGCAGCTCATCAACCAGAAAATCCTCAGCCCGCTGTTTGATGACGCCGCCGATCGCCGGAATATCCGCCGTCAGATACACCTTGGGCGCAACGTGCGTCGACCGATCCGCCCCGTAACGCTGCGCGTCTTGATGTTCGCTGCCGCTCATTCGGGCTTGTCATCCTTGCTCGCCGCGTCCAGCACGTGCTCCGCCACATACACCGGCACGTTCCCCGCAATGCCGATCGCAATCGCGTCACTGGGCCGGCTGTCAATATGAATCAGCTCTCCATCCTTCGCCCGCACATCCAGCGTCGCGAAAAACGTGTGATCCGCAAGATCGTTGATGCTGATCGACTCCAGCTTCCCTCCGAGCTTGTCAATCACGCTCGCCAAGAGGTCATGCGTCTGCGGCCGCTTGATCGCGATGCCCTTCAGCCGCCGCTCAATCGCCTGCGCCTCAGGCAGCCCGATCACAATCGGAAACGACCGCCCGTTTTCCTTCTGCGCAATGTCATCGCCATCCTGCGTCACTTCGCGCAGTTCGATGATCTGGTAGTCATTGAGTTCGCGAATCAGTATCCGCGAAAGCTCCATCCGCACAGCCATGGCAGGCTCCTGGACCGACAAAACAGCAATCGACCCACGATGCTACGCAGGGAGTCTGTGCGGAGTGCCGAGACAGACGTGACAGCGACCGGTGCTAGCGTGGGGAAATAGTCTCGGGGAGGGGTTTGGCCGGGAACTGCTCCTTGACGACTTCACCGGGATCGGGCTGTGGCCAGAGCGGCTGGGGCACATCGGTCAGGCCGGGGAGGCGAATGACTTCTCCGACGCGCGGCAATGCGCCCTGACGCGTAAAGAACGACCGGAACTCTGCGGTGCATGACCCTGGCTCCGCTTTGGTAATGGTGAATGTGCCAGAGTCGAATCGCTCGTTGCGCCAGCGAAGCTCCATGCCGACAAACGCGCCTTGATCGCTGCCGCCCTTGATGCGAGCGGATGCGGTGAGCGATTTGACTTCGCCCGTCACCGTTTCAGTACTGCCGATGTCCATGCTTTCGATGGTCCACTCCGTGGGCTCGCGAAGAACGTACTTGTCGTAGGGAGCGGGCAATGTGGGCGGTGCGTTCCTGTCGCGCACTACATCGCGACGCAGCGACCAGTCGGCGAACTCTCGCAAGCGAGCCGCAGGCAGCTTTTCGCGGCGGAAACCACCCTCATTGAACGCATTGACTAAGTCGAGCAGCTGGTCGGTGCTGATGACGAAACGATCCTCCCCTTGCATCACGAAGTACATGCGCTCACTCACCTGGCGGTACGTACTCAAAGTCGGGTCAATCTCCCACTTGACGCGTACGCCGTCGGGCAGACGCTCGATGATCTTGCCGTAATTGCCGTCATAGAGCCCCATGCACCCATACCACTGGTATGCGACATCGCCGCTGGGTCCGATGCAGATGTGCACGTTCTTGCCAAGGCCATCCCCCACCAAGTATCGACCGGCCCACATGCGCGACCAGTCGTTCTCGGGGAGCGATGTGCGATCGAACTTCTCGAGTTCCAGCAAGATCGCTTGTTGAGCCGCTTCGATCTTGGCTTCGTGCGATTTCAGCAGCTTCTCAAATTGCTGCCATGTCTGGGGCGCATCCGGGACCGCGGCAGCGGGCGGCGATTGAGCCAGCGCGAGTTGACAGGACGTCGCGAAGACAATGGCGGCAAGCAGCGTGGTTCGCATGGCATCCCCTTGTGGCGTGAAAGTCTCGCACACAGTCTACCAGATGTCTCGACGCACGCAAGGGCGTCGGACACGAATCGTCAGCGTTGCAGTTCGACGGTTGCCCCGGGCGCGGCGAGTTGCTCGCCTCCGTTGCTGCGTGCACGCAGAGCCGCGACCAGATTTGCCATGTCGCCTCGCAACGGCGCGGTAAAGGTGAGGCGCTTGCCGGTGATGGGATGATCGAAACTGAGCAGCGCGGCGTGCAAGGCTTGGCGAGCGATGAGGGGTGTGGTGCCGGGCGTGACGCTCTCGGGCTTGGCATAGGCGATCAGCGTGCCGCTAGCGGCTTTGCTCTTTGCCGCCTTCGCGCCCTTGGCCGGTTTCGCAGGCTTCGCATCAATTGCATCGACTGTGACGCCAACGGCCTTCCCGCCATACATGTCATCACCGACAATGGGCCACATGTTGTGCGACAAATGCACACGAATCTGATGCGTCCGCCCCGTCTTCAGCTCAAGCTCCACCAGCGAAAATCGCCCCATCTCCGCCTCAAACAAATTCGTATGCGTGCGCTGCAGGTTCGCCGTCTTCGGCAGCTCCGGCGCCGACCACCCCGCAGCCGTCACCGCGCGACCAGTCGGCAACGTGCCTGCGTTCATTCCCTCTTTGCCACGCTGCCCCTCCGCCCCTTCACCACTCGCGTCTCGCTCGCCGCTCCCCACCACATACCGCTCCCGCACTCGCACCACCGTCACGCTCTCCTTCCCCAATTCATCATGCCGCACCACGTACTTCTCGCGATACCCCTTCTCGCGCGACGGATGAGGCCCCAGCGGCAGATCAATCACAAAACTCTCCGGCTCCACCCACCCATGCACCACCGCCAGATACCGCTTGTCCACGCGCCGATGCTCAAAGCTGTGCCCCAGCTTCCAATGCGCCTCGTCGGTCTTCGCAAACACGATGCACCCGCTCGTGTCGCGATCCAACCGATGCACCACGCCAGGCCGCGCGAACTCCTTGCCCACACCCGACAACGCCCCCGAACTGTTGTGCTTCAAATGCCACGCCAGCGCGCCCAGCATCGTCCCCGTGTTCTCATTCCGCGCCGGATGCACAATGATGTCCGGCTGCTTGTTGACGACGAGAATGTGCTCATCCTCGTACATCACCTCCAGCGGAATGTTCTCCGGCTGAATGTCCTTCGCAGGCGGCGCAGGCACCACCACCTCAACGACATCCCCGCTGTTCAGCTTCGTGCTTGCCTTCGCCACGCGCCCATTGACCGTCACTTCGCCATCATCAATCAGTTTCTGCAACTGCGTCCGCGACAGAAAACTGATGCGATCCGTGAGGTATTTGTCCAGCCGCTTGTCCAGATCATGTTGCAGCTCAAACCGCACGCGCCGCAGTTGCTCGTCATCCTCGCCCTCAAGCCCTTCCTCGCGCGCACGTTGCGTCGCCGCGACAATCGCGTCGGCATCGACCTTGCCGCCCGCGTCGTACACGTCCTCGCGCGCTGACTTGTCGTGCTTGGTCGTTCGCTTCGCCATGTCCGCAGCTTCACCATCCGCGCGAGCGTTCCCCGCCCGCGCTCCTACACACTCATCACGGCTTCTTCGGCTCTTCAGGCGCCGGAGCCGGCGCAGGTTCCGCCGCCGGCGCCGGCGCAGGCACCGTCTCAACCGGCGTCACCGTCCCCGCCGGCGCGCCTTCCGTCGCCGCGCCGCCAAGGTTCAATCCCGCCTCAGGCATCGCCGCCGCCGGAGCCGCAGGTGTCGTGTTCAACGGCACCGGCACCATCGCCTTCTCAGGCAGCGCAGTCAGCGTGGCCAAGCTCGGCAACGAATCAATCCGCTGCTGCGCCAGCTTCGCATGCCCGCCATCACCCCAAGGCTTGCTCAGCGCGACGATCCGCTCATAGTGCCCCTTCGCTTCATCCAGCTTGCCGCGGCTCTCCGCCACCGCAGCCAGACCATACAACGCGCCAATCGCATCCAGCGCACGCGCCGAATCGCTCCCCGCGTTGTTCAGCACCCACTGATAGTTCTCTTGCGCCTTCGTCAGATTCAGCTCGCGCTCTTCAGGCGACAGCACTTCCGCGGGATCCGCCAGCGTTCCATCCGGATTCAGCGCGGCTCCCGGCTTGATCCCGCGCCGCACGATGTTCATGTACGCATCCGCCGCATACAGCTTCGCCGAGGTCACCACGGTGGGCACGTTGGCATGATCCATCGCGATGCTCAGAAAGTTCTCCGGGCTGGGCGAGCTTTCCGACAGCCGCGAGTTCAGTTCCGTGAACGCCGCCGTCGTCTCATCGGCCTTGCGCACTTTGTACTTGTTCCACGCAAAGTACCCCACCGCCGCCGTTGCGAACACCAGCAGAATGGGCGTCCCCCACCGCTGCAGAAAGTCCTTGAAGTCCTGATTGATCAGCGACTCTTCAAGACCCGCTCGCTCGCGAATCTGCAGATCACGACGTTCATCGTTGGCCATAGCGTGAATGATAGAACGCACACCCGCCGCACGCCCAACACTACTCACACCCAGCACTCAGTCCCAAAAACGCCACGCAATCCGCGCCCGTAGCACAGCCTCCGGCACCAGTGCCTCACGAATCGCCGCGACCAGTTCCGCCAGCCCGCTCCCCGATCGCGCACACGTCGTC
>DATGWV010000222.1:0-11659 GCA_035299305.1 Phycisphaerales bacterium | reverse complement strand
CCCCATCCCGCGTTGGGAACGCGTGCATTGTGGAGCTTGACGCATCGAGCCACGTGTGGTGACTTCGGGTGTTTTCACTTCGTGCCTCCGTGCCTTTGTGCCTTCGTCCCTTCTCCGTGCCTTTCCTCCGGTACTCCGTCTCTCCGGTACTCCGGTACTTCGCACTCCGGCACTCCGCACTCAGGCACTCAGCACTCTGGCACTCCGCACTTCCCCGCCCTATCTTCCCCCATGCCTGATCGCAAACCCTTTGTTGGCGGCAACTGGAAGATGAACACCAATCGCACCACCGGCAGCGACCTTGCCCGGGGCGTGACCGATGGCGTCTTGAATGTGGATGGCGTGGACGTTGCGGTGTTTCCGCCGTTTCCGTATCTGCTGACGATTCGTGCGATTCTGCGGGATCGTGGCTCGTCGATTCGGCTGGGGGCGCAGGATGTGTACCAAAGTCCGGAGGGGGCGTTCACCGGCGAGGTGTCGGCGAACATGCTGAAGGACTGCGGCGTGCAGGTGGTGTTGTGCGGCCACAGCGAGCGGCGGCACGTGATTGGCGAGAAGGATGAACTCGTCAACAAGAAGGTGCGGCAGGCCCTCGAAGCGGGGCTTGAGGTGATTCTGTGCGTCGGCGAGACGCTGGATGAGCGGCTGGCGGGGCACCAGGACATTGTGAATGCGCGGCAGGTGCGCACGGGGCTGGCGGAAGTGCCGGGCTCGTGGCTGGACCGGCTGATTGTGGCGTATGAGCCGGTGTGGGCCATCGGCACGGGCAAAACCGCGACGCCGCAGGATGCGCAGTACGCCCACAAGCAGATTCGCACGCAGCTCAGCAAGCAGTACGGGCCGGATGCTTCCAATCGCGTGCGCATTATCTATGGTGGCAGCGTGAAGCCTGACGTGGCCGCGGACATCTTCGCGATGCCCGACGTGGACGGCGGGCTGATCGGCGGCGCAAGCCTGAACGCGGCGGATTTTGTGACGATCTGCAAGGCGGCGGCGAGCACGGCGCGGGGGAAGTGAGCAGGTGAAGAGGTGAGCAGGTGATGCGCGAAGGCGAGAAGGAGCCAGCGAAGTCCTATCGCATGGTTGTCGCTACGCACGCTCTGATATTGCGGCATCCTTCGCCTGCTTGGCGCGCGGATGACTACGGAGAGAACGTGGTTTTGGTGAGCCCTCGCGGTGCTGCGTACGCGATGCCTGCCGCGGGCGGCTTCATCGCGGTGTGCATATTCCTGATCATCTGGTGGCAATGGGGAGGACCACGCGACCCGATCCCGCTCCTGATGATTGGACTGGCCGGGCTGTGCTCGCTGGTGGTTGCGATATGGGGCTTTGGACGGGGCAGACGAGTGGAAGTTGGGCGTGATGACGTTTGGCGTGTTGAAGAGTTTCTCTGGGGCGCACTTCAGCGGCGCACGAATATGCATGCGTTTCGGATGTGTCTCTGCCAAGTTACACTTCGCAATGGATCGTCACGGCCGCTGATCGGAAAGCAAAGGTGGGAGGGCTGGGCGGTCTGCTGGCTGACGCGAACGTGGAGTCGCGCCGAGGTGATTGCGATTTGTATCGATCCATCAGAGCAGGCGTGTATGGAGTATCTGCAACGATTGCCAGCGATAGTGCAAAGGCGGATGAATGAGGAACGGTTCAACGTGATCGGTCGCTACGGCGGGGTGCTCTAACGGGTACGCTGGGATGTGGTGAGTTTTTGACTTGACGCGTGCGGTGGCTCGCGCGGGAGATTGGCATGTTGGTTCCACAAGGGCGAGCGGCTGTTGAAGGTGCTCGTATCGAGCTTCGCGATGTCGTCGCGACAGATCACGATGCGCTGTTTGCGTTTCAGTGTGAGCCGGCGGGCGCGGCGATGGCGATGGTGAAGCCGCGTTCGCGGGAGGCGTTTGATGCGATGTGGGCGCGGTTTGGGGAGCAGGTTGCGCGGGGCGAGCCGGGGCTGGTGGCGAAGGCGATTCTCGCAGATGGTGTGTTGTGCGGGTCGATTGGGTGCTTTGTGAGTGTGGGGGAGTCAAGTGCAGGGGAGTTGAGTGAGCGGGAGTTGAGTGTGGGGTATGGGATTGGGCGGGCATGGTGGGGGCGAGGGATCGCATCGCGCGCGTTGGCGTTGTTGCTGGAGCAGACAACGACGCGGCCGATCTTTGCGCGGGCGGCGGCGAGCAATGTTGCATCGCGGCGCGTGCTGGAGAAGAACGGGTTTGTTCTCGTGGGCTCGCAGTGGTCGCCGGAGACGGAGCGGTATCTGGCGTGTGAGGAAGTGAAGTTTGTGCTGCGGTGAGTGGGTGCGGGGTATGCTTTCGCGTGCAGGGGATGATCACAGCTATCGTGGTGTTGGTACTGCCGCTCGTGATCATCGTGGTCGGGGGATTCGCAGCGATGTGGTTGACAGATGGGCTGGCACGCACGCCGGACAAGTGTGACTGCGGGTATGACGTGCGCGGGCTCGCGGCGGGGGTGGTGTGTCCGGAGTGCGGATGCGAGCGGCGCGTGGCGGTCGCCGCACGGCGATCGGACGTGTTGGGATCGTGCGGCGCAGCGTGGTTGATGTGCGTGGGAGCGAGTGTTGTGACGTTTTTCGCAGATGCGAGCGCAGGGGCGTCGTTGCTCGCGTCGGTGGTGCTGATGCCGGGCATGCTGTGCTTTGTCGTGGCTGCGTCGCGGCGGGTGTCGCAGCGGTGGCTTTCGCGTCGCGTGGTGTGGTGGTGGGGGCTCGCAAGCGGAGCGGGGGCGGCGGGGGCGTTGCCGATCTTTCATTTCGCATTCGTGACACAGCAGCCGCCTGATGCGCAGGCGGGGCTGGCGTACTTGCTGCTTCCCTTTCTCGTGCATTATGTGAGTGTGCCGGCGGGACTGGCGGCGCTGGGGGCACTGCGGTGGCGGGTGAGTCGTGTGAGAGCTGAATGAGTGGGGGCGGTATGCTTCGGCATGCAGGGGTTGGTACTCGCGCTGGTGCTGTTGGTGGGGCCGCTGGTGGTGATGACCGTGGGTGGGCTGCTCTTTGCACGCAAGACGCGCGACTTGGTGAAGCCGGGGCATGCTTGCAAACACTGCGGATACGACTTGCGTTCACTCGGCGATGCGGCGCGATGTCCGGAATGCGGATCGGCGGATGGTCCTGCGCTGGTTGGGTCGGCGCGCGGGATGGATGTGATTGAGGTCTGCCTGCTGACGATGGTGCTGTGCGCTGTGGTGAACTGGGCTGTGTGGGGGCTTGATCGCGATTGGTGGTGGATGACGTTGCTGGTTGGCCCGCTTTGGGTGTTGCCGGGCATGATCACGTTCGCGGCGGTTGCGGCCATTCGTGTGAGTGAACGAACGGTGCCTCGAGTTGTGGTGTGGGTGTGGGGGATAGCGAGCGGAGTTGGTTGTGCGGCGATGCCTGTGATTGCGGACTTCTTGGCGCAGCGAGGTGAAGGGGGCGTGATCCTTGTCGCGCCGCTTGTTGTGCACTATGTGAGCGTGCCCTTTGGCCTTGTGGGGTTGGCAGTCGCGCGGCAGTTTGTCCGTCACGCGCAGGCATGAGAGCACTTCCCCATGTGTGGTCATTGACAGCGCGGGTACGCTGCTTGCATGAAACTGGGCGCGAAGATGGAACGAGCGGCGTTGGTGAGTGTGCTGATGGTGTTGTGCTGCGGCTGCGCGGTGCGTGCGGCGCATGCGCAGGACATGCAGCCGATGGATGCGAAGCCGGCGGACGAGCAGCCTGGTGCTGCCCCGATGGACGCGATGGATTCCATGGCGCCTGCTGCGCCGGCGAAGCGGGATGTGAAGAAGCCTGATGCGGCAACGTCGCCCGGCGCGGCGGACGCGGAGCGTGATCCGTTGGCGGGCCCGAAGGTGGATGATCCGGCGGCGCGCACGCTGGTGCGGTATGACATGCAGAACCGGTTACAGCGCGTGGATGTGCGGCCCGAGGAAGCCGCGCTGCGACTGCTGGAACTCGATGAGAACACGCGCGAGCGGGCGCGGGGTGTGGTGCTGGATCGGGCCGATGCACTGCGCGTGCATCTGGCGGAGAACATCGAACTCGTGAAGGAGTTTGCCGAGCCAGCGATTGCGAAGGACAATGCGAAGACGGCGGAGATGGCCAAGCAGTTGTTTGAGCGGTTTGATCCGCAGCGGCAACTCGAGCCCATGGCAGGGCCACTCGCGAGCGTGCTGAGCGCGGAAGAGCACGCGCGGCTGATGACGCTGGTGCGTGAGTACTGGGAGGCGTGGATCGCGAACGAGCAGAAGGCGCAGCCCAAGTTGACGCGCGAGCAGATTGTGGATCGGCTGGCGGCCCGGGCGTTCGCGAGTGAGGTGCAGCGGCTGTATGACAGTGCGCTGCGGCCCGCGAAGCAAAAAATGGATGCGATCGCGAACGCGGTCGAGGCAACTGATGAGCAGCGAGGGGCATTGCGTCTGGCGTTTATCGCGTACATCCGCGAGGGGAAACTGCGGCCCTCGGAGGAGCATCGGGCCGCGCTGGCGCGGGCGATTTACGGCGCGCTGAAGGAAGAACAGCGCGTGAAGCTGGTGCAGCAGTCGCTGACGGCGATTTGAAGAGAGATGCAGGGTGGCGCGTGGGTGCGGGACGTGCGACGTGCTTGGAAGATGCCATACCGTCTCAGCTGATCACGGTGCGCAGGGGACTGTGACGTGTGGGCGGAGCGCGTATGAACGTGTGGCGGCATTACGAGCGGGCGTTTGAGCGATACCTGCGTGCGCGGCGGGTGCCATATGTGGCAATCGAGCAGGCTCGTGATGTGCTGATGGGGCGCGGGGACACGACCGCGCGGGCGCGTGGGTTGTCGAGCGCTGGGGTGGATGGGCACAAGGGGCTGAAGTATTTTGATTTCGTCGTGTACGGGCAGCAGAGCAACCTGCTGGTGGAACTGAAAGGGCGGCGCGTGGGGACGGGGAAGGCGGGAGTTGTCGCGAAGTCCACGGGCGGGCGAGCGGCGGGCTCGGAGGCGGGCAAGTCGCGTACGCCGCGGCTGGAGTGTTGGACGACGCTGGATGATTTGGGGAGCCTGCAGCGCTGGGAAGAGTTGTTTGGGCCGCCGTTTGAGGCCGTGATTGTGTTTGTGTATTGGTGCGACAAGGAACCGCCAGCGGCGTTGTTTCAGGAGATTTTCGAGGATGAGGGTCGGTGGTATGCGTTACGCGGCGTGCGTGTGAAGGACTATGTGCGCGCGATGCGGACGCGCAGCCCGCGATGGCGCACGGTGGACATGACGGCGGAGCAGTTTGAGAAGATCAGTGCGCCGTTCGCGCCGGTGGGCGAGGGCGATCCGTTTCCGCTGCCCGCGAGTCGAAGGGTCCAGCCGGGATGGCTGGAATTGGCGGCTCGGGCGGCGAGGTGAAGGAGGCGTGGCAACCTCGCAAGCATGCGCGACCCGCACCACATGGCAACTCTGACGCATGCGATGCAGCCCGAACTCATGCGATAGATTGGAACGTCCGGCTGCGATGTACGGATCCACTGGTTTCTGCACACCCGATGCAATCCGCGTGATTAATGAGACTCGATTCGCGCGTCGACCGTGTGAACTTCTTAGAAGAACGTCCGCCGCAGCAATTCCACCCCGCTCGCAATCACCACCACTGCGAAAATCCGCCGCAGCCACACCGTCTTCACTTTGGGAAGCACCCGCGCCCCGGCCAGCGCGCCGACCAGCGCACCCAGCGCCACGGGCCCCGCCAGTTGCGGCTCAATCTGCCCGCGATGGAGATATACCCCGCAGCTCGCCGCCGCCGTTACGCCGATCATGAAGTTGCTCGTCGTCGTGCTCACCTTGAACGGCAGCCGCATCAGCCGGTCCATCGCAAGCACTTTGATGACGCCGCTGCCGATACCCACAATCGCGCTCAGCATCCCCGCGCCGATCATGATGGCAAACGCCCCCGGCACATTCCGCACGCGATACGCCGTCAGCCCGTCCTTCGTCGGATACACGCCATCCAGCTTGAGCTTCGTCGCCAGCGCGTCGGGCGTCTGCTCCAGAGGATGCGGCTTGGGAGGCCGCAGCGTCGTGAACGCGCTGTAAAACACGGCTGAAGCAAACAGCAGCACAATCACCTTTGCGCTCAAGTACGCCGCAATCACCGCTCCCGCGATCGCGCCCACGACTGTCGCGACTTCCAGCAACACACCCACGCGCACATTCGTGAACCCATCGCGCACATACGCCGCCGCGCTGCCCGTGCTCGTGGCAATCACCGCAATCAACGACGCGCCAATCGCGTATCGCAGGTCAATCCCAAACCCCAACACCAGCGCCGACACGATGACAACGCCGCCGCCCAGCCCCGTCAGCGCGCCGAGAAATCCAGCGCCCACCGAAACCGCAAACAGCACCAAAATGGTCCATTCAGGCGTCACCACACCAGCGTAGCGGCCACACGCGCCACGCCGACGCGCCACGGAAAAATCGAGACAGGCCCGCGTCAGCGAGCCTGCTCGAGAGGGACGAAGTTAGTTCGACAGCTCCACTTCAACAATCTCCCCATCTGCTTTGATCGTCACGAACTTCTCCATCACCTTGCCGTGCGACGTCACATACCCCTGCTTCTCATACATCGTCGCGCTGCTTCCGTCGCTGCCTTCCACCCACCCCGTCGCCACGTTCCGGCTGCCGCTCTCATTCCAACTCACCGAACTCGCCAGGTAGTACGTACCAGGCTTGAGCCCGCGAAATCCAAACCGTCCATACGCATCGGCCTGCGCCACCAGCGCCGCGTTCACCGCCGCCGGATCAAGCTCCACCTTCGTCCGGCTGTTCTCGCGCTTCTTCCGCAGGTCATACCAGTCGCGCACGTACTTCGTCGCAGGCAACAGCACCACGCGCTGATTTGCCGCAAAGATCTTCTCCTGAAACGCGCGCAGATGGATCGGATTCTTCTTCCAATACGCGAACGCGACCCCATCAATCCCGCTCGTCCCCTGCTCCATCGCTGCCGCATGTTCCGCCGGGTCATATGGCGTCGGAGGCGTCAACGTCACCAGAGCATTCGCCTGATCCGCCGCCGCCCGCCGATTCGCCTCGTCCATCGCGCTGCACCCACTCAGGCTACAGGCCGAAAGGCCGATAGTCATCACAATGGCGCAAAGTCGGGCGACTGAATAACCGATGCACATGAAACTGTCCATAGAGCGTTTCCGTAAGACTTTCCCAGCCGGCGATCACACGCGTGTCGCTCGGCAACAGGAGGTGGGGGAGTCAGGGGAGGGGAACGGCGGTTGACGGATGCCTCCGTCACCTGTGTTTTGCTCACCGTCGCACTGTACTCAGTGCGCACCGAAAGCATACGCTCGCTCGCGGATGGTTGAAAGTCAGCGTCGTTCATGCCCCACACGCTTCATCCCGCCCCCTCACCACGAAGCCAGCCCGCTGGCGACGTCAATTACGGCCAACTCGGCGCCGGCTACACAGCCATGCGTCGGACCGACCCGCGGATCGAGCTCCACGTCCACGCAGCTCTAGGCTCCGCCCGCACCGTCCTCAACGTCGGCGCAGGCTCGGGTTCCTACGAACCGACTGATCGGGAAGTCATCGCCATCGAGCCCTCCGCCGCCATGCGCGAGCTCCGTCCGCCCACCCGCGTTCCCGCAATTGACGCCGTCGCCGAAAATCTCCCCCTCGCCGACAAAGGCGTCGACGCAAGCATGGCGCTCATCACCGTGCACCAATGGCGCGACCTCCACAAAGGTCTCGCCGAACTCCGCCGCGTCACCCGCGGCCCCATCGTCATTCTCGCCTTCGACAACGATGCGTTCGAGCGTTTCTGGCTCTGCGAATACGCCCCCGAACTCGCCGCCGTCCAGCACAAGCGCGACCCCTCGATCCAAACCCTCGTCGACGCTATCTCCACCCCCGCGCGCCGCGCAACCGTCCAGCCCATCCACGTCCCGATCGACTGCATCGACGGCTTCGTCGAAGCCTACTACGCCCGCCCCGAGCGCTTCCTCGACCCTGCCGTCACGCGCGCCCAGTCCGCGTGGAACTTCGTGGGCGAGGGCGTCCTCGATCGCGTTGTCAAACAGCTTGCGGCCGACCTCGCGAGCGGCTCATGGGAAGCCGCCTTCGGCATCTGGCGAAAAATGCCCATGTACGAAAGTTCCCTGCGCCTCATCGTCGGTGGCGATCCGCTGCCCTGACGACCCGCCACTCGCCCCTTCCCATCGCCTGCTCCGCCTCCCCGCATTCGCTACGCTTCGCCCATGGCACTGGCCAACGACTTTTCAACGACGCTGGTGGAGAAGGATCGCATCGCCCAGCGCGTGCACGAACTGGGCGTGCAGATCGCCAAAGACCTGCAACGCAGCGTCGCCGCGACCCCTGCGGGTCAGGAGCCGCACATCGTCATCATCGCCGTAATGACCGGCGCGATGGTGTTCGTCGCCGACCTCATCCGCGAGATGCCCATCAAGCTCCGCATCGAGCTCGTCGCCGTCAGCAGCTATCCCGGCACCAGCGTCGAGAGCAAAGGCGTCAAAATGAAAAGCGCCCTGCCCGCCAATCTCGCCGACAGCCACGTGCTGCTCATCGATGACATCCTGGACAGCGGCCAGACGCTTCACACGCTCATCGACCTCATCAACAAGGAAAAGCCCGCCAGCCTGCGAACCTGCGTGCTCCTCCGCAAGCCCGGCAAAGCCAAGCTCCCCGTCAACGTCGAATACGTCGGCTTCGACATCCCCGACGAATTCGTCGTCGGTTACGGCCTCGACTTCGACGGCCTCTACCGCAACCACCCCGCCATCGCAGTGCTGCGCCGCTAGCGCATTCGCATGCTCATCCCTCCCGGCGAATCCCCGATCCTCTCGCTGCGCCCTTCGTGGCTCTTCGTCGTGCCTCGCGTGCTCCCCTCCGCGTTCGTCGCGGCGATCGTGCTGCTCGCGTTTCGCTATTTCCAAACCCCTCGCGGCGGAATCTGGATGCTCGCCTGGCCCCAGTGGGTGCTCTTCGCTCTCGTCCTCATTGGCATGGGCCTCGTCGTCCTCTGGCTTCCGGTGCAATACGTCATGACCGAAGTCCGCGTCATGTCTCGCAGCGGCTGGATCTCACGCATCACGCGCGATGTCCCCCTCGCCAGCATCCAGCACGTCATCATGCAGCAAAGCCCGTGGGAATCTCTCACCGGCACCGGCACCATCCTCTTCGCGACCGCAGGCACCGACAGCTACGCCCTCGCCTGGATCAGCGTGCGCGACCCCCAAACCGTCCTTGCCCGCGTCCGCACCGCCATCGACGCCACGCGCGGCATCAAACCCGCGCAGCCCACGCAAATACCTATGCGCGTCATCGGACTCGTTGGCGGCATCGGCGCCGGTAAAAGCGCTGTTGCCCACGCACTCGCCAAACGCAACTTCCACGTCATCGACGCCGACAAAGACGCCAAAGCCGCTCTCGACCGCCCCGATATCCTCCGCCAACTTGTCACATGGTGGGGCGAAGACATACTGACGCTCGACAAACGCATCGACCGCAAGAAACTCGCCGAGATCGTCTTCGCCGATCCATCGCAGCGTACCAAACTCGAGTCACTCATCCACCCCATCGTCCGTTCCGACCGCCAGCAGGTCATCGCCCACGCTCGCAGCGAAGGCAAAGCCGGCGTCGTCATCGACGCGCCGCTCCTCTTCGAAGCCGGCAGCGACAAAGAGTGCGATGTGGTCTGGTTCGTCGATGCCCCCCTCGCAGACCGCCAAACCCGCGTGAAATCCCGCGGCTGGGACGCGAATGAACTCCTCCGCCGCGAAGCCGCGCAGCTTCCCCTCGACGAAAAGAAACGCCGCAGCCAAGTTGTCATCACCAACGATGGCGACCTCGCCGCCCTCGACCAGCGCGTCGCCGACGCTCTGCGATCCTGACACGCCACCTCGTCAGACAAACCACCTCACGCCTTCACGCGCGAAATCCGATTTCCCTCGCGCTTCACTCGCCGCGTGATCTCCAGCATCGTCAGTTCACTCCGCAGCACACCCGCCGCCAGCGACGTATCCCGCGCCAGTTCCTCCAGCGTCGCCGACTCACGTTGCGCCAGCGCAGCGAGAATCGCCTGCTGCGTCTCAGACATGGGCAGTCCCGTCTCATTCGCGGCAGTGGGGGCCTTCACCCGCGTTGCCGCAGGCTGCGCAAACAACGAATTGCTCGCCAGCGTCCCATCACTTTCCATCTGCGCCGACTCGCTCGCCTTCGCCGCATACCTGTCCGCGTGCTTGCCCGCATCCACGTGTCGCGCAGGCGTCTCCAAAATGCTGATCACATCGCCCGGCTCCGTCACCAGATGCGCGCCGCCTTCCTTCAGCAAGTCGTGCGTCCCCGCGCTGCTGGGCGAATCCACCCGCCCCGGCACCGCCATCACCTCGCGACCATGATCGTCACTCGCGATCTTCGCCGTGATCAGACTGCCGCTCCCGCGCCCCGCCTCAATCACAATCACTCCCAGCGACAGCCCCGAAATCACGCGATTGCGCTTTGGAAAATTATCCTCGCGAGGCGGCGTCTCCATCGCAAACTCGCTCACGACAGCTCCGCTCTTGCTCACGCGCTCAAACAACTCGCGATTCTGCGGCGGATACACATGACACAGCCCGCACCCCATCACTGCAATCGTGCGACCTTCCATCTCCAGCGCGCCCCGATGCGCCGCCGAATCAATCCCCGCCGCTCCGCCGCTCACAATCGTCAGCCCCGCATGCGCCAGCGCTTTCCCAAATCGCCCGCCTTGCTCCAACCCATACGCCGTGCATCCGCGTGAGCCGACAATCGCCACTGCATACCTGTCGCGCGCGTCATCTAATGTCCCACGCACATAGAGCACCGTGGGCCCGTCGGGCATTTGCTTCAGCAGCGACGGATACCCAGCGTCATCTCGGCACAGCACCGTGACGCCTTCCTGCCGCGCAAGCTCAAGTTCGCGCTCCGCTCGCTCCTGCGTCCGCGCCATCGACGCGGCAATGCTCAGCGACAGCTTCTCGCCAATGCCCTCCACCCGCCGCAGTTCCGCAGGCGATGCGCTGCACGCTCTTTCCGCATCACCGAATAAATCAATCAACCTGCGCGTGCGCACCGGCCCCAGCCCCTCCGTCAAGTGCAGCCGCAGCCACGCGATCAGTCGTTCGTTCCGCATGCATCGCCCCCGCCATCACATTCCAGCCGCACTCACGCCGGCGTCTCGCTCGCAACAGTTGCACCAGTGCTCGTATCACCAGGCACAATCGCCGCCGCGATGACTTCGTCGCCTTCATCCAGCCGCGCCACGCGCACACCCTGACTACCGCGCCCGCACTCGCGAATGTCATCCGCCGGCATGCGCACAAGCTGGCCGCCCTTGGTGACGACGACCAAGTCCATGCCCGGCATCACACCCAGCGCCGCCACGCTCACGCCGTTCTTGTCCGTGAGATTGATATCCACGCGACCCTTGCCGCCGCGGCTCTGACTCCGCGCCGGCCCGCTTTCGGGCGCGACGCGATACTCATCAATCGGCGTGCGCTTACCGAAGCCCTTGTTCGTGATCGTCAGCAGGCTCATGCGCGGGTCAATCGTGACCGTCGCGTCATCGATCGACTCGTGCTTCTTCATCGGCACATTGACAACGCCGATGACTTCATCGCCATCCGCAAGCTCAATGCCCTTCACGCCCGCCGCCGCACGAC
>DATGWV010000221.1:0-20626 GCA_035299305.1 Phycisphaerales bacterium | reverse complement strand
GAGCCGATCACATCACTGCTCTTGGGCAGCGTCGCGCGATTGCTCGCCGGCTTGCTCGCCGGATCAAAGACTGATTTGGGAGTCGTCGGCCCTGCACACGCGCCCAGCAGCAGTGCGCTCATCAGCACGCATGACGCCCCTGCGCGGCCCATCCATGTCCCACCATGCATCTTCATGCTTTTGCTTCCGTGCTGCCCGCGTCCGTGTCCATCAGCTGCGCCAGTTGCTCCATCGCATCTGCGATTGACATGTCATCAAGCCCTGGATCAACGACCTCGCTCGGCGGGCCTTTGTCCGCCGTCTCGCCGCGCCGATAGATGCTCATGATGGCGCCATCCTTCGTGCGCTTGGTGCCGACGACGCGAATCAGTCGCCGACGAATCAGCAGCAGCGCGAGCATGTAGCGGAAGCGAATCTGCTTCGCGTCGGTTGTGCCGCTCAAGTTGTCGAAGAGCTCCAGCAGTTCCGCATCATCCAACAGGTTCTTCTTCGCCTGCGGATTCGGATGGAAGTGCGCCTTCCAGAACCCCACCACCGCTGCCGGCGCAGCCGGGCGTGCTCCGCTGTTCCACGCATCGACGCTGAAATCCATGCGAGCCAAGCCGCTCTGAGGCATCTCCACCAGCACCGCGACAAATACCTCGTCGGGCGCAAACGCCCGCTGCGTCGCCGCGCACACGCCCGAAGCCCGAGACACCGAATACGCCGTTCCAAGCACCGCCATGATCCAGCGTATGCCCTCTACCTTCCCCCATGGTCCTCATCACCGGCGCAACCGGCTTCATCGGCTCGCAAATCCCATCGTTTCTGCACGCGCAGGGCCTCGCACCGGCGCAGGTGCTCACGCCCACGCGCACGCAGCTCGACCTCGCGCAGCCCGACACCCTCGCCCCCGCGCTCGATCGCCTCGCACCGCGCGTCATCATCCATTGTGCCGCGATGCGCGACCTCATGCACTGCGAGCGCGAGCCTGAATTGGCGATCACAGTCAACGTCCATGCCACCGCCGCCCTCGCGCATTGGTGCCGTGTTCACGCCGCCCGCTTCATCTATCTTTCCACCGATCAAGTCTTCGACGGCCATCGCGGCATGTACCGCGAAAGCGACCCGCGCCGCCCCATCAATCACTACGGCGTGACCAAAGCCTTGGGAGAAGATGCCGCCCGCGTCGCGCCCAACCACACCGTCGCCCGCATCGCCCTCACGCTGGGTCACACCAAAGAACGCACGCGCAGCCCCAACGAGTTCGTTGTCGCCAACCTCCGCGCCGGCAAGCCCGCCACGCTCTTTGAAAACGAGTTCCGCACCCCCGTCCTCGTTGCCGACGCCGCCCACGTCCTCGCCCAGCTCGCGACGCTCCCCAACGCCCCCACCACCGCACACGTCGGCGGCCCCGAACGCCTAAACAGGGTAGAAATGGGCCTCACCATCGCGCGAGCATTCGGCCTGGACGTCACGCTCTGCCTGGCGACCCGCCACCAACCTCAAGCTACCGGCCTGCAGCGACCGCTCGACACCTCGATGGACACGTCGCTTATAAGACGTACACTGCCCCACCCTCCGCGAGCCTTCGCGGAAAGCGTCCGAGAACTAGAAAGGACCGAGCACCTGTAGTAGGCTTGGTCGTCATGCTGCGCACCACCCATCGCCGATGATGCTTTGTGACGCAAGTTCTTTTCGGACAATTCACTCGGTTCGCCAATGAACCGATGATTGCATACCCCCGGGTCTTGGCGGCGAACGCCGCTGTGATACCATGGGCCTCAACCCGGTTCGCGTAAAGGTGTTAGACGACCATGCCGCCCCCTGCCGACATGCTGGCTGTGCCCGTTGCGCCCCCTGCGGGACGTGCGCAGCGATTGCGTGCGCTGGTCCTGCTGTCGGGCGGCGTCCGGCAGACGCAGCTAGCCGCTGGACTGGGTCGGCCGCTCGTTGACCTCCCCTTACCGGGCGGTCGCTCCCTGCTTTCGGCGTGGCGCGACCACGTCAGCTCGCTCAACCAGCACGCGAACATCACCGACACCGCGATGCGGGTCATTGTCAGCAAGCCCCTCGCCCTGCCCCGCAATGTGCCGGCGGCTCCGGGTGTGGCAATCTCGCTGGAGTACGACAAAATCGAGCTTCGCGGCACGGGCGGACTGATCCGCGACATCGCCGACGAGTACGGCGACAACGACGAGATTCTCGTCGCCACCGCCAACCAAGTGCTCCTGCGTCCACTGCATGAGCTTTACGCCATGCTGGCCGACTTGCACGCCGACATCGGACTGCTGGCCGAACCAGGCGGGGGTGCCGTCGGGGTGCACCTTATGCGGTGCGGAGCTCTCCGGGCCGTCCGCGCCAAGGGCTTCGTCGACTTCAAGGAACAGGCCCTTCCCGAACTTGCCAAGACCTGCAACGTACGAGTGTCAATGAGCCAGCGGCCCGTTGCTTTGCCCGTGCGCACGCTCGAGCAATACATCCGCACGCTGCGCGCGTTGTCGGAAGGCTCGGCGGAAGTCGCTGCGCCCGATCCGTACACCGAGGAATGGACCCCCACTTTCTCGCTCGTTGACGAAACCGCGACAGTCTCAAAGACCGCGCTGGTCCACGACTCCGTCGTGATGGCTGGGGCCAAAGTCGGCGCGGGCGCGGTCATCGTGCGGTCGCTCGTGTGCGAAGGCGCCACGATCCAGCCCGGCCAAACTGTCTTTGACACCATCGTCGCTTCGAAAGTGCCTGGAGGCGGCGCATGACACGCACCGTCGGATACGGCAAATGGGAGACATGGCACTTCATCGCGGCGATCGCTTTCGCCGCGTTGGGCGTTGTGCTCACGCTGCCCGCGTGGCAGGACATCTACCAGATGGCCAGCCTCGACGAAGAGCAAAGCCACGTCTTCCTTGTGCCGGTCGTTTCGGCGTGGATGTTCTGGGCCCGCCGGCTGCGGCTGCGCACGTGTCCGCCCGCGGGCACGTTCATCGGGCCGCTCATCGTCGCGTTGGGCTTTTTCTCATACGTCTTTGGGTACAACAACGCCGTCGCGAGCATGTGGCACGCGGGTGCCGTCGCGATTGTCGTCGGCTGCGTGCTGACCGTGCTGGGCAAGAACGTCCTCTTTCAGTTTCTGCCCGCGTTTGTCGTGCTCATCTTCCTCGTGCCTATTCCCGGCGCGATTCGCCTTGCCGTCAGCGGACCGTTGCAAACCGCGACAGCGATGGTGACGCAGGTCATTCTCGAGATCTTCGGCACGCCCATCGAACGCACCGGCAACGTGCTGGTTATCAATGGGCGCGATGTCGCAGTCGCCGAAGCGTGCAACGGCATGCGCATGGTCTTCGCGCTGGTGCTCGTGAGCTACGCCTTCGCCTTCAGCATTCCGCTTCGCAATACCACGCGGCTGCTGGTGCTCGCATGTAGCCCCATTGCGGCTCTCATCTGCAACGTCATTCGTCTCATTCCCACCGTGCTCGTCTACGGCTATCAGGCAGAAGGCAGCAAGATGGGCGATCACTTCCATGACTGGTCAGGCTGGTTCATGTTGCCCGTCGCCTTCATGCTGCTCATGCTCGTGATGCGCGCGCTCAAGTGGGCCTTGCTCCCGGTCATGCGGTTCAATCTCGCGTATCAGTAGTCGTTCAACTCTCCATGCGTTCGATCTCGTTCACCATCTCCGTCGGACTGCTCGCCGCGTTCTACTTCGTGACGCGCGGCTATCCCACCGCCGAAAGTGCTGCCCCCTATCACACGCACATCCTTGCGAGCATCGACGGCGTGCCCGACCAGATCGGCCCCTGGAACACCATTGACCGGCCTCAGCCGCCCCCCGCTGCTCAGCAGTTGCTGCGTCCCAACGCGCTACTGACGCGTCAACTCAAGCGCAAAGACGGCAACAACGAGTACAACGCCCGCTTGATCGTCGTGCAGACCAAAGACTCGCGCGACATGGGCGGTCACTACCCGCCAGTCTGCTACCCCAGCAGCGGCTGGCAGCCCGACACCGAATGGCCAGCGCCCAAGACCGTCAAGGTCATGGGGATGGACGTGCCGTATCAGATCTATACGTTCAAGCAACGGGCCTTCCCCCGCGACCGCCGCATCAAAATCTACGGGCTTTTCGCCATTCCCGACGGCGGCTTCCGGACCGATATCAAGTCGGTGCGCAAGGCAGCCGAAGATTATCGGGTGAGGCCCTTTGGTTGCGCTCAGATTCAGGTGATTGTCGACGCCGACACGCCGGAAGATCTGGGTGAACGCATCTTCGTCGAACTCATGACGGAGATCGCGCCGCTGCTGAAGGACCTCTCGGGCAGTCCCGAGTCGGCCCTGAATCGTGCGGAGCAGGTGAAGACCAAGTAAGTGAACATTGGGCCTGCAACTGCAGCCCCACGACGAGCAGGCAATCGCAGACGAGAAAGAACAGCCATGAGCCAGCAGCTTCCAACGCAAGCCATTCAGATCGCTCCGCCTCCGGGCGATTTCGGCGGCGTGCACCAGCAGACCAACATCGTGAAGATGCTGCACCACCTGTATCGTGGTCGGTATCTGCTCACGGCGGCACTGGCCGCGCTGGGGCTGCTGCTGGGCGTGGGTCTGGGCTGGCTCAGCCAGCGCCCGGTGTACCAAAGCACCGCGACGATCCGCATTCAGCCGCTCGTACCCGAAGTCATGCGCGGCGGCTTTGACGTCATGCCCATGTTCGACAGCTTCGTGGGCACGCAGGTCAATTTTCTGCAGCAGGATCGCACGATCAAACAAGCGATGATCTCGCCCGAGTGGCAGGCGCTGGCGCGCGGCAGCGATGCCTCCGCCGCCGACGAGTTCCGCAGTGCGCTCAGCGTCCGCCGCGGCGGTCGCGATCAATCAGAAATCATCCTCGTGACGTTCACGGATGAAGACAAGAAGGCCGCGTTCGTCGGCCTGACGCAAACGTGCCGCGCCTACGAGCGCATCTTCGGCGAAGGTCAGGGCCGCGAACTTAACGACAAGCGTGCGCAACTCATTCGCGATGAAATCGGTCGCTACGAGCGCAGCATCGCCGACGCGCGAGCCCGCATCACGGCTCTGGCTCAGGACCTGGGCACCAACGACCCGCAGCAGTTGCTCAACCTCGCGACGGCGAAACGCGCCGAACTGCAGACGCAGATCTTCGCGCTCGAGTCGCGCCTTCGCGCGATGGGCATCGTGGTGAGCACCGACGATGACACGACCAAGACCGAAGACAAGCCCCAGGAACCCGAGCGCAAGCGCGAAGACTGGACCAACGAAGAGATTGCCCGCGTCGATGACGCGATGGGCACGCTGCTCGACCGTTTCAACGATGCGCGGCAACGCTATCAGGCAGGCATCAACAACGGCCTGCAGCCGGCGCACATTCAGATGAAGCGCATCGAGAACGAAATTTCCAACCTGCGCGAGCAGATGGAATCTCGTCGCCAAACGTGGCTCACGGGTCAGGCGCCGGAAGAACTTCTGGGCCTGCCTGGCGGCGCGGCGGATACGCCTGAGTCGCTCAAGCGCCAGCTTGAAGACCTGAAGCGCACACTCGAGGAAGAAAGCCGCAAGGCGAGCCAACTCGCGGGCAAAGCCCAGGAGATGGCCAACTTCAACCAGCAGCTCAGCACCGACACCGAGCAGCGCGACCAGATGCAGCGAGCCCTGCGCGACCTGGACCTCAACAACCGTCTTCGCACCGAAGCCGGTCTGATCAACGTGCTTTATCCCGATGGCGAACCGCCCAACCCCAGCAACGACACGCGCCTCAAGTACGCGGGCGTGTTCGGCTTCCTGGGCATGTTCATCCCCATCTGCGCGATCGGCATCTACGGCATGACCGACCGCCGGTATCGCTACAGCGATGAAGCCATCGACGAAGGGCCCGCCAACACGACGCTCCTCGGCATTCTGCCTCGCCTGCCCAGCGATCTCAGCGACGCGGAGCAAGCCTCAGCTGCCGCACACTGCGTTCACCAGATTCGCACGCTGATTCAAATCGGCGGCAAGGATCGCCGCGTGCTTGCAGTCACCAGCAGCAATCCGGGCGACGGCAAGACGAGCATGACGCTCGCGCTAGGGCTGTCGTTCGCCAGCAGCGGCAGCAAGACGTTGCTCGTTGACCTTGACCTCATCGGCCAAGGCCTCTCGCGCGGCTTGCGTTTGCGTGAAACCAGCAGCCTTTTCAACGTGCTGCTCGATGGCGACATCAAGGCCCGCATCAAGCAGACGCACATGGACCGCCTGCACCTGCTGCCCAGCGGCACCGATGACGATCACCGCACGGCCAATCGCCTTGCCGAGCCGCAGATCAATCGTCTGCTCGACACCGTCGTTGACGACTACGACGTCGTGCTGATCGACACGGGCCCGGTGCTGGGCTCGATCGAAGCTCACCTCGTGTGTGCGCAAGCGGACGGCGTGGTGCTGGTGGTCGGCGCGGGACGCGCTCGCGGTCAGGTCAAGAGCGCGGTTGATCAGCTCCGCCGCGTGAATGCCAAGCTGCTCGGTCTGGTCTTCAATCTCGCGCAGCCGCGCGACTTCAAGACCAGCGCCGCAAGCCAGAGCTTCCGCAGCATTCGTCCCGATGCGACGCCTCCGCAGCCGCCCAGCCCCAGCGAGTTCCCCGAACTCGAACCGCTGCCCCGCGTTGTTGCGATTGATACAAAACGCTAATCCTCTGCACCGTTCTCCGTTCTCTGTTCTTCGTTCTCCGGCCCCATGTCCGCCACGCTCACGCCATCTTCTCCCGCTCCCACGCTTCCCCAGCGAAGCGGCGGCGCGCCCACGGTGTGGGGCATGGACTGGATGGAGTTGCACGCTCGCTATTGGGCGGCACGCGGCGTGCAGTTGGTCCGCGTGGGTGAACGCACGCCGCTGGTGGCGCATGCCGAGCTGTTCATGCTGCTCGACAAGCACACGCTCTCACTCTTCCGGCTCGCGCCCATCCTCGATGATGTCAGTTGGATCAAGCCCGACCTCATCATCGTGCGCGTGAGCGACGCCGCGAAGCAGCCCTACAGCGAGCGACTCGTCGCCGACGAGCATGGCAAGTTCATCCGCCTGCAGCGCATTTACGATGCAACGCAGGTTCGCATCGGCCGCGTCGTGCTGACCAGCGACAAAGATCTCGCAGGCGTGTGGCAGCAGGCTCCCGATGCTCGCACTGGCTGGGAACAGCTCCGCAAGCTCACGCGCCGCACTGATCGCTACCCCGCCAAGCTCCGCGGCAAACTCTTTGACGCCAACAACCCAGACGATCTCGCTCGCTTCGGCCACGAGCTCATTCAGCGCTGGCCTCGGCCCGATGCCACCGTCGCGCGCATCCGCGAAGTCGCGCCAGGCATTTGGGCAGACAAAGACGCAAAGGTCGATGTGGGACCGGGCGTGCGCGGGCCGCTGTGGGTCGGTGCTGGTCGCGAGATCACCAAAGCGATGACCGCCGTCGGTCCCGCTGTGCTGTGGGACAAACCCGAGCAGGCTCCTCCCAAGGAGCAGATCGAGTGGCTTGAGCTCGAGAACCTCGCCAGCCCCGCACCAAAGAGCCTGTTGGAGAAGCAAGGCACAGGCAAGTGGGCCCACAGCCCCTTCAAGCGACTCTTTGACATCGCCGCCGCCGGCGCGGGCATCCTCGCGACATTCCCGATTTATCCGCTCGTCGCGCTTGCGATTCTCATCGAAGATGGCCGACCCATCTTCTTCGCGCACAAGCGCGAGACGCTGGGAGGCAGGCAATTTGGGTGTCTGAAGTTCCGCAGCATGCGGAAAGACAGCGAAGAGATCAAAGCCCGGCTCATGGCCCAGAACCAAGCCGACGGCCCGCAGTTCTTCATGAAAAACGATCCGCGCCTGACAAAGGTTGGCGCGTTCATTCGCGAGTATCAGATCGACGAACTGCCGCAGCTGTTCAACATCGTGAAGGGCGACATGAGCGTCGTGGGTCCGCGTCCCAGCCCCTTCAAAGAGAACCAATACTGCCCGCCTTGGCGCGAAGCGCGTCTGAGTGTGCGCCCGGGCCTCACGGGCCTATGGCAAATTTCGCGCACGCGCGAAGAAGGCAACGACTTTCAGGAATGGATCAAGTACGACATTCGTTACGTGGAAAAGCAAAGCCTCTGGCTTGATCTGTGGATCATCTGGCGCACCGTCGTGCTGCTTGTGAAGCGCGCCACCAAGTCATAGTCCCCCACTGACTCACCTCTCGTTCAGGGAAGAACCATGAGCCTCAAACCCAAGACGTCCAAGCGCCTGCTCGCACTCGGCGGCATCGTGCTGCTGCTCGCCCTCGGCGCGGGCGGCGCTGTCATGTATCGCAATCACCGGCGCGCCTCGGAAATCCAGAACCATCGCATCGAAGGCATGGCTCACGTTGAGAAGGGCGAGTACTACGAAGGCCTGGGTCGGCTGGGCAAGTACCTCAAGACCAACGACAAGGACCTCGACGCGCTGCTGGCATATGCGAAAGCCCGCGAGAACATCGAAGAGCCCGACGGCGCGCACATCAAGCAGGCGCTGGACATCTATCAGAAAGTCCAGTCGCTTCGTCCCACCGACGAAAACGCCAAACATCTGATCGAGTTGTATCAGGTCGCAGGCTACTTGCCAGAAGCTCGCGATCTCGCCGCGAAGATGCGCCCCGCTGATCTTGCGCAATGCACCGATGCGCACTTCGACATGCTGCGCACCGAAGCGAACGCGCGCATGGGAATCAAGGCCGATGACCCCCAGATCAACACGCTGCTCACGCGCATGCTTGAGCTTCGCCCCACCGACTTCCCCACGCAAGTGGTGCTGGTGGAACACCTGCGCGATCGCGGCCAGACCGGCGAAGCTCGTCAGATCGCTCAGAAACTGCTGAACGGCACCGATGCGACCTCCAAGGCACAAGGCCGACTGCTCATGGCCCTCGCGCGTCGCGACGAGCCGGGCTTTGATGTCAACGCCGAGGCGTTCCAAGCCCTGTGCGCACTCACGGGCATTGATCTCGAAACCGCCGGCATCGCTCGCGAAGTGAAATTCGCTTCCGCCCTCGAAGTGCTGCGTTCCGCCAGCCTCTTTGACGGCATGGGCATGCACGCGCACGCTCTAACGGTGCTGCGCGTGGGCTATCAGCAGTATCCCGACCCCATCATCGCGCGCATTCTCGCACGCCGCAGTTGGATGAGCGGCCGCTACAACGACGTGCTCACGCTCTTCCCCACCGTCGACCTTGGTCTGCAAGGCACGCCCAGCGAGATTCTCGTTTACCGCGCCCTCACACTGGTGGGTCAGGACAAGCGCGACGAAGCCAACGCCATCGTCGAAGCCTTCAAGAAGCGTGGCGGCGACTTCCGCGCAGCCGCGTGGTCAATTGCGCTTCCCGCGCTTACCTCGCAGCCCCCTGTGCCGCCTGCGGAACAACTTGCCGCGCTCGAGAAGGCCTTGCAAGAAGCGCCGGGCGATCCGGTGCTGCTGGTGTATCAAGGCGATGTGCTCGAGCGACTGGGTCGATTGGGCGACGCCCGCGCGTCGTGGGAGAAAGCAAGCACCAGCAGCCTCGCACTGGGCTGGGTACAGCCGTGGCTCAAGCGCGCCAACCTCGCTCTCTCGCAAGGTCGCCCGCTCGCGGCGGTGCAGGCGTCGATTCCCGCTATGCGCATCGCGCCTCGCAGCATGGGCGTTTTCAGCACGTACTTCCGCAGCAATGTCGCGCTGATCGAAGCGGGCTATGGCGACCAAGTAAACGGCACCGAACTGCTGAACACTGCCAACCGCATCGAAGAAGAACTCGCGCTGGGCGATCAAACGCCCGACGTCAAGAACTTCCGCGAGAACATCCTGCCGGGCCGCGTGCTGCTCATGTCACGCGTGCGTGGCAAGGATCAAGCTCGCAACATGCTTGAGAAGAGTTTGAACTCGCTGGGCAAGCTGACGCCTGAGGCGTTGGGCGAACTGTTCCAGGTGGCGCAGGGTGAAAAGCTTGACGCAGAAGATCTGCTGCTTGCTCGGATGAACGAAGCAGAAGGTCTCACACCGCGCGTGGGCCTCGCGCGTGCCAGCACGCTCTTCAAGCAGGGCAAGAAAGACGAAGCGATTGCGCTGCTGCGTGAGAACGCCGACAAGGCCGAGGGTGATCAGAAGAAGTCCTGGCTGCGCGTGCAGGCGGCATTCGCCGAAAGCGCGGGCCTGCCCGACGCCAAGGGCACGTGGGCGGCGTTCGCGGACGCCTATCCCAAAGACATCGATGCTCAGCTCGCCGCGATCGGCAGCGTGTCGGTGCAGACTGACATCGATCTGGTTGATCGACTCATCGCGCGGACGCGTGAGCTTGGTCGCTTCGACGATCTGAACACGCCCGCGCAACTGCGCATGGCTCGTGCCCGCGCCCTGATGGCCGAGCCTGTCGATCGCAACAAGCGGCTGGACGCGATCAATCTGCTGGGCGATCTCGCGCTGCGCGAGAGCGACCTGCTTGAAGCTCGTGCGTTGCTCGTCACCGCGCTGGCGATGGATCGGCCCGAGTCTGGCATTGTGCCTCAGCGTGCCGCTGCCATCACGCAGTTGCGCTCGCTCATTCCGCTGGTGCCCGACCCCACGCCCTGGCAGCTTGAACTTGCGCGCATGCTTCGCGGCGAGGGCGATATCGCCGGCGCGAAAGCTGAACTTGATCGCCTCGCCAATACCGCGAGCGTCAATCCGCAGGTGCGCCTCGCGGCGACCGAAGAACTCATTCGCATGCGCGAACTCAACAGCGCTGCAAGCGCACTCGAGCGCATGCGCACGCAGGCGACGACTGAAGTGAAGCCCATCGTCGAACTCACGCTCGCCAACGCCTATCGCTCGCTCGTCAAAGATCGTGAAGCGCTCGCGATGTTCCGCGGCATCAGCCCCGATGCGATGCAGACTCCCCAGCAGGTGCTCGCGCTGGCTGAAGGTCTTGCATCACTGGGCGACAAGGAAAAAGCCGCGCTTGCGCTCAATCGCGTGGACTCACTCAACATGGCTGCCGGCCAGGCGCAACTTGTTCGCGCTCGCTATCTCGCCAATCACGGCACGCCCGAAGAGACCGATGCGATGCTGCGCGAGAGCGTGACCAAGGGCCCCCAGAGCGTGGACACGTGGGCCTCGTATGTGTCGTATCTGGTCGAGCGAAAGCAGACCGATCGCGCCAAAGCTGTGCTCACTGAAGCTCGCGCTGCGCTCCCCAACAACGAACGTCTCGCGATGATGGTCCAGCAGCTCGAAGTGACTGGCAGCGCCATCACGAGCAATATGGACCTCGAGCAGCTCGCGAGCATTGTTGAGAAAGACCCCCAGCGTCGCGATCGCGGCAAGTTCATTCGCGATCTCAACTCCACTCGCAAGAACGGTCGCTTAGGTGACGCGAAGGAAGTCGAGCGACTCAAGGCCGATGCGACTGTCGATCCCGCGCTGCTCGTGCTGCTGGCACGCGTGCTTGCAACCGACACGCCTTCGCGTCTGCAAGCCGCGTCGCAGATCGTTCGCGACACGATGGCGGCTCATCCCAACAACATCGACGCTGCTGTCCTAGGCGTTGATATCTTCCGCGCCCAAAGCGATTGGAACAACATGCTGAACGCCGCCATGGCGTGGCAGCAGCTTACCCGCGCGAAGGAGAGCGATGTCGCTGTCGCGGAAGCTCGGCTGAATCTGGGGCAGCGCGACGCCGCCGTCACACTGCTGCGCACACGCCTTGCCGCGGCACAGCAGACACCCGAAGACGAGTTTTCTTTCCGCGTGCTCAACCTGTACGGTCGTGGCCTCGTGGCTGACAACAAGGCCACGCAGGCGTTCGAAGAGCTTGGACCGGCGATGGAGCGTTCGTCGCTGGTTCGCACCGGCTTCTGGCTGCCCGTGGCCGCTGGCATGCTGAACAGCGAGTCACTCTCGCGTCGCTGGGTCGATCGCGCGACGCCCTTCATCGACATGACCAAGGAAGGCGAAGTGCTTTCGCTTGCCGGCACGCTTGCGCAGATGGCGGGCCGCTTCCCCGAGAGTCGTGAGACATTCGCCAACCAGGCGCTTGAACTGATTCGTCCGATGACCAGCAAGCCCGAAGCTTCAGCACGTTCGCTCGAAGCGCTGGGCACGTTGCATCAGACGCTGGGCAAGAATGCCGAGGCAAAAGCCGCGTACATGAAAGCTGTCGAGCGTGACGCGAAGTCGATCTTCGCGCTGCGAGGCTTGGCACAGCTGCATCTGGCTGATGATCCGACCAAGGCTGCGGAGTTCGCAGCCAAGGCCGTTGAAGTCGGCGGCAGCGACGATCTCGTTTCGCTGAGCATCGCCGCGGCGGCGTGGAGCGCTCAGGGCGAAAAACTCACCGCAAGCAACGAGCCCACTGCCGCATCGCAAGCGTGGGAGAAGGCGCGCGTTGCGTTCGGTCGCATCGTCGAGAGTCAGCCCAATGACCTGATCGCCCGACTCAACTACATCCGCGCTCTGGATGCAACCGGCAAAGTTGCGGAGACCCTCTCCCACTACGAAACCATCATCAATGTCCGCGAGTTCCCGCAGGGCATCACTCGCTGGGCACTGCTCAACAACTTCGCCGACGCGCTGGTCCGCGCCAACCGCAACAGCCTCGACATCGAGCGCGCCAAGGGCCTCATCAACGAAGCCTTGCAAACCCAGCCCAACATCGCGGCTCTTTACGACACGCTCGCCCATGTGGAGCAAGCCCGCAACGACCGCTCGGCAACCATCGCCGCGTACCGCAAAGCGGTCCAGCTTGACCCCGAGTTCTGGGCAAGCTGGATCGGGCTGGCCCGCACGCTCAAGGCCGGCTCAGCTGAGGAAGCTGCGGAGTCCGCAAGCATCATCCAGCGACTGCAGTCGGCGGGCGACAAGGTGCCGGCTGATCTGCGATCACAGTTGACAGCGTTGGCTGGCGAGAAGTGAGTTATTGGACTCATCGATAGCTCGACGGTTCAAACTTCATTGACCACTAACACCGCCCCGGCGACCCCTGCCGGGGCGTTTTCGTTGTGTAATCACCTGAACAGACGTAAGTTACAACCGGCACATCCGGCCTGCATTTGTGATCACAACCGTCGACTCTTCTTGACAATCCCGCAGAATTGGGTATGGTTGTACTCGCAGGACCGAGGAACAGCCTGCGTTTTCCTCGAAAGAGGAGGGAGTAGACAGATGAAGATTGCTTCGATGGTGGCCATTCTGGCCGCTGCGGCGGGCATTGCCCAGGCCGCTCAAGTGAATGTGACCGGCGCGCACGTGACCAGCGCCACTGGCAACAACCTGATCGGCGTCGGCGCCGCGGCCCAGAACAGCTTCAGCGCTGGTTCGGGCGGCAACAGCGTCACGGGCGTGGTGCGCTTCAGCAACACGTTCGACGGCGATGCACAGGTTCTCGAGCTGACGCTCACCAACTTCACCTGGACGAGCAACGCCCAGGGCACCGTCACGCTCCGCGTTGACATCACCCAGGACTACACGATTGCCAACCCCGTCGCTCTCGCGACCGGCAGCCACCAGCTGAACGGCAACGTCCAACTGACCAGCGAAGGCCAGAACGCCACGATCGTGAACAACAGCACGCACGAAGGCACGGTTCTGCCCACCCTGAACTACAACTACGCCGTTGACAGCATCACTGATGGCAACATCATCAGCAAGGGCCAGGGCCCCACGACCCCGGTCGCGGTCACTGGCGGCGTGTACACGATCACGGCCAGCTACCTGTTCACCCTGACGGCGAACGGTTTCTCGGCTTCGATCGTCCTGCCTGACAGCGGCGTCGACAACGCGACGCTGACCCTCGTCCCCTTGCCCCCGGCGGCTTGGGCTGGCTTGGGTGGTCTGGCCTTCGTCGGTGGTGCGAGCATCATTCGCCGCCGCCGCCTGGCCAACGCCTGATAACTGTTCGGCACGGTACGGTCGTGTAGACTGCAGCTACGAAAGCTGTACCTATAACCAGCTGTGTTCGGAAGTGAGGCCGGACGTAGCGCAAATTTGAGTACTCGCCAAGCCCCGTGTCCTCGGCACGGGGCTTGTGTTTTTTGCCGATTGAGCCCTAGAACACCGCCTGATTTGGGCAATATACGCAGAAACGGGCGCAACTCCGACTTATGGCCCTCGGCACACTCGATTTTTTGCACATAAGTCCTCAAGATTTCTGGGCTTCCCCCAATTCTGTTGTAGGTTTGTAGCACGTGTATGCCGGAGGAGGCACAGCACGACGCACTGCATTCCCTCGGAAGGGTTCATCATGAAGACTATGGCTTTGACTGGCAGCCTCGCTGCCTTGATCCTCGCGGCTGGCAGCGCCACCGCGGCGACAATCAACGTTTCGGGCGCTTACAACCTCACCGCTGGCAACGCCAATCCCATCGGGATCAACGCCGCCAGCCAGCACACCTTCAGCCAGGGTTCGGGCAACGACTTCGTCAGCGGTGTCGTTCGCTTCAGCAACACCAGCGAAGGCAACGGCAACCAGTTCTTTGAACTGACGCTCACGAACTTCACGTTCAGCAGCGCGAGCCAGAGCCCGGTGACGATCTCGATCCGCATCGTCCAGGACTTCATCATCGACGGCATCGCGCTGTCGGCGACCGGCAGCCACCAGCTCAACGGCAACGTCAACTTCAACGCGGCTGGCCAGATCGCCAGCGGCACGGTGATCAGCCGTCACGAAGCGACCGATCTGCCCTCGCTGTCCTTCAACCCCGGCAACGCGCCGATCGGCAGCGGCCCCATCACCACGCCCATCGCTCGCGGCCAAGGCCCGACGACCAACGTGCCCGTGACCGGCGGCATCTACACGATCGACACGACCTACACCTTCACGCTCAACGCGTTGGGTCTGGGCCCGGTCAGCATCGTTCTGCCTGACAGCGGCGTCGACAACGCGACGCTGCTCCTGGTTCCGCTGCCCCCGGCGGCGTGGGCCGGCCTGGGTGGTCTGGCGTTCGTCGGCGGTGGCGCAGCTCTGCGTCGTCGTCGTCTGGCCAAGGCCTCGGCCTAATTCAGCTTGTCCCACACCTCTGGTGTGTGTCCCGGCGAGCCGCGATTCATCGCGGCTCGCCGTCGTTTTGGTTTTGAGCGACGCACGCGCAAACTTTGTCAGTATGACACTGTTTTTCATGCGTGTTTTCGCTTGTTTTCACAGTGTTCGCAACACGCCAGAACATGCAGATTCCCGCGAAAAACCACCAACTTTACTGGCATGATCCTGTTCATGGGGTAGGTTTGTAGAGTCTGGAAGATGCACTCCGCGCGTGAGATGTGGCGCGGTGTCTTCGAGTTTGCGTGAGGAAGAAAAGATCGTGAAGAAGTTTTTCGCAATCGTGGGCGCAGTCGCGGCGGCATCGCTGACTGCAAGCAGCTTGGGCGCTTCGGTGAATGTCACCGGCGCCCACACGGCGTCGCTTGCAGATCTCTCCGGTGTGCTCGGGCCGAACGACTCGGGGTTTGTGACGTTCAGCAGCGGCACCGGAACCAACCGCGTTTCAGGCCGCGTCGAATACGCGAACAACATCATCGGCAACACGCAGCGCTTTGGCCTCGCGTTGACGCAGTTCAGCTTCACGGGCAACGGCAGTTCGACGCAGACCGTGACGATCAACCTCGTGCAGGACTTCCGCATTGCGGGAGCGAACGTTGGCACGTCGCAGGCGGGCGTCGCGGTGCAGGGCAACGTCGCGTTCAATCGCGCGGGCCAGCTCATGCAAGGCACCGTGCAGAGCGTGCACGAGAACAGCAACCTGCCGCTCATCGGCTTCAACCCCAACGCTGTGCTCGCGGCAGGTCCGGGCAACCCGCTCCTCTCGCGCGGCACCGGCAATCCGTCGGGCGTGCAAGTGATCGGCGACATCTACCGCATCGCGGTGCAGTATCGCTTCACGATCAACGCGGCAGGCGGCATCGTGTCGGTGGAACTGCCCCAGAGCTTGGGTGACGTCGCAACGCTGGTGCTGGTCCCCTTGCCCCCGGCGGGCTGGGCAGGCCTGGCTGGCTTGGCCGCAGTTGGCATCGCCAGCTACCGCCGGAAGCAGCGTGTCGCTGTTCAGGAATAAGTTCTCCACAGCCTATAAAAACCACACCGAGGCGAGATGCCTCGGTGTTTTTCATTTATGGGTCGTGAGGCGCGAGCTTTGTGTGTTAGGAACCCTTGAATTGGGTAGGGTTTGGGCCGCTGGGCATTGACGCTCCGGCGTTTCTCCGTATACTCCATTCGCCTTATCCCCTAACCGGGAGGAAGGCGGAGGAGAGAGAGACAATGCTACGTTTTGCGCGTCTTGCGACGCTGGCGGCTGCCGGCGTTGTTGCAAGCACCAGCCTGGCTGCCCAGATCACCGTCAGCGGTGCCGTCGCGACTTCGACCGGCACGACGGGGCCGGCGGCCATCAACAGCAACTTCACGCAGCACATCGCTGGCACGGGCTCGGGCGTGGGCTTTCAGGCGGACGTCCGCATCATCAACACGATCGCCAATGGCACGCAGAGCTTCACGGTCGCCGTGGAGTCGCTGCGGTTCGATAAGTCGGTTTCGGGTTCGAAGACGCTGACGCTCGAGATCATTCAGGACTTCACCGTCGACGCGCTTTCGACGGGCAACGCGACTGCGACGCAGACCTTCAACTCGACGGCCAACGTGCCGCGGACCGGCCAGACGACGCAATTCACGTCCGACGCCTTCCACGAAGGCTCACAGTTGCCTCGCTTTCAGGGTCAGAACGGCAGCTCTGGCAGCGGCTGGACCGCGATTGACTGCGGCACGAGCACGCCGGTCGCGCTGATGCAGTCGGGCACGTATCGCATTCGCGCGCTGTACACCTTCACGCTGAACAGCACCAACAACAACTGGATGGCACTGGAAGTCATCGCGGGTCAGAACGACGATGTGTCGACGACCGGCACGCTGACGCTGGTGCCCCTGCCGCCTGCGGCGTGGGCCGGTCTTGCGGGTTTGGGGCTGGTCGGCGGCGTGTCGTACGTGCGTCACCGCAAGCTCAAACACTGCAGCGTGACGGGCGAAACCAACGCGTAAGCGAGCCCGGCGGCGTCGGATAATCATCAACGAAACAAGCTGAAGCGGCGAGCGACTTGAGGGAGGCGCTCGCCGCGATGCTTTTTGCGGACTGTGATACGAGCAGCACGGCGGTCGCCGGATGCAGATTCACCAGATTACCGAGACAGTTTGATCTTTGCAATCGTCGCATGGGCGGGCCAAGTCGTGATGTTGGCTCGCCAAGTCGCGTGTTGTGATGCATGTTGTGGGTGTGCAGTCGCTTCTGGTGGAGTGAAAGCACACAACGACAAGACAACGCACGGAAAGCGGGACAGCACAATGAAGACGACGACTGCCATCACGACTCTGACTCTCCTCGCGGGCCTGACCATCGCGGCGACCAGCGCTCACGCGGCTCGCGTGACCATCAGCGGCCATGTGAATCACAGCGGCACCGGCAGCACCGGGCCTCTGGCCTCGGGCGGCGTGTCGAACACGAACTTCTCCGCATCGGGCGTGAACACCTCGGTGTCGGGCGTGCTTCGGGCCAAGAGCTTCACTGATGTCGACGGCCAGTTCATGATGAGCCTTGCGTGGGACGACGTGAATGTCGTGACCTGCCACCCCACTGCAGTCAGCTTCACCGTCAACATCACGCAGGACTTCGTGGTGCCCAGCGGCTTCAACAAGGTTTCGTTCAACAGCTTCACCGCCGCGACTGATCTGATTGCTCAAGGCGGCGGCCAGAGCGCGACGGTGACACGCACTCGCAGTGACGGCGGCGTGATGCTGCCCGTCGCGGTCAACAACGCTCTCTACTACCGCCCCACCGGCACCTATGTGCTCGATGACGATTCAGCCTTCGCCAACACAAGCTCGGCTGGCAACGTGGGCAATATCTACCGCGTCACGATGGCGGTGGCGTTCACGCTCAGCAGTTGCGGCAATGTGATGCGGATACAGGACTGTGAGGGCATCGAGGATGTCACGGGCCTGGTGATGGTGCCCCTGCCGACGGCGGCGTGGGCGGGCCTGGGCGGCTTGGCGATGGTCGGTGCGGTGCGAGTGCGTCGCAACCGCATGCACAATCAGGGCTGAACTTTGAACTGAATCAACTTAGACGAGGCGCGTGGCTTGCGACGCCTTGATCACGAAGCGCGGCACGCTGAGGGGCGTGCCGTGCTTCATTTTTGCTTTCGATCAGCGCCAGCCTTTGAGAGGGCAGAGCGTGACGCGTTCACATCTTCTGCAGCACTTCCAACTGCGCGGCGTCTGCGTTACTGCGAGCGATGATCGCATCGACCTCCCCACTGCTCAGCCAAGGCAGGTTCCGCAGCTTGGCTTCGAGCTGCTCTGGAAATGGCTTGCCCTGGCGTTCGTGGGCCGGGCGGCTGCGCCAAATGCGGTGCATCCAGAAATACTGTTCCGGCGCAGCTCGCACCATGCTCTCGAGGGCGCGGCGAAAACGTGCGGAAATGTAGTACGGCGCGTCGCGATTGCCTTCCCAATCGGCGGGACCGAAGACGTCGTGAATCTCGACCGCGTACCGCATGTTGCCGGCGAGGTCAATGCGTGCGAGCGTGGTCGCATCGCGAGCCGCCTGCGCGTGGGTGCCTTGCCAAATGCCGGCGGGCTGCGACTCATCGGGACGCAGACGGCGAGCGTTGCCGCACACGATGGTTGCACCGTACTGCATTGCGGTCAGCGCGACGATTTTGTATGTGCTCGTGAGCCGGCCGAAGAAGGGCGTGAAGTAGCCGCGATCACCGCCGGATTGATCGGCGACGAGGCCGATGGGCAGTCCCTGCTGAATGCACGCGGGCACGCTGCGAGCTGCGCCGAACTTGTCGAGCAGGTGCAGGCCCTTGCTTTCGCGACCTTCGCGGACCCATGCGTCAATGCCCCGCAGGTCAAGCGGACGATAGACCGCGGCCATGTCGAACCCCAGCATCGCGATGGCGTAGCCGACGAGTTCCCAGTTGCCGATATGGCCACTGATGAGCAGCACGGGGCGATCACTCAGGAGAGTTCGCACGCTGTCGCGCATGTTCGTAAAGGTGATCTGCTGGATTGCACTATCACGAGTGATGAGGCGCGGCGTATGGATGAACTCCGCGCCGAGCTGAAACATGTGGCGAAAGCAGCCAAGCGCCGTCGCGTCGACTTGTTCCTGCGACCAGTGTGGATACGCATCGCGCAGATTGCGCTGCGCGCGGACCATGTGCTTGCGGTCAACCTTCGCGACAAGATCAGCAAGTGACACAGCGCATCGACTGGCTGTGTTGAAACCGGCCACACTCACGGGCGCGGTTGCACATCGCGCAAGCGTCGAGAGCACAGCGTCAACAGCGGGATGGAACTTGCGCTTGCGTGCCACGGGGGAGATTAGGGCGGGAAAAAATGGCGACAGGGGACGAGGAGTGGTCAGATAGCGGACTCGAGGCCAGGACAACAAATCCACTTCGGACATTTGGCCATTTGTTCGTTTGGCCATTTGGTCATTTCGTTCTTCGCATCACCGCCACGCCCACTCGCACACGCTCCAATACACGGGCAGGCCCAGCATGATGTTGAACGGGAATGTGAGCGTCAGGGCCATGGGCACGTAGATGCTGGCTTTGGCTTCGGGCACTGCGATACGCAGGGCGGCAGGTGCGGCGATGTAGCTGGCGCTGGCCGCCATGACGGTGAGCAGGAATCCGTCGCCGTGCAAGAGGCCGGCAAGCTTTGCGAGCGCCAGACCGATGGCGGCGTTGACGGGCGGGATGATGAACCCCATGGCGATGACGAATGGCCCGGCCTTGAGCAACTGCTTGATGTTGCGGCCCGCGATCAAGCCAAGATCGAGCAGATAGAAGCACAGGATGCCGTAGAAGAGGTCCTTCCAGAGTGGCTGCGTGAGCGCGGCGTTTTTGCTGTCGGTGATGAAGCCGACGAACATGCTACCCATGAGCAGCACGATCGAGCCGTTGGTCACGCTTTCTCGCAGCACGGAGCCCAGGCCGTGCGGCTTGGCTGGGGCGGTACCCGCAGTGTGATCTGTCGGCTCGAGCGCGCTCGCACCGAGGCGTGCGAGCATCACGCCCACGATGAGGGCGGGAAACTCCATCGCAGCCATGGCGGCGACCATGTGGCCCCCGTAGGCGAGATCGCGTTGTTGCAGCAGCGACACGGCGGCGATGAACGTGACGGCTGACACGCTGCCATATGTCGCGGCGACGCCAGCGGCGGTGGCTTGACCCAGTTTCTTCTTCAGCAGCGGAAAGATGTACAGGGGCGTGAGCGTGCTGAGCACGATGGCGGCGGTGATGGCCATCATGCTCTCTTTGGTAAAGCCGCTCTTGGCGAGTTCGAGGCCGCCCTTGAAGCCAATGGTGAAGAGCAGATAGAGCGCCATCGTGCGCGCGAAGGCTTTGGGAATGCGGAGATCGCTGCGAATGAGAGCGGCGCCGACGCCCAGAAAAAAGAAGAGGATGTACGGACTGAGCAGATTGGCCTTCCACACGTCGGCAAGCGAGGCGAGCGTGAGCATGCGGGAAGATAGCAGGAAACGCCCGCGCGAGCAAGCGTGCCAGCCAGCCCGGTGGCACGCTGAGGGGAGAAGCTGTCAGCGTCGCAGTGCGCTCAGCACCAGCAGCTTGATCGCGAAGGGAATGCCGTGCACCAGATATCGCTTGGCGAGCC
>DATGWV010000220.1:0-3072 GCA_035299305.1 Phycisphaerales bacterium | reverse complement strand
GAGCCGATCGCGGCGAGTGTGGTTGGTTTCCTGCTGATCGCACTGCTCACCACGATGATGTTCCGCGGCACGGGCCAGCTTCCCGCGCCGGCGCCGGTCAATCAGAATGAGTTGCTCGCGAGCATGCCTCGCAAAGTGGAGCGGGCTCTGCTGACGACGGGCAAGATTCAGGAAGGCGACAAGTTCGAGGCGTTTAACGCGGAGACCAACGTCCTGACGATCAAGACGGCTCGTGGAGAGCTCGTGGAAATTCCGCAGAGCGAATGGCCCGAAGAAATGGCCGTCACGAACCCCGAAGCGCTTGGTTTCAACTTGCTCCGCGAACATCCGGGCACAATCGAAATCGCTGGCGTCATTCTGCTGATGGCCATGCTCGGCGCGGTCGTGCTCAGCCGCAAGCAGGTGCAGCTTGATGAAGACGCGAAGGCCGCTCGCGTGACGCAACTGGCGAAGATGGACCCGGGCCATGAGCCGGGTGTCGAGTCGCCTTTGGAACTGAACAACCCGTCGGGCACGTCGCCGGCAGGAGGTGTCGCTTGATGTCGAGTGCATTGACGCTGGCGCAAGCCAACTTTCCCGACGCGATGAGCCAGATCACGCTGGCTCATTACCTCATCATTTCCGCCGCGATGTTCACCATCGGGCTGGTGGGCTTCCTGACGCGACGCAACCTCATCATCATGTTCCTGTGCACGGAACTCATGTTTCAGGCGGCGGGGATCGCGATGATCGCGTTCGGCCGTTATCACCTTGACCTCTCCGGTCAGAGTTTTGTCGTCTTCGTGCTCACGGTCGCCGCGGCGGAAGCTGCGATGGCGTTGGCGCTGGTTGTGCTGCTCTTCCGCCGCAAGGAAAGCCTGAGCGCAGAAGAGTGGAAGGACCTGCAAGGCTGACGACTCACTCCGTGCGACGGGTCTTCAGCCCGTTCGTGCAACCGCTATTCGCGACATCACTGAACTCGCTCAACCCGCTCGTTCCTGAGCCTCCAAGAAACTTCCGATGATGCAAGCCCTCAACATCTTCAGTTCCATCGCGGCAAACGCCGTCGCGAGCGAGCCTGTCGCCGGTGCTGCAAATGCCGCGACGCGCACGCTGACGCAAGGCGAACCGTGGATGCTCGCCATCCCGTTCCTGCCCGCGCTGGCGTTTGTGCTGGTTGCGCTGTGCGCCGCGTTCAAGGTTCGCAGCAAGGCTCCGGCGTTCATCGTCGTTGGTTTGCTCGCGGCCAGCTTCGCGACGGCTCTGACCGTCTTCGTGAAGTACTTCATGGGCTCGGCCGCTCCCATCCTGCATGTGCATGCCTTTGACTGGCTGCACTTCAAGGCCGGCCCTGAAGCGGCGCAGGGCTTTGTGGCCAACTTCGCGTTTTACATCGACTCGCTCACAATCCTGTGGATGCTGTTCGTCACCGGGCTCGCGACGCTTATCGCACTGTACGCCAGCGAGTACATGAGTCACGACGTGGGGCCGGGCTACTGCCGGTTTTTCGCCGCGTTCAGCCTGTTCGTCTTCAGCATGTCGTGCCTGGTCATGGCCGACAACCTCGTGCTGCTCTTCCTGGGTTGGGAAGGCGTGGGGCTGTGCTCGTATCTGCTGATCGGCTACTTCTACAAGAAGGCCCCTGCCGTCGCGGCCGCCAAGAAGGCGTTCATCATGAACCGCATCGGCGACCTCGGTCTGCTGATGGGTATCTTCAGCATCTACACCGCGTTCGGTACGGTTGAGTACGCGAAGATCTTTCAGTACATTTCGACTGGGCTCGATGCCTCGGGCAATCAGATCAGTACGAGCACGTGGCTGACGATTGTGACCCCGCTCCTGTTCACAATCGGTGCGTTCGGCAAGTCGGCTCAGGTGTTCCTCTATACGTGGTTGCCTGACGCGATGGAAGGTCCGACGCCCGTGTCGGCGTTGATTCACGCCGCGACGATGGTGACGGCGGGCGTCTTCCTGATTGCCCGCATGATGCCGCTGTATCAGGCGGACGAGCATCTGATCATCCTCAGCGTGGTGGCGTGGTGCGGTGCTCTGACCGCGCTGTGGTCGGCGACGATCGAAATGGCCATCTTCGACATCAAGCGCGTGATGGGTTACTCGACCATCAGCCAGCTTGGTTTCATGTTCGCCGGTCTGGGTGTGCTCACGCCCGAAGGCAGCGCGTTCCACGTCTTCACGCACGCGTTCTTCAAGGCCACGCTCTTCCTGGGCGTTGGTGCCGTCATGCACGGCTTTGGCGGTCAGCTCGACCTGCGTCGCTTGAGTGGCGTGGGTTGGATGCGAGGCTTCGGTCTTGTCGCCATCGCGATGCTGATCGGCTCGATCAATCTCGCAGGCTTCCCCTTCACCGCCGGCTTCTTCAGCAAGGACATGATTCTTGCGGAGGCCTTCGCGCGTCCGGCTGGTCAGATTGCGGGCAGCCAGGCGGTTGCTTGGATTCTGCTCATCACGGCGGGTATGACGGCGTACTACACGTTCCGCTCGTTCTTCCGCGTGTATGTCGGTCCCAAGGAGTTCCAGCCTGGCGATGATGCCGAGCTGGTTGATCTGGGCCGCCACCCCAAGGGCGTGAGCCTGGAAGAGTGGCACAAGCAGCACGGGCATGGACACGGACATGGGCATAGCCACGGGCACGACCATGATCACGGGCACAGCCACGACTCGCACGGCGGCGTGGGTGATGCGCGTGCGCACGGCCGGCATGATTTCGACCCGACGACGGAAGAGTTTGATCCGCACCCGCCCGGGTTTGCGATGAAGTTCGCCATCGCGGCGTGTGCCCTGCTCACGATCGCGGCGGCCGGTCTGTACTTTGTCACGCCAGCCGTTGGTGAAGGTGGCGGCTGGGCGGCAGGCATGGTTCGTCAGAGCAGCGCGATCGTGAATCCCGATGTGCTTGCTGGCCACGGCGCTCACGAAGCCGGCTCGCACGCCGAAGGGCACGCGCACGGCACGTTCCTGGGCATGGACCCGCACGCGGTGATGTACTACGTCAGCGCGGGCGTCGGTTTCATCGGCGTGCTGATCGCCGCGTTCCTGCATGGCCCCAAGGGCTGGCAGGCCGTCCTTGGCGCC
>DATGWV010000219.1:0-5973 GCA_035299305.1 Phycisphaerales bacterium | reverse complement strand
ATCAGGCCCGCCCTTGTTGACGAACTTCTCGCGACGAAAAGAAACCGCGCCGTTACCACCGTTGCCGGCACGAAGGTTGATCACTGCTTTATCGACGAACATGGCAGAGGGTAGGGGAACAAAGCGATACAGCGAAAAGCGAAAAGCGATAAAGCCCAGCCAAAGCAAAACAGCGTGCGACCCACGAGAATCGCACGCTGCCAGTTGATTTTCACTTTATCGCTGTTCGCTGTATCGCTTTACGCGGCGCGGCGCAGCCGCCCCGCCGCAAACGTCCGCAGCAGCCGCTCGCGATCACCCGCGCGGGCGAATCGCGTAAACACAACCGCCATGCGCACGGGGCCCGGCTCGCTGTCGTCCATCCACACGATGTTGCCGAAAACAAACACTGCTCGGCCAGGTCCCACATCGCCCGCCGCCAGCACGGCATCGGGCAGCTCAATCTTCATCGCCACAGGCGTGCCCGGCTCAAGCCCGCGATCGAGCTCAAACTGCAGGCCGCCCTCGCTGATGTCGTAGGTGTGCCCTTCCCAGTCAAAAGTCTCGCTGTCCAGCGTGCGAATCGCAATCGCCGTGTACGCCGCAGGCAGCATGAACCGCTCAAATTGCCGACGATTCGTGATGGGGAAGGTGCTCATGGCGTCGCTCCGAATCTGAAACTCCTGCCTTTCCTACGCAACGCGCATGCCGCGTGTGCGGGCAGATGTGAGAGATATCGGGCGACCGCATACCCGACTTGAACGCCACTCGCGACTTTTCAGACGGTTTGAGCTAACCTGCTCGAACTGTGTTCGGCACGCCCAGAAGGGGGTTCTCATGTTCGATTTTCTTGATCCCAAGAAGTCATTTTGGAAGTGGTTTGAGTCAAACAGCCAGTCGCTTCTTCGAGCTCCAATCGGTCCCGGCCCCGAGTTTCACGAGTTGGGACGCCGCCTCCGGAAAGTCCATCCCGAACTTGTCTTCGAGATGGGTGGCGCACCCGATCAACCGCGTCAACTGGTCATCAGCGCCGGAGGGGATCGCAGCATCTTTCACGTCGTTGAAGAACTGGTCGATCTCGCGCCAAAGGTGCCTGGCTGGCAGATCATCCGCTTCAAGCCTCGCGAGCCCAACTTTGCCCGCCACTCCATTCGCATGAATGAGCTCACGGTTGGGCCTGAGAACATTCGCTTTGTGTTGCTGGCCGGCTGGGACAAGTCGGGTCGCCAGTTTCAACTCGCGGTCGACCTCTTCATCGATGGATGCACACACGAAGGCCAGCAGGAATTTGTCGGCCTTGCCTTTGTCCTGCTCGACGGGGCGTTGGGCGAATACGACGTCGAGATGAAGATGGGACGCATGCGCGTCCGGCCATCAACCGAAGCACCGCCACATGCCGATCGCTGGGAAAACTTCGTCAAATCGTTTGACGAAGCTTTTGAGAAGCTCACCGCCGAGGCCGCTCGACGAGCCTCCAACGCCTGAACAAGCTCACAGCTTTCGAAAAAAACGACCGCGCTGCTGCGCGGTCGTTCCTGTGATATCCGTTCGAGATCTCATTCCTTGACCTTGAACTCTGCATCGATCACGTCGTCTTTGCCGGCGCCTTGCGGCTTGGGCTCAGTCGTGCTCGCTTCGCCGCCCGCGGCCTGCTGCTTGCTCGCGGCTTCGTACATGACCTTGCCGATCTCCATGCTCGCGGCTTCGAGTTCCTTCATCGCCGCTTCGATCGCCGCACGGTCATCTGCCTTGAGCTTGGTTTCCAGACTGCTGATCGCGCTCTCCAGTCGTGCGCGAACTTCGCTGGTCACCTTGCCGCCATGCTCTTCCAGCGCCTTACGGCTCTGAATAACCATCGCGTCACCCTTGTTCTTGAGGTCGACCAGTTCACGCCGCGCCTTGTCCTCGGCCGCGTGGGCTTCGGCATCGCGCTTCATGCGTTCGATCTCATCCTTGTTCAGGCCACCGCTGTTGGTGATCTTGATGTCGGCCTTCTTGCTCGTGGCCTTGTCCATCGCCGTCACGGTCAGAATGCCGTTCGCGTCGATGGCGAATTCCACTTCAATCTGCGGCATGCCGCGCGGCGCGGGCGCGATACCCGCGAGTTCAAACTGACCGAGCGTGCGGTTGTCCTTCGCGAACTCGCGCTCGCCCTGCAGCACATGAATCATCACGCTCGTCTGGCTGTCGGCAGCCGTGCTGAACGTTTCCTTGCGGCTGGTCGGAATCGTCGTGTTGCGTTCAATCAAGCGCGTCATCACGCCGCCGAGGGTTTCGACACCCAGCGACAGAGGCGTGACGTCCAGCAGCAGAATGTCCTTCACATCGCCCATGAGCACGCCGCCCTGAATGGCCGCGCCGACGGCGACGACTTCATCGGGGTTCACGCTCTTGTTGGGCTCGCGACCGAAGATCTCCTTCGCAATCTGCTGCGCCTTGGGCATGCGCGTCGAGCCGCCCACCAGCACGACTTCATCAATCTTGCTGATGTCCAGCTTCGCATCGCGCAACGCGGCTTGGCACGGAGCCTTCAGGCGATCAAACAGATCGCCCGTGATGCTCTCAAACTTCGCACGCGTCAGCGACACTTGCAAGTGCTTGGGGCCGTTCTGATCCGCCGTGATAAACGGCAGGTTGATCGTCGTCTCCATCGCGGTCGACAACTCGATCTTCGCCTTTTCCGCAGCTTCCTTCAAGCGCTGCAGCGCCATCGGGTCCTTGCGAATGTCGATGCCTTCCTTCTTCTTGAACTCGTCAGCGAGGAAGTCGATGACGCGCTGGTCCCAGTCGTCGCCGCCCAGGTGAGTGTCGCCGTTGGTGCTCAGCACTTCAAAGACGCCGTCGCCGATGTCCAAGATGCTGACGTCGAAAGTACCGCCGCCAAGATCGAAGACTGCAATCTTCTGGTTCTTCTTGCCCTTGTCTAGGCCATACGCGAGCGCCGCCGCAGTCGGCTCGTTAATGATGCGCTCAACCTTGAGCCCCGCGATCTCGCCCGCGTCTTTGGTCGCCTGACGCTGCGCGTCGTTGAAGTACGCCGGCACGGTGATCACCGCGCGATCAACCTTCTCGCCGAGGTAATCTTCCGCGGTCTTCTTCAGGTCCTGCAGAATGAACGCACTGACCTGCTGCGGCGTGAACTCGCCCTGATTGACCTTCACCTTCACGCTGTCATCCGCGCCGCCGGTGATGATGTAGGGAACCTTGCTCTCTTCGTTGCCGCTTTTGCCGTAGGCGTTGTCGCCCGTCGCGCTCACTTCGCTGCGACGCCGACCCATAAAACGCTTGACCGAATAGATGGTGTTCTTGGGGTTGGTCACCTGCTGGTGCTTGGCAGGCTGGCCAACGAGCCGCTCGCCCTTGTCGGTAAAGCCGACCACGCTGGGCGTGATGCGATTGCCGGTGCTGTTGATGAGAACCTTGGGGCTGCCGCCTTCCATGATGGCCACGCAGCTGTTGGTTGTACCGAGGTCGATGCCGATGATTTTGCCCATAGGTGAAATCTCCTGTCACCCCTCGTTATGCAACTTGCGTGCCAGTCTAGACGCTGGCGATGACGCGACTTACAGCACGCGACGCCGCATCCAACTTCTGCCAACAGAACCACGCCTGCCGGAATGGCAGGTCGAGCCCGATCACACCAACACCACTCCCCGCCACCCCCGCACTGCGTAATACGACTCCGCCCCATTGTGATACGTAAACACCCGACCATATCGCCGATCGCCAAACAGCGCACCGCCGCGCTCACGCATATCCGTTGGGGTCGCGAGCCAGCTTGATGTCTTCACATCAAACTCCCCCACCGTCTGCAAGTGCGCGTATTCCGCCTCCGTCAACAACCGCACAACAAACTCCCCCGCTCCTATCCCAGCCGCCATTCCCATCGCGCTGCCCCGGGGCTTCGCCTCTTTACGAGCCTTCCACGCCGCGTCATCAAAACACAAGCTCCGCCGCGACTGCTCCCCCGCGCCCGCCGGGCTCTCCGCCGAGCAATCACAGAACGCAATCACGCCCCTCGCCGCGCCCGGCCACTTCGCCACCACATCCGGCTCCCCACCACTCGCCTCCATCGCCGCGAGCACCTTGAGCGCATCAGGCCGCGACTGCAACCGCGCTGCTACCGAACTCCACTTCACTCCCGCATGCCGATGCATGTTCGCGGCAAACCGCGCCATCAAAACTTCAATCATCGCTGCGGATTTGAGCACCTTCATACCAAGCAATGTACGCGACGACGCAGCACAACATCACCACCACGGACGTGTTACAACGCGACCTCCGCCTCACCATCAAAGCACATCTCAGGCACTACGTGCTGCAGTCGCTTGAAGTACGCCCGCACCGCCGCCTCGTCGTGATTCACGCACACGATCCGCCCGCGTTCTCCCATTTGCACCAACACGCCCCACGCTCTCCACCGAATCAGACCGCGCGCTGGACCTATCAAGCGCGACATGAACACCTGTCCAGTCGCACGAGGCGACCGCGTGGTGCTCTCCAACCCAGCAACGCCCGCCCGCACCACAATCTGCGTCTCGCCAATCTCGATCCGCTCGCGCAACGAAAACCCAACCAATGAAATCACGCCGCACCCGCTCGCAGCTATGCCGCTCAACGCCAACACCGCCTTCGCAAACTCAGGGAACATCCACGCCCCCACCAAACCAGCAATTACAAAACCGATCGCCATGGCGAGCATCGCCTTCGCGTACAGATCCCCGCGTGCAACCAGCACACAGCATTTGCCGTCCGCATGAACCTCGCACGCAAACGCATGAGGCGGCGAAAATCGCAGCAACCGGACACCCCCGGCAGAGACAAACGCCGTCTTGCCCGCAATCAGCACAGGCATTCTGAACTCCTGCATAACCTGACGTGCCAACGTGAGAGAGAAAAGTTCCATCTATATCCTGACAACGCTATCCTTGCCCGCTTCAAAGCGCCCTCAAGAACATTGCCGCGAGACCAGTAACCCGGAAACCGGGCTTCCCCAACGTGGCACACGCGTTCTGTCGAAAGACAAGGGTTGTGGGGCGGCCGTCAGCCCATGTTGACGGCCGGGTCTCGCTAGAGAGCCTGTCACGTCGGGCCGATGCATATACTCCGCCACATGGCACGCTCGCTGCCCATCTCCCGAATTACCTGGCCCCTCTGAGGGCCCCATCGCGGCTTGTCCACGCCGGTTTTTACGCCGCCGCGACCGCCGCACACGAAACAACATAACGCACCCCGCCCCGGACGCCCCGCGTCCCCGCTTTCCTCTATCATCGCACCCGGAACCGCCGCGAGCCCCTTTCTTTCCTCGGCTCCCGTTTCCTCGCTCCCGACCCGGACCTCCCCATGCTCACTCACCACCACCCCCTTCTCCTCTCCGACGCCGCCGGTACCACCGCAGGCAAGCCCGCGCCCGACAAGGCCGCTGACAAAGCCAAGGACGAGAAGAGCAAGTACCGCTCCACCCTCAATCTCCCCCAGACCGCCTTCCCCATGAAGGCCAGCCTCGTGCAGAACGAGCCCGCCAGCCTCAAGCGCTGGCAGGCGATGAACCTCTACAGCAAGCTGCGCGAGCAACGCGCCGGTAAGCCCAAGTTCGTCTTTCACGATGGCCCGCCTTACGCCAACGGCAGCATCCACCTCGGGCACCTCATGAACAAGATGCTCAAGGACTTCGTCGTGCGCAGCAAAACCATGCAAGGCCTCGACGTTCCCTACGTGCCCGGCTGGGACTGCCACGGCCTGCCCATCGAGCACAAGGTGATGACGGAGATGCAGGAGAAGGGCAAGCTCGCCAAACTCAACACGCTGAGTGATGACCAGCGCAAGGTCGTCGTGCGCCGCGAGTGCCAGACGTACGCCGAGAAGTACGTCAAGCTGCACAAAGACCAAATGCAGCGTCTGCTCACGATGGCCGACTACGAGCATCCGTACCTCACGATGGTCCCCAGCTACGAAGGCGCGACGCTCGAGGTGCTCGCCGGCCTCATGGAAAAG
>DATGWV010000218.1:0-15808 GCA_035299305.1 Phycisphaerales bacterium | reverse complement strand
AAGCCGATGCGATCTACACGCTGCAGGTTGGCATCTACCGCAACATGGATGGACGCGACGCGTCGCCGCAGGAGTTGGCGGAGTTTCGTGATGCGGCGGAGCGTGCGGTGGTTGCGCTGCGGGCCCAGGGGCAAGAGGCGTATTACTACCACGGGCCGCGCAGCAGCACGGTGACGGTGGGGCTGTTCACCGACGAGGACTACATCACGGCGGTGCGCGACGAACTGGGGCAGATGCAGAAGCTGCCGCGACCGCGATTCAGCGCACGCGTGCGCGAAGCGATGGAAGCCAATCCGAGCAACCTGGTGAATGGTCAAGGAGTGAAGGACGGCAAACGCGACCGCGTGCAGCCGAGCTTTTTGATTCGCGTGCCGCGTTAGTTTGCGGGATCGACGGCCGCTGGCGGCGGCGGGACCGGCAGTGGCATGGCGCGGGGTCTCAGTCTGCGAATGACCAGATCGAATTCCTCGTGAGACGCCAGCGTTTCGAAGTTGGCATCAATCCACGCGAGTGATTCTTCGCGGTAGGACGCCCAGAAAGCGTGCTGGATGAAGTAGAACTCAGTGGCGGGCGTGAATTGCTCCCGCGCGAGCAGATCTGGCAGCGTGTCCTCTAGGCGTCTGCGCGGCGACAACTGCAGGATGCGATCGTTCGGTAGGTAGTACTCCAGCGCAAGCAGCGGTGTGCGCGAGATGATCGGGATGCGCTGGCCGCTTGCGTGCGCATTGATCCATGTTGCGGCCTGTCGCCAGTGAGAGTTGGGATACATCACCGTGCGCTCGTTGCGATGCACGGTGACGAGCGCGATGGACGATGCAAGCGTGAGTGCGAGGATGCCCCAGCGAGAGAGAACGATGCCTGTACGCGTTCGCAATGAAAACGCGCCAACAGCGAGTGTGATCGCGACCGCCGGCAGCATGACCAGCACGTTGCGATCCTGAAAGATTCGCACGCTGCTGCCGAGTTGGACCAAGGCCTCACTCGCGGCCCACATGATGAGGAGTGGTGTGAACAACGCCACAAGCAGCACGCGACCGTGTGAAACCACGCGAAGTTTGAACATGCCCCAGAGCAGCGCGGGTGCGACGAGCGGTGCAAACGCGAGTGCGGCGAGCGGCCACGTCGCACGCACGGTGGGGACAAGCGCGTTGCCTGTGGGGAAGTACACCAGCAGCATGCGGAGCGGCTCGTACCAGTGGAAGTAGGCCAAGTAGTCGCGATGTAGATCGTCCAGTCGCTGGGCTTTGAAAAGCATGAGGGGAGACGCGAGCAGCAGCGAGCCCGCCGCGGCGGCAACTGGCACCATCCACGAGCGTTGACGGCGCGTGTCGCGGGCCTGGATGATTGTCCACGTGATCCACACGACCGGCAGCACAAGCAGTGATTGGAAGTCCGTCCAGATTGCGAGCGAGCCTGCGATGGCAGCGAGCGCGACGTCGCGTGCGGACAGCGCGCGAGCGAGAGCATCCAGCCGCCACAGCGCGAGCGTGACAAAGAAGACCGTGAACATGTTGTTCTTGGCTTCGCACGAGTACCAGATGTGAACGGGGTTGATTGTGAGGAACACTGCAGCCCACCACGCTTCGCGCGGGCCGAACCGATCGCGCAGCCAGCGCCACACGATCAGGATCATGCCCGTACCCGCAAACAGCGTGGGTAGTCGAATCGCGACTTCGCTGTCGCCCGCCACGCGGATCCAGCAATACATGAACGCGTTGTAAAGCGGATTGTGCACGTCGTGCAGCAGCAGATTGCGAATCGCTTCCGGCTTCATCACGACAAACGTGCGAAATGCTTCGTCAAACCAGATGGTCTGCGTCAGTCGCGGCAGGCGCAGGACAACGCCCACGAGCACGAGCATGCCCGCCAGCAGCCAACACGCCGATGCTGACCGAATCCACGAAGACGAATTCTTCACGAGCCGCACAGCATATCACAAATTTGATTTCGTGCGCGCTATCGTCGATTCCCCCGTTGCCGCGATCACAGAACTCCGCCGAGGACACGCCATGGCCGACCTGTTTCCCATCAAACGCGCGTTGATTTCGCTCTCCGACAAGACCGGCCTGCCGCAGTTCGCTGCGTTGCTGCATCGACTGGGTGTCGAGATCATCTCAACCGGTGGCACCGCCGATGCGATACGCAAACTGGGCATTCCTGTCACCGCCATCGACGCCGTCACCGGTTTCCCCGAGATCATGGATGGCCGCGTGAAGACGCTGCACCCCAAAGTGCATGGCGGCCTGCTCGCCCGGCGCGATGATCCGGCGCATGTCGCGGCGATGCAGCAGCATGGCATCAGCGCCATCGATCTGGTTTGCGTCAATCTGTATCCGTTTGAGCAGACTATTGCCAAGGCTGACTGCACCTTCGAACACGCTATCGAGAACATCGATATTGGCGGCCCGAGCATGATTCGCAGCGCGGCGAAAAACCACTCGCATGTTGCCGTGGTTACATCGCCCGCCCAGTACGCCCGCGTTGAAGCAGAGCTCACGCAGTACCAAGGCTGCACCACGCGCGTGCTGCGTGGCGAGCTCGCGGCAGAGGCGTTCGCACTGACGAGTCGCTATGACGCAAGCATCACCGCGTATCTCACGCGCAGTGGCGACACGCTTTTCCCGCCGCTCATGGGTTTGAGCTTGGTGAAGGCCGACGAACTCCGCTACGGCGAGAATCCGCATCAGAAAGCGGCTCTGTACCGCCACCGCGTGAAAGACGGTTCGCGATTCGGAAGTGGTCCCAGTATCGCAAGCGCAGAACAACTGCACGGCAAGGAACTGAGTTACAACAACATCAACGACGCCGCTGCGACGCTCGAACTTGCTCTTGCGCTCAAGCGGGTCGATCCGTCCCGCATCGGCGCGTGTGTCGTCAAGCACACCAACCCGTGCGGCAGCGCGCTGGCGGTCAATGCTCGCGACGCCGTTGATCTCGCCATCGCAGGCGATCCGCTGGCCGCGTATGGCGGGATCATCGCGATCAACGATGTCGTGGACGAAGCCGCTGCGGAACGTCTCTGCCACAAGGACTGCTTCTTTGAAGTCGTCATCGCGCCGTCGTACAGCAGTGGGGCACTCGCCATGTTGCGCGGCCGGTGGGCCAACGTTCGCATCCTCGCGACGGGCGACCTCGCCCGGGCCGCGCGACACGACAGCGAATTGGAACTTCGCACCATCCCAGGCGGCGTGCTCGTGCAAGAGCGCGATGTCGCCCTGACGTCAACTACCGCGATGGTGCACAAGGCCGGGCCGACGCCGACTGTCGACCAACTTCGTGCGGCGAGCTTTCTCGAGGCGACCGGCCGTTTCCTTTTCAGCAACGCGGTGCTCGTGGGAGGGTTTGTTAACAAAGACCTTCGCATGTTCGGCGCGGGGGCGGGTCAGATGGATCGCGTGACCAGTTGCCGGCTGGCAATCGAGAAAGCCGGGATGCACGCGGCGGGTTCCATCGCGTACAGCGATGCGTTTTTCCCCTTTGCTGACGGGCCCGAAGTGCTTGTCAACGCGGGCGTCAAGATGCTGGTGCATCCGGGGGGCAGCAAGCGCGACCAGGACACGTTTGATTTGTGCGAGAAAGTCGGCGTGACGTGCGTGCTGACCGGCACGCGGCATTTCCGGCATTAGTTTTCCGTCGGGGCCTTTCAGTCCGGGCGTTCTGCGATTGCTCCATCGCCAGCGGGAAGTCGCGTTATCATGCCGACCATGCGTATTCGCGTCGCACGCTCTCTGGTCCTCGGTCTCGCGCTTGTCGCGGGTCTCGACGCGCCTGCACATCGCGTGCACGCACAGAACACCGCGCAATCCGCGGCCGGCTTGCGACTGGGCATCGCGCCAGTGACCGGCAACTTCACGGCGCTCGCCGCCCGCGCGTATCAATGGCAAGACAGCGAAGGCAACACGCGGCTGTACCTCGACGGCGGGGCGGTGGGCGAGCGCATCACGTTGTACATTGCGGATTACACGCTTGAAGCACGCCGGGCAAGCGTGTGGCTGCGCGAAGTCTCACGCGATGCGAGCGGCAACGCGCTGGTGGAGGTCTACGCGACGCTTGAAGATGTCGGCAGTCCGACTGACGCGAGTGGCGGCACGACTATCAGCGGGCCGTGGCTGCCGGTGCGAGCCGCGTTGCAGACAACGGATCAAGTGCTGGTGCGAGCCGATGTGACCAACCAGTCGCAGCCGCCCACGCGCGATGACGACATCAAGGCATTCCTCGCGAAGTCGCAGGACGCGTACGCGAAAGCGATTGCAGGCAAAGCTGCGAGCGATGTGCCCGCAGCGCGACCGACGTTTACGCCCGGCCCGGCTGCGGCGAGTGATGCCGCCGCTCCAAAGCGATGGAAGGCCGAGCCGCCTGCGACGCGCATGCGCGGCGAGTTGTCGCAGACTGCGCAAACGCCCGCGCCTGCTCCCGCATCGCAGCCCAAGCCGCGAGCGTGGAACCCGTCGACATTGCCCGGAGCCGCGCGTGGAGCAGAGCAAGCACCCGCGTCTGCATCGGCGTCAACTAGCGCGCCGCAGACGAGCACGCCGCGTGTGGCCACGTCTCCATCGCAGGCGAGCGCCACGTCGCCTGCGTCCACAACCGCGAGCGCCCCAACGAACGCGCCGGCTTCGTCGAGCGCTTCACCAGTTCCTCCCGCGCGGCAGGTGGCTCAGCAACCTGAGACGCAGCCTGCTCCGCAAACGGCCCAAGCAGCGCCGACGGCTGCCTCGCAAACACCAGTTGATGCGGGCGCAACGCCCATCTTCGCTCGCACGGGCATGATCACCATCGCCGCGGGGAAGATCACGTTTGTCTCCGCCGACGCGAGCGATCCGACCAGCGAGGACGCTGTCATCGCGAGCGAAGGGCTGACCGTGCTGTACAAAGATGCGCGGACCGGCCGCATTCTGCAGGCGACGGCCCAGCGCGGCGTGCTGTTTCTCGCGAAAAGCGACAAGCCTGCGACGCCCGGCGCGATGGAGTTTTCCGCCGAGGGCGTGCGCGGGTTTTATCTCGAAGGCGAAGCGACAGCCAGCGACGGATCGTTCAATCTCCGCGCGCCGCAGTTGTACTACGACGTGGCGAGCAATCGCGGCGTGATGCTCGACGCGGTCTTCTGGACGTACGACGCGCAGCGCAGCCTGCCGTTTTATGTGCGGGCGAAGGAAGTGCGTCAGACCTCCGCGGAGCAATTCAGCGCGAAGAACGCCACGTTCACCAACTCCGCGTTCTTTGAACCTGAACTCGCGATCGGTGCGCGCAACGTCACCATCACTCGCAAGACGCGCGAAGTGCGCGAGCTCTTCGCGGAAACTGGCAGTGCCCCCCGGATTGAGCCGTACAACCAAGTGACAGCCGACAGCATCACGCTGCGCAGCAACGATGTGCCGTTCTTCTGGTGGCCTTCGTACAACGGCGATCCGGAGCAGCCGTTCATCAAAGACATTCGCATCGAGAACCGCAGCGGCTCGGGGCTCGCAGCCAAGGTTCGATGGAACGCGCTCAACGTCTTCAACGTTGGACCCATCGACGGTTTCTCGGCGGACTTGCAGACGGACTTCTATGTCGAGCGCGGCCCTGCGCTGGGCACGCGGCTCAACTGGGAGAGCCGCCGCCACAAGGGCGATTTCTTCGCGTACATGGTGCCGTTTGATCGCGGCACTGACGTGCTCAAGCCGGGCACGGAGATCAATCAGGATGAAGAGTTCCGCGGCATTCTCAGCGGGTACGACCGTTTCCGCGTGAGCGACAACTGGACGGTGCTGAGCGAACTGAGCTACATCAGCGACGCCACGTTCATCGACGCGTTCTTTGAGGAAGCTGGCGAAAGCCGGCGCGAGTTCACCAATCGCCTGCGAGGCGAGCGCACAGTCGCCAACACGCAGCTCACGCTCGAAGCCAGCGGCACCTTCAACGACTTCCTCGCGAATGAGTGGCTGCTGCAAAGTCGCGGCTACAGCGTGAGCAAGCTGCCTGAAGTCGCGTATGTGCGACACGCCGATGACCTGCTGGGTGCGGGCGCGCCGGGACTGCTCACGTGGAGCAGCGAATATCGCATTGGGCGCTACGCCCTTGCGATGGACGAGATCGCGCTGCAGGATCGTGGGTTCAACTCCGCCGTGCTCGCGGATCGCGTCTTTGGCATTGATCCCGCCCTCAGTCCCAGCGATGCGCTGCGGGCACGGGGCCTTGATGAAGACGCCGTGACGCGCATGGACACCCGGCACGAATTGACCGGCAAGATGAGCGACGGCGTGAACGTCGTCTCGCCGTTCGCCGTCGTGCGAGGCACGTTCTACGACAACGAGTTCGACGGTTTCAGCTCGCGTGCGGGCGGCAATGACGAACTGCGCGTGTGGTCCGCCGCTGGCGCTCGCGTCAGCACGAGCTTCAATCGCGTCATTGATTCGGTCGACTCGCGATTCTTCGACATTCACCGCCTGCGGCACATCATCGAGCCCAACGCGACCGTCTGGGTCGCGGGCACCAATGTCGAAGCCAGTGACATTCCCACCTACGACGCGCGAGTTGACAATCTCGCGGATGGTGCGGCGGTTCGCCTGGGTGTGGCGCAGATTTTCCAAACCAAGCGCGGCGGACCGGGCCGCTGGCATGATGTTGATCTGCTGAAGATCAACACCGACTTCGTCTTCGCGAGCGACGACAGCGACCCGCAGACGCCCATCGGTCGTTTCTTTGATGCACGCCCCGAGTACAGCGCGCTGGGCGATTACTTCGTGGGCGATGTCACGTATCGCCTGACCGACGCGACCAGCATCGTCGGCAGCACCATCTACGACTTTGATGACAATCAGCAGGACATGTCCACCGCAGGCCTGCTCATTCAGCACTCACCCAGTTTCACGACGCTGGCCGACGTGCGTTTCCTCAACGCACAGGACTCGACGGTGCTGACAGTGTGGGGCGATTATCAGATCACCGACAAGTACGGTATTCTGCTCAGCCCCAACTACAGCATGAGCGAGGGCGAGTTCCAAAGCGTGTTCGCCCGGATCACGCGGCGGTTCAGCGCGTTCCAGGCGAGCATCAGCATCAATTACGACAACATCCAGGGCGAGACGAGCTTTGGCTTCGTCTTCCAGCCCTACGGCGCTCGTGGCGCAATCGGCGGCAGCGGTGCGGGCCTCGATGGTGTTTACAGCGGCGGCTCCGGCCTTTAAGCCCGATCAGGCCGCGCGACCGTCGCCGATGTTTTCATCCATGCCCAGCAGCTTGCGGATGTTCATCATCTTGCGTTCGACGTGATCGAGCGCGTCTTCAGCGTGCGCGATCGAGTCAAACGACTTGCTGGCAGGGTCAAAGGTCGCGTGCGGTTTCCACGGGCAGGGCAGCGAGCCCGGAAACGGAATCGTCTCATCGCTGCGCTGAGCGTCAGGCTTGATGGACTCTTCGATCTGTGCAAGGCGCAACTGCATACTTCCAAACTCCTCGCTGCTCGGCCACATTCCAGTTCGCGTTGGGGTCATCGGTTGAATCTCAAATGCGATTGCGTCGCAAACCTCGCTGTTCGCACGTTACACGGGGGTGACAGCCCGCTACGACCGCACCGACCGACGCGACCGTTCCAGTTTCGCCGAAGTTCACCCCGAAAACACCTGCGCTGTCACGTCTCAAAACGTCGCCTCCAGCGCCACGAAAGCCCGCACAAGGCGGTGTAGCATGAGGCATGTCTTTCGCTTCTCTCACACTCCGCGAGTTCTTGGTCCAGACCGCCGCCAAACAGCCCACGCCCGGAGGCGGTGCAGTCGCCGGCGCGGCTGGTGCGCTCGCAGCAGCCCTTGCGCAGATGGTCGTGAGTTATTCGCTGGGCAAGAAGAACCTTGTGCCGCATCAGCCGCTGCTGGAAGACGCAGCCAAGCGGCTCGAGCGAGCTCGCGCGATGCTGCTGGAACTTGCTGATGAAGACGCCGCGGCGTACGGGCTCGTGAACGAACTCACGAAGCTGCCTGAGACTGACGCGCGACGCATCGCAGAGTTGCCAGCCGCGCTGCGCGCGTCGGTTGACGTGCCCCTCAGCGTCGCGGCGTGTGCGACGGACTTGCTGCGACTCATGCGCGATCTCGCGGGCAAGTCCAACGCGTATCTGCGGAGTGATCTTGCCATCGCGGCGGTGCTTGCTGAAGCCACTGCACGCAGCGCGGCGTGGAACGTGAACATCAACGTGCCTCATCTTCCTGACCCCGCCCAACGTGAGCAGGTGACGCGTCAGACGCGCGAACTGGTGGAGCATGCGAGATTGTTCGCGGCCGAGGTGGAAAAGGCCTGTGTGTAACGCCGAACAGAACTCGCCTTCGTAACCGAAAGCAGCGGGGGATACCTTGGTGTAATCGTTACGCAAATGGCGCAACCAAGGGACTTTGCGGGCTTTCGCCACTCCTCTGCAACCTCGCCAGCCGCATGAGCGATACCTATGGTTACCTAACCATGAGTATCGCCCACAGCAATGCTGTCAATCCCCTCGGCCACCCCGAGAATCTGCCCACCAACCCCGCGTGGAAGCGCGGCAAGGGCAAGCGCCCCAGCGAAACGTTGCCCGATGCGACGATCGTGAAGTGGCTGCGCGACATGTACCTCATCCGCGAGTTTGAGAACCGGACCGCCCAGGCCTATCAGCAGGCGAAGATCGGTGGTTTCTGCCACCTGTACATCGGCCAGGAAGCTGCCGCCGTCGGCACGATCCAAAGCCTCGAGCACGATGACCCCATCGTGACCGCTTACCGCGACCACGGCCACGCCCTCGCCCGCGGCATGAGCGTTGAAGCCTGTATGGCCGAGATGTACGGCCGCATCACCGGCTGCGCCAAAGGCAAGGGCGGCAGCATGCACATGTTCGACAAGCCCAACTGGCTCTTCGGCGGCCACGGCATCGTCGGCGCGCAGACGCCCTTGGGCACCGGCCTCGCGTTCGCCTCGCGCTACGAGTGGGAAGTGCTCAAGCGCGGCGTCAACGGCGGCCCCGCCAAGAAGAAAGTCTCGCTCGCCTATCTGGGCGACGGTGCACTCAACCAGGGCGCTCTGCACGAAGCGATGAACCTTGCTGGCCTGTGGAACATCCCCGTCATCTACGTTGTTGAAAACAACGGCTACAGCATGGGCACCGCCATTCACCGCGGCACCACGATGTCGGAAGACCTGACCAAGAAGGCCGATGCCTACGGCATCCTCGGCGCGATCATCGACGGCTTCGACGTGGTTGACCTCTACGACCACTTCAAGCCCATCGTCGATTGGTGCCGCGAGAACCAGAAGCCCGCCTTCATCGACCTCAAGACCTACCGCTACCTGGGCCACTCGATGAGCGACCCCCAGAAGTACCGCACCAAGGACGAAGTCGAGCAGTTCAAGGGCAAGGACTCCATCGACCGCCTCGCGCACCACCTGATGAGCGAGCGCAAGAAGGCCGACGGCTCGTTCGTCATGAGCGAGCAGCAGTTCCTGCAGATGCAGGCCGACGTGAAGGAAGAAGTCCGCAAGGGCATCGAACTCGCCGAAGCCGCGCCTGCGCCGGACCTGAGCGAACTCTACACCGACGTGCTGCTCAACCCCATGCCCAACATGAGCCCGATGGGTGAGTACACGCACGGCGCGAAGAATCCGCTTCTATAAGCGTGATACCGCCGGCCGCGCCGCCCCGCACAACGATGTGTCAACTTCACACCGACGCGAGTGATCGCGTCGGTTTTTTCGTTGCCGTGGTGCTACCAGCGACAATTTGCGGAAAAAGTCGAAAAAATCTGTCCGGAACGCCAACCAAAATCGCTACTGAATATGGAGGGAGGCCCTGGGGCCTTCATATCGCCCATGCCTGCGCCGGCCGTTCGCGGATTTCCGCCCGCTCGAGCAGCCGACACGCACGCAGGCATGCGAGAGGGAAGCCGGCCCGACGCGAGAGCGTCGGGCCGGTTGTTTTGCAGAGCGGTCTTTCCGCCGCGGCGCGAGCAAGCAAGCGCAGCCGGGGGGCGTTCGTTCTTCTGGCCGTCGCCTGCAGCGCCGGCCACGACCGACCGAACACTGGCTCGCTTGCTCGCGCCGCGGAGTTTGATTCGCTGCGGTCGCGCGTCAGTTCAGCGTCTCGCCCAGCCAACGCACGCGATCCCGATCGCATTCCGTCGCGACCCGCAGATCAACGCTGATCGTGCGACCCTTGCGCCAATTCGGGCCGTCGTGGGCTTCGTAGATGATCTCCTTGTCGCACGAGCGCACTTCGCACAGCGAAGGCCGCCAGTTGCTGCCGCCCGCACGCAGCGCGATGGAGATGGTGTCAATGTCGGGCAGCTTGCCCTTGCCGCACGGCGTCAGGCGCACGCGTGTGTGGACTTCGCAGTCTTCGCGCCAAATCGTCACTTCAACATTCACATCCTTGCCGCCCAGTTCGATCTGACTGCGCAGAACGATGGGGCAGCCTTTGTCATCGTCATCGTCATGATCATCGCGACGATCGCGGTCATGCCAACCGCGGCTGGGCCGGCTTTCGCAACTGCCGCCCCGATCGGCGACTTGCAGCCCCGCGCGCTGCTGCATGTCCCACAGCGGCGCGGCGTGACAATGCCGATGCGCACAACCCGCCAAAACCAGGAACGCACTGATACCCAGGGCCGCAGGCGCGGCCTTCCAGCGAAGCATGACTCGATTCCTTGTGAACGCTTCAGCGCGTCATCTCGCGCTGCGGGCATGAGCGACATCGCTCACGCACCGCGCTCTCGTGCAGGCGTCCGCCGCACGGGCAACAGGTGAGACTTGCTTCTCAGGTTAGTGGTTCCTCATTTTGTCCAGTTGATTTTCGCCCTGTTTTCAGCGGAGAACTGACGCCTCTTCGATAATCAGGCGGTAGTAGGGGAGGCCGCCGATGTTCTCGTACTGCATCTGGCTGATGCGTCCGAAGATCGTCACTTCCATCCGCGCCGTGTACGCCCCGGCCTCTTCCGCCGGCAACTTGGCGATGAGCATGTACCCGCCGCCCACGATGCTCGGGCGACTCATCCAGCAGCGCAGCGCGACGTGATCAACCTCGGTCCGCGCTTCTTCAATCTTCACCGCCCAGCCTTCATCGGGCAACCAATAGTCGCGCCACAACTCCGCAGCGTCCGCGCGAGCGCGATCGTCCTTCGCATCGACAAAGTCAAAGATGATGCTGTCAGGCAGCACGCCTGTTGTCAGTTGCTTCGCGTTCTGCGGCAACTGCCCCGGCGCGGGGTGCGTCTCCTTGAACAGATTCTCAGGCGGCAGCTTACCCGTGCGAGTGAGATACGCGTCGACCGCGAAGAAGACGCCCACCGCGAGCGCCATGAGCAGAATGAAGATGCCGGGGCCTCGGGACATGCTGCCACAAGGTACGACGATCACCGCCCTCGCGTGCGGCCTGCAGCGACATGCAAAAACAACAAAGCCCGCTCAGAGAGCGGGCGCTGCGAACAGTGTGTGCAAGGCGTTGGTGAGCCCAACGTGATCAGCCGAGATGAACTCAGGCCTTGATCGACGTGACCTTCACCATCGTGTAGCGCTGGCGGTGGCCCGTCTTCTTTTGGCGGCCCTTCTTGCGACGGAAGTGCCAGATGGCGAGCTTGTCGCCCATGACGACAGGATCAACGATCTCCGCCATCACGCTCGCGCCCGCGACGTACGGCGCACCGAGCTTCGCCGAGCCGCCAGCTTCGCCAACGACCAGAACGCGATCAAAGTTGATCGCCTTGCCCTTGGCGGCCTGGCCGTCTTCGAGCAGGTCGATGAGGAACTGGTCGCCCTGAGCGACCTTGCGCTGACTACCGGATTCTTCGATGATCGCGTACATGGCAAACTCCAAAACTCCCGGGCGTCAGCAGCCTGACAGCTCGCCGAGTGGGGTTGGGATGATAGGCAAACGCCGACGGGAAGCCAAGCAAAAGCACCCGAAGGGCGAGCAGCGGGCTTATTCCCCAAGCCAATTGGGTACCTATCGAGTTCCGAACATGACGGTTCTCCGCCGACGCCAAGGCGTTACCATGGCGGCGAGAGCAACGCAGGCGATGCCCGACGGGTTGGGAACGACCACGATACTGGCGTCGCTCACGACAACGCCCGTGCGGTAACTTCCGCCAAACGCACTGGTTTGCCATGTCATGAAGCGAGCATCGTCGGTGCCACCAACCGCGCTTGCTCGATCTTGTGACCCCGGCGCACTACTGAGGGTAATAGTGCGAACATCGGTCAGGTCGCTGAGCAGCAACGCCCCGCGAAAGACGACGAGGTTCTGTGTTCCTGAGATGTGGAACGGATTCGGCGGTGTGCCGATCGGATTGAGAAGCGACGCTTGCGAAGAGACGACACCTCGCGCGATCATATTGAGCTCGGCCGCTGTGGGAGCGGACAGCGTTGGTTGAGGCCATGTCGTCACACTGCTGCCTGCCAGCCGAATCCAACTGCCAGTGGGCGCACCCGCCTGAGCGAAGTCCCCGCCGTGTCGAAACTGCGTCAACACATTAAGTGTCGACGATTGCATCGCGGTTCCCGCGAAGTTCACTCGCCCGTATGTCGGGAGTGGTTGTGAGGTCACGCCTTGGGCCGTTGTGAGTGTGCTGTTTGCATAAACGACCCCGCTGACGCCGTTGTTGCGAAATGGGGCGTTGCCGTCCACACTTGTGCCATCATTGTCAATGTTGCTGAAAGTGGGTTGATAGCGAATGCTCCCAAGAGCAAGTGGCACCGTCGAGGTGCCCGTGTAGTTGACGACGGCGCGATACTCGACGCGAGCGCCGGGCACGACCACAAGTTGATTGCTCCACGCCGTGCCGTCCCAGACTTCAAAGCGAAGCGATGACGCGTTCGGCTCGATCTGTCCCAACACGCAACTCGACGACACCGCACAACACATCGCAACCAGCGACAGATGTCCCATCACGCCCTCCTAAGTGTCAGCCAGCGTTTCAAATAGTCAGCGTACTCGTCTGTGCGACAACCGCAGCGGCAAGCAATTCACTTCGCACACATCGACATTCGCGACACGCGCATTACCTTCGTCGACGAACCGCGAGCAATCCTGCGACGCCCACGACGCTAACCGCACCCGGCGTGGGCACGTTGACGAAAATGGACGCCGACTCGATGGCCACACTGGTGCGAACGGTCGCTCCCGCGTCATTTGTAAACCACGAGACGTATCGACGGTCGTCGGCTCCATTCAAGCCCCCCGCCCGGAGGAGCGAACCCTCGGCGTTGCTTATGACAATCGTGCGCACATCATCGTTGTTCGCCAGCAGCAGCGCCCCGCGAAACACCACCATGTCTTGTGTGCCTGCGACGAAGTTGGTGTTGATGCTGCCTGTCAACGGATTGATGCGAGACAACTGCGTTGCGCTCACGCCGCGGAGCACTGTGTTGATGCTGGTCGCTGTCGCCGTTCCCGCAGGAATCGTCGGCGATGGCCAGTTGGTGACGAAGTCGCCAGCCAGCCGAATCCACGATCCCGCTGGCGCGCCGTTACCAGCGAAGCCGCCTCCGTGTCGAAACTGCGTCAGCACGGTTTGCGTCTGACTGTTTGCTGCAAACCCGCCATACGTCACGCGGCCATAACTGGCCAACTGACTGCCGCTCGCGCCTTCACTCGCCGTGAGCATTGATCCAGCGATCCCGCTGCCACTCGTTCCGCCATTGCGAAACGGTGCGTTGGTGTCGACGCTGACACCGGAGTTGATCGTGTTGCTGAACGTGGGCTGGTAACGCATGTCGGCGAGCGCAAATGTCTCTGTGTTGGCACCCGTGTACGAAACCGTCGCGCGGTACTCGACGCGGTCGCCGGTCGAGGCTTGCAGCTCATTGGCCCACTGCGAGCCGGTCCACACTTGAAAGCGCAGCACTGTGCCCGCCGGATACGCCTCTTGGGCCATCGCCACCGATGCACAGCCAACCGCTACAACAATCGCGCCGATTTGCCTGCGAGTCATGTGTCGCTCCTGTCTCACTCGCCCCGCGTCATCAAAGACGCGATACGTGACAACCCGGCAATAGCATACCAAAATGGCGATCTTTCGGGGTAATTTTGTGGACTTTTGTCAGATGACATGTGTGATTTCCTTGCGTGCGCCATGCCGACAAGAGAATGCTCGCGCGTGAGCGAACATGGCAACCGCTGCGAGGGCGCACAGTGAAAGCACCCGGTAGCGAGCGCAGTCTTCTTTCTCAGTTTGCTGTGAAGTGCGCATCCGAGTCGTGTTCGAATGGCAGCGAAGTCGTCAAGATGTCCATCAGATGGCGCTGCGGTTGCAAAAACCTCATAACGTCACTCGCTGCGACGACGGCATGTCGCCTGTACGCCGGCGCCGGCGGGCAGCCAGCGCGACTGTGGCAATCAGAGCAAGAGAAGCCGTGCCGGCACTCGGAATGACAGTGATAGTCGCGTCACTGACGACGACCCCGGTGCGCTGACTGCCGCCGAACTGGCTGGTGTGCCAATCGAAGTAGCGTCTGTCGTCGGCGCTGCTGGTACCGCCCATGCGCAGGAGCGATCCTTCAGCGTTGCTGATAGTGATGGTGCGGAGCGCAACGCTATCGCTCAGAAGCAACGCGCCACGAAAGATGACGAGGTTCTGCGAGCCGTTGACGTAGAAGGTATTGACGGTGCCGGTTGCGGGGTTGACAGCAGACAATTGCGAGACGACTACGCCGCGTGTGATGTTCCTGAGAGCGGTGGTCGTCGCCTCCGCCGCGCTCAGTGTGGGGAGCGGCCAGTTGGCGACACTGCTGCCAGCCAGGCGGAGCCAACTTCCTGGCGGCGCATCGGCCTGGGGGCTGCTTCCGCCGTGGCGGTGCTCGGTCAGTGTGTTGAGGCTTGCTGCATTCATAGGTTGCGATGCAAAGCCCACGCGGCCATAGGTGGCAAGCGGCGCACCAGATTGGCCCTCGGCCTGCGACAGCACACTGCCCGGAATGGCATTGCTGCTGACACCGCCGTTACGAAATGGAGCGTTCGCGTCGCGACTCGGGCCGTCGTTGTCGATGCCGCTGAACGTGGGCTGGTAGCGGCCGCCTGCGAGGCCGAAGACGCTTTGTGTGCCGGTGTAACTGATGGTAACGCGGTACTCGACGCGACCACCGGGCGTGAACGCTGCGGAACTGCCCCACGAAGTGCCGTTCCACACTTCGAAGGCCAGGCGTGTGGTGCGTGGTTCAACGATCTGCGAGCGAGCAACTGTTGCGCAGCCGGCGACGATGCAGAGTGATACCAGGTGTTGACGCATGATGCAATCCCCTTTCGGCAGATGATGACGAGCCAGCGACGTTTTCGCCAAGCCGATCAAATCTCTCGCGCAGAGGTAGACCCCGCCGTGTTGCGAGCCCAAACCCTGGCCTATGTGCAAGCGTGAGTTGGAAAACGCAAGTGGGGCAAAAACAACAACAGCGAGATTCGCTGGCGGAAAGTATATCTAATGACGTTGATACTTGTTGTGGGAAACTGGGGCGTGAAGAAAATTCCGAGATGCTGGGATGTTGTAGGACCAGGTCAGCAGATGCTGGATCGGGCCGAAATACACGGTTCGGCGGCTTTGACGTGTCGGATCGCGACGGCGTTCGGGGCAAAACTCGACATATGAAAAATGGCTTGCTCATTCTGGACATGCGACACGGAATGAGGTGGTGTTGTGTCACTTCAGAAAGTACGTGTAACCAAAAGAAAACCCGCCGCGGGCTGTCGCACGCGGCGGGCAAGAGGTTCAGATCCCTTCGAGCTCATCTGCACATGGCCCGGAGGTTGTTGAGGCAATCACTTAGGCGCGACGACGGCGAGCCGCGACCAGGCCACCCAGGCCGACGAGGGCCAGAGCACCGG
>DATGWV010000217.1:0-1977 GCA_035299305.1 Phycisphaerales bacterium | reverse complement strand
TGGTGGGGCAGATTGATTTGATGTTCAGCCACATTGACAACAACATGTCGGGGCTGGCGTTCCCAGCGCACAACTTCGTGTTTGGCGAGGGATTCAAGACGCTGCTGCGGACGAGTGGGATTACGTGGTGAGGGAGTAGGGGCGGGGCGGGGGGTTTCAGCACGCGCGGTAACGGGTTTTCGGGCATGCGTCCCGCAGATGTGACTTTTGTGGGGATGCGTCCGCGCGCGTGAGGGAAGACGCGGCAAGATTCCGCTTGTGCTGTTGGCTGGCTGCAGTTGCAGTCGCCAAACCGGAGGTTTGCACATGCGTTGTCTCTTCTCGTCGTTTGGTCGCTCGACGGTTCGTTCGCTCGCGGTGTGCGCTGTCGCGGCGGCGGCGAGCGTGGCATGCGGACAAACCTACACGAGCCAGAGCGGATTGACCATTCCTGATTTCGGTGCGGCATCGCCCTATCCGAGCGTGGTCGTCGTGAATGGCGGACCGCAGTCGATAACCGGCATCACTATCACGCTCAACGATCTGATACACACGTTTCCGGCGGACCTCCTGGTGTGTCTTGTCGCCCCGGACAACACCGCCATCACCCTTCTGTCAAGCAACGGCGGCGGAGTGGACGCGAACTCGATCGATCTCACGTTCGCCGTGAATGGCGTGACACCCAGTTCCAGTCCGCTGGGCTCGATCCCGTATCGCCCTGCCGGAGGCGCGGGGCTTTCGATTCCCAACGTGACGTACGTCAGCAGTCTGGTGAACTTCCAAGGCATCAACGCGAACGGCGTCTGGCAGCTCTACGTCTTTGACAACTTTGGCGGGGACTGGGGCAGTCTGCGCAACTGGTCCATCACCTTCACCGATGCGCCGCTGTCCATCGCACAGGCCACGATTCCGTATCAGGGGCGGCTCGACGGCGGGCCGCTGGATGGGGCGATTGATGTGCGCTACAGCGTGTGGAACGATCCGACTTCGCAGAGTGCGACAGCGCAGGTGAATCGCACACGCTTGCAACTGGGTATTCCGATCGCGGGCGGCGTTTTTGCCACCAACCTGACGCTTGACAACCCCCTGTCGGCGAGCGCCGCATCGTACTTGCAACTGGAAGTGGCGAATCCAGCCGGGACACCATTTGTTGCGGTGGGTCCTCGGCAGTTGATTCGTCCTGCACCGCTGGCGTCGCGTGCGTTGTCTGCAGCGACGGCAGACACTGCGAACATAGCGACAACTGCACAGAACGCGGTGCTTGCGGAAACGGCGGCGGTCGCGAACGCGGTTCCCTGGTCAGGGCTGACCGGTCAAGCGGGAGTCACGTCGGCGTCGGTCGGGACGGGGTGGCAGTTCAGGCTGGTCAATAACCTTGCGCCGGCGGGCTTCCGCGGCGGCATTCGCCAGTCGGACCTGGGCTTTCTCGAGATCACGAATGTGGCGGATGTCGCGTCTCCGACGTTCGCCCGGCTGAGTTCCAACGGTGCGTGGACGGCGGTGAGTGATGCGCGGCTGAAGAGCGACGTCACGCCGGCGGCTGGCAATCTCGCGGTCGCACTCGCGCTGCGGCCCGTGAGCTTCCGCTGGAACAGCACGGGGCTGTATGACTTCGGGCTCATTGCGCAGGACGTGAAGGCTGTCATGCCCGGGCTGGTGACCGGTGACGAAGACAAGCAGATGCTGACCGTGAACTACTCGCAGTTGTCAGTGGTTGCGATCGGCGCGATTCAGGAACTCAAGGCTCGCAACGACGCGCTCGAGGCGAGAGTGGAGAAGCTGGAAGCGATGCTGGAAGCACGCAGCGAAAAGTGATCCGAAACGATGCAAAGTGCATGAAAAAACTCCGGCGTGTGCCGGAGTTTTTGTGATTTGCGATCATGTGCTCACGACGGTGAAGTCGTGAGGAATGAACTTACCAGCCGCCGCGGCCACCTGAGCCGCCGCCGCCGCCACCGAAGCTGCCGCGGCCACCGCCGCCGCCGCCACCGAAGCCGC
>DATGWV010000216.1:0-7577 GCA_035299305.1 Phycisphaerales bacterium | reverse complement strand
CTCCTCAAGGGGGAGACGAACGACTTGAATATCAAACCAGTGTCTCAATCACAACGGGACCAACGCTCTCATCTGCGGTTTCACCGCGCACGTCACTCTTCCTTGGGCCGGAACACATCCGTGCCAAGGTCCTTGTCCGTGCCGTCAACCAGCATCCGCAGTTCCCCGCCGCCTCGGCTCACGTAGTACATGCGCGAGCCGTCCGTCAGCTTCCGCATCGCGTCAAAGTACTGGCGCGAAAGGAAGACCATCGGTGCCGCGTCATACATCGCCACCTGACCGCCATACCGCAGGGCTCGCCCGCGTGCGCTCATGTGCTTCTGCCAGCGTTCCGCGCTTGCTTGCGCCAGCGTGCTCGCTGAGCGTCCCCCGGCCTGCCCGATCATCTGCCCGATCTTCAGTTCCTGTTCCGCGATCGCGGCATCAGTGATCGTGCTCTTCTCGCCCTCGCGCCGCTTGCGCTCCAGCATGCTGTTGAGGTTGTCAATCTCTTCCGCGATGCGTCCCGCGAGGTTGTAATCGCCCACGACGCGCGTCAGCGTCTGCACCTTGTCGGCTTCCGCCTTCAACATGTTTGCAAAGCGCCGCTGATCGGCTTGCACGGGCGTTTCAAACGCCTTCGCCGCGGCCTTGGGCGGGTGAACGCCTGCGACGCCGACATATACCACGTCCACGCCCGCGCCGCGAATCGTGCCGTCCGGTGCGGGGTTGAGCTGATCAAACGCCGTCTGCACGAGCTCCCGCAGCTCTTCACTGATCCGCGGGCGATCGGCGCCGAGGATCTGATCGAGATACACAGTCTGGAAGTACTTGGTGATGACGCCCTGCGCAACGGTCTTCAGCAATTCATCGCGCTGCACCGGAGCCGCGAGCGTGTCGTACGCCAGCACATCACGAATCGTGTAGTGCAACGGCATTTCCACCGAGACCATCGCGAGGTCGACGATACCCGAGTCAACCGGCGTAACGCCCGCCGCCGCTGCGACCGGCGTCACAGTCGTGTCGCTCACGCGGTCGCCGCGCATCGAACGCACGTATTGGAACACTTCCGTGCCCGGGTGGTCATTGGTCCACAAAATCGCTTTGGCGCCGCTCTTGGTCAGCGTGCCCAGCTCGATGATGCGCAGGCCTTTGACGCTGCGATCCTCCAACTGGAAGCGCCCCTTCTCATCGCGCGTGAAGTACTCGGGCACATAGATCGATTCGATGGGCCACGGCATCTTCAGGTGCGGACCAGGCGCGAGTTCCTCGCCCACCGGCGCACCAAACCGCAGCTTCATCGCTCGCTGATGCGGCTGCACAATCACCACGCTCGTCATGAGCCACATGAGCACCAGCGCCACCAGAATCAGCGGCGCCAGTGTTTTGCTCACCAGCTGATAGAACCAGCCGCCCGTGACATCAAAGCCCAACTGATAGTTAATGGCTTCGCCGATGGACTGCGCCACACGATCGGGCGCGGCCACAAAGCCCAGCAGCCGCGAATCAAACGCGGGCTTGGGAATTTCGTTCGCACGCCGCGGGCGATACGCGCCCAGGATGAGATTGAACACAATCTCCGTGCCGATCACCACTAGGAAGATGGGAACCACCCAAGGCAGTTTCTCCATCAGCCAGTTGGGACCAACCAGATCAACGATGATCGCAACGGCATGGACCAGGCCCAGCAGGCTCGTGCCTGCGGCCAGCGCCGCACCCGCGCGCAGGTTGGCCCACGCCGGCTGCTTCGCCATGCCCGCCGTGAAGCGGGCCACCAGAAATCCGCACACCGCCACCACCGCGCCCATCGCCAGCAGCGCGTATTCGTACTTGGTGCCCATGAAGACGGGCAAGGCCGCCGTGCCGCCTTCTTTGGCCGGCGCGGGGTTCATGAGTTCGCGATACTGGACGAAGCGCCACACACCAAAGCCGATGAGCACGCTCGCAATGATCCAGCTGACTGCGGGCGACAATGCGCGGTGCAGCATCGCCAAGCGCCGAGCCTGCGGCTTCAACTCTTCCTGCGTGAACACCGTCGAGCTCTCGCCGCCCGACGCCGCTAGCGCCTCGGCTTCCATGAACTCGATGCGCTCTCTGCGGTGCTGGTCGAACAGAATCACCAGGCACAGCCAGCCCAGCACGCCCGCGCCGAAGAAGACAGCGCTGGTTCGCGCCGCGTGGTCGTCGGCCAAGATGGCGTAGATGAGCCAGCCGCCCGCGACGAGCGTCTGCACCACCAGCCCCACCACAGCAGCCTGACGGGCCCGTTGATACGTGAGATAGTCAGCCTTCATGCAGCATTCCTACCGGCACCACAGACGCGAGACTCGAAGAATCGCTCGCCGTCTGGCTCTTGCACACACCTGCGTCACGATGCGCCTCGACTCGAAGCTCACACCCATGACGGCGTCCTGCACGCTTGCTCCACCATAGCGCGTCGGACCGCCCAACGCGCATCTCAACCGTGACGTTCGGACTTTGCTTGCACCGTCGCGACCGCTTTTGAAGCATCGCGCTGACGCTCGCAGATCCGCCTAAGTCTTCATCTCCAGCTGTCACACTTCAAGCAACCGACCTGCGCGACTGATTTCGCTTGTCCAGTCTCGCATCGCGACACGCCAGAGAACCCGCACGCACCGCGCAAACTTCGCCACATGACGGCTCCGACCTCATGCCGCCTTGCTGGACCAACCAGTACGACGCGGACCGCCGCGCCGTTGCAACGATGTACGAACCAGTCGCCTTCAGGTTCGTACATTTGGGTCCGCCCGTCCACACGGGTATGCTTCGCCCCCTGCCCGCGCGGTTTCTTCCGCGCCGGTTCTCCCCCGGCGATTCGTCCGCACACCTCTCATGCTGACACAAATCATCCCCATCGCCCGCAACACCTTTATCGAGAGCATCCGCCAGCCCTTGGTCTTCGTGCTGGTCGCCCTGTCGGGCTTCCTCCAGATTCTCAATACCTGGAACACCGGCTTCTCGATGGGCTACGCCTCCAACGACTCGGCGGAGGTCACGGCTGACAACAAACTCCTGTTTGACATCGGCCTCTCGACCGTCTTCGTCGTGGGCGCGGTGCTGGCGGGCTTTATCGCCACCGCCGTCATCAGTCGCGAGATCGAGAAGAAGACCGTGCTGACGGTGATTTCCAAGCCGATTTCGCGTGTTTCGCTGATTTTGGGCAAGTATCTGGGCGTCACCGGCGCGATCATCCTTGCGTCCATCTGCATGATCACGTTCCTGCTCATGGGCATCCGCCACGGCGTCATGAGCACCGCCAGCGACAGCCTCGACGGGCCCGTACTGCTGTTTGGCGCACTTGCCTTGTTCCTGTCCATCGGGCTTGCCGGTTGGTGCAACTACTTCTACGGCTGGAGTTTCCCGCAGACGGCGCTGCTTCTGATGCTCCCACTGTTCATCATCGCGTACATCGCGGTGCTGTTTGTGAGCAAGAAGTGGCAGATTCAGTCGCCGCTGGTGGACTGGAAGCCGCAGGTCATGACGGCATGCGCGTGCCTGATGTTGGCGATTCTGGTCCTCTCCGCCGTTGCGGTCGCGGCCTCGACCCGGCTGGGTCAGGTCATGACCATCGTCGCGTGCTTGTCGGTTTTCTTGGCGGCTCTGCTCAGCAACTTCTTCCTGGGCCGCCACGTCTTCCGCAATGAAACCATCGGCATGATTGACCAGATGGCGACGCAGACCGAAGGCGACTTCATCGCCGACCAGTCGCCCATCAAGTTCCGTCTGAACAAGCCCTTACGCACGGACCTCACGCCAGGAACCCCCATCTACTACGGCCCCAGCCCCAACGGCTTCCCCCTGCTGCACCTGCAGGAGTACAAGCCCGTGACCGGCAATCTCGAGGACATCAACACCCTCATGGGTGAGCGTGCATCTGGCCCGGCGATCATCGTGACAGCGGTCGAAGCGCAGACTTTGACGGTTCGGAATGTGGGACCAAAACCCGTCGCGGTCGTGCGTCCGCCCGAAAAAGGGGATTACATCTTTGTTGAACCGACCCAGATTCGCGCTGTGCCGCTGATTGCGTGGGGGGTGGTTCCCAACCTGCAGTTCTTCTGGTTGCTGGATGCCGTCACGCAGAATCGCGAAGTGCCTGGGTCGTACCTCGGCCTTGCATCCGTCTATGCGGCTGTACAGATCGTTGCCTTCCTGTCCCTTGCTGTGATCCTGTTCCAACGCCGGGATGTGGGATAAGCACGCCGTTCTGTCACCGGTTTGTAAGTCGTTTGGAACTTTGCAACCGGCATTGGGTTTGTGAAGAACAATAATAGAGTCTCCCGGACTATCCTCTGGTTCGCGCTCACGCGCGCGTCCCTACTCGGAGTTTCACATGGCTCGTTCCAAGATTGACCTCGACAACAAACAACCCGCCAAGAAGGCCTCTGGAGGCGGCGATGGTTCGGACAAGAAGAAAATGGTGCTGATCGGGGTTGCGGTGGCCTGCTTGGCTGCGGCGGGCGGCATTTCGTACTTCGCGAACCGGGAACCGAAGGTTGATCCAGCGGTGCTGAGTGCCCCTCCGCCGCCGGAACTGACGCCTGAAGAGAAACGCATTCAGGAACGCGATATGAAGATCCAAGAGCGCCTGATGAAGGAACGCCCGCCGGCGGGTTCGTAACAGCAGACTTGTGGGAGGGGGCGTTTCGGTGTCGACGCAAACGTGGACAGATTCCGCTGCATGCACGGTGTGCGGGCAGGCGATGGCTGGCAAATCGGGTGTGACTGACCCCAAGGGTCGCCCCGTCTGCGGCGATTGCATTGAAGCGGCCCGGCAGCTGGTCGCACGACGCGAGAGCCGCAAGCGGCAGGTAGATGCACTGCTGAAGTCCGAGTCCGAGTTGGCGCGCGTCGAGCACGACAACTCGGCGGTGCTTCACATGTCCGAAGAGGAAGTCCTGGCACTGTCCAAGTACGCGTGCGCGAGTTGCGGGCGGGTGATTCAGATCGCAGACATGGGTTGCGATGCGTGCGGGTTTGGCACCTCGCTGATGAATGGCTCGTCGCGCAAGCGGCGGCTGTTCTCTTTCAAACTGCGTGGTCCGACTTCTCAGACGAGCACGCTGTTTCCCTTGCTGGACGCGCGGATCGTGTCGTGGATCGGGACGGGCGCGCTGGCGCTGGGCGTGTTCACGCCGGTCATCGCGATGCTGGTCCGATGGATGTGGGAAGGGGCCATCGTGCTTGCGCTGGGACTGACGCTCGCGGCGACGGGGCTGCTTGCGTACGCGCGGCAGCAACGTCCGGCGACCATCGCGGTCCATGCGATCGGCGCGCTGGTCATGTGCGTGCTGTTGGTGCGGGGACTGAGCGGGCCGACTTCGCAGACTCTCGTGGCGTGGCTCGCGGTGGGTGTGCCCGCAATTGCGATGCAGTTGTGGAGCATGCTGACGGGCGGGGATGAGTGGCTGGTTCGCCGGAGCGTGGGCGCAAGCCTTCTCGCACAGGTTGGGCTGGTCGCGTTCGCGATTCTCAGGTGCTCGCAGACCCCCTGAATCGAGCGGGCGGGTTGTATCGTCTGGCGCGAATGTGCGGGCGAAGTTCTTGCGAGCGATCGTGCTGCACACCAAGCGTTGACTGCGATAGAACTTGCGCGTGATGCGCAGCGATCACCTTGTCAGTTTCCCCCCATGATGCAGTTTGAATCGGTGAATTCCCAGATATCGGGGACCGATGTACGTGCAGCGACCATGAAGTTGCAGGGGCACTGCACACGTAGCACGAGCAACCGCATAGGAGCATGAATGAGCGCGACGGCGATGGACAAAGTCTTGAAGTGCACGACGCTCCCCAGTTTGCCGGGAGTGGCTATGCGTGTGCTGGAGCTCTCGCGCGACGCGAATGTGTCGCTGGCGAGCCTGGGTGACGCGGTGCAGCCTGATCCGGCGCTGGTCACCAAAGTTCTGAAAACAGTCAACAGCAGTTATTACGGCCTGACATCGCCATGTCCGTCGATTCATCGCGCGATGAGCATGCTGGGATTGAACACGGTCAAATCGATCGTGCTGGGTTTCAGTCTCGTTGATTTCACGAAGAGCCTGGGCAGCGGCTCGAGCAGCTTTGACATGCAGAGCTATTGGCGGCGGACGATTTACTCCGCGGCCGGCGCTCGCGCGGTGGCGAAGCACATTCGCAAGGTGGAAGCGGAAGAAGCATTCGTCGGCGCGCTGGTCGCGGATATCGGCATGCTGGCGTCGCTGGCGGCGTTGCGCGATGAGTACATCCGCGTGACGCAGGAGTCGCCTGAAGATCATGACGAACTGGTCGCGATCGAACGGCAGATTCTGTCGTTTGATCATGCCCAGATCGGCAAGGAACTGGGCACCAAGTGGCGGTTGCCTGAGTCGCTCGTGTCGTGCATCGGGTACCACCACTCCGAGGAGATGGCCAAGCCCGTGCACCAGGATTTGGTGCGATGTGTGGTGCTGGGGCGGTATCTGGCGGGCACACTGACGATGCAGGAACCCAAGCGCAAGATGGGGCAGTTCATCATGAACGCCCGCGACTGGTTCAGCATTGACAACGACACTGCCAAGAAGCTGATGTCGCTGACGAACACCAACGCAGCGGAGCTGGGCAAGCTGCTGGAAGTTCGCACGGGCGCGGCGACGAATGTCGAAGCGATTCTTGCGGATGCGCAAGAGCAACTGGTGATGACGCAGGTGGAGTTGGCCCGCGCCAACGAGCGGCTCACGAAGAAGACCGTCACCGATGCGCTCACGCAGGTGAACAACCGGGCGTACTTCGATGAAGTTTCAAAGTCGGCCTTCAACACGTGCGTGCAGGCGAACGACGCGTTCTCGATTCTGTTCATCGATGGTGACCGCTTCAAGCGCGTCAACGACACGTACGGCCACACGGCGGGCGATCTGGTGCTGAAGGAACTCGCGTCGCGACTACGCGGCGTCGTTGACACGGTCGGCACGCTGTGCCGATATGGCGGCGAGGAGTTTGCGATCATCCTGCCCGGATTCGGCGCGAAGGACGCGGCGGACCTTGCGGAACATGCGCGATCGGTGATTGAAGGTGAACCGTTTGATCTGAAGGCGAGCGATCCGGAACTGCCTGTCCTGCCTGTGACGATCTCGATTGGTGTCGCAACGCTGGATGAAACGTCGCCTGCGGAACTTCGCACGGTGGAAGCGGTGTTGAACGCGGCGGACCAGGCGGTGTACGCGGCGAAGAAGAGTGGTCGCAATCGCGTGTGCGTGGGCGTGGTGGGTGGCAAGCCGGTGAATGTCGATGGCTCGGAAGTCGTGATGGCTGAAGAGGCGGCCAGTAAGCCTGCCGCTGCGGCGAAGCCGATTGTGACGCCGCCCGCGCTGAAAGCTGCGGCACCGGCGAAAGACGGCAAGCTGCATGTGCTGATTGTGGACAGCGATCCGTTGGCGTCGAAGCTGCTGGCGGTGCTGTTTGGCAAGCGAGCGGATCTGACCGTGTCGACAGCGAAGAACACGGACGAAGCGCTGGCGGTGGCGCGGGCGAGTGCGACGCGGCGGACGCTGGCGATCATTGAAACGCAGCTTGGTCGTTCGAGCGGGCTTGAACTGTGCAAGCAGCTTGCGGGCACGGCGTGCAAG
>DATGWV010000215.1:0-6762 GCA_035299305.1 Phycisphaerales bacterium | reverse complement strand
GGGCGGAGGGGGGTGCATATCGAAGCGAGCGAATGGCTGTGGTTTGTGTGAGTTGCTGTCTTGCTGAGCGCGCGTGAAAACGGCCCGACGCGTGAGGCGCGGCGGGCCGTGGTGGGGAGTTCGGGTTGTCAGTGCATCAGGCGCGGCGACGGCGAGTGGCGACGAGGGTTGCGAGGGTGAGCAGGGTCGCGGTGCCGGGGGACGGGATGAGGACCATGCGGAAGCCCACGGCGTCGGTGTCGAGCGTTGCGGGGAGGTTGTAGTAGCGGACGGTTGCGCCGGTTTCGGTGCCGCTGTAGTTGTACGCGCTGCCGCGAACGTTACGGTTGCCGGGCGTGAGTGCGGCTTCGTTCCATTCAAAGACGTTGCCGCCCATGTCGTAGAGGCCGAAGAAGTTGGGGGCGTAGGAGCCGACGGCGGTGGTGTTGCCGACGGTGTTGTACGCGTTGAGTTGGCCGACGAGGGGGAAGGAGTTGCTCTGGTTGGTGTAGAGCCAGTAGCCGGTGGGGTTGCCGCCCAGCGCGAAGGGCTGGTAGTACGCGGCCTTGTACCACTCGCTCTCGCTGGGCAGCGCCCAGGTGGCGTTGGCGTTGCGGGTCACGGTGTTGTTGGCGATGGCTGCTGCGGTGAGGGTGTAGGAGCCGTCTTCGGTGGTGGCGGGGCCTTGCGCGCCGGTGGGCTGGCCGTTGTGCATCCAGTTGGCGAAGCGGCAGGCATCGAAGAAGTTGACCCAGTTGGCGGGAGCATTCTCGCGACCGGGGCGGGCGGTGTAGGTGTATGAGCCGCTGCTGCCGCTGCGATTGATGCCGCCGAGGAAGGTGGATTGACCGATGGGGTCGAAGAGGCCGTAGGTATCGGTGGCGGCGACGGCGTTGAGGAAGGCCGCGTACTGAGCGTTGGTGACTTCGTAGGTACCGATGTTGTACTGGTAGTTGATGGCACCCAGATTGCCAACGGTGCCGTTGTTGGCGTTGTTACCAACGAAGCCGATTGGCTGGGTGGCGATGTTGATGGTGGCGAAGGCGGACTGGCCTGCCAACGCGACGACGACCGCGGCAGCGGTGAAGGAAACACAACGCATGTCTGCTCTCTCTCTACTTCCGGCGCTGCAGAACGGGTCGGACGTTGACCGCGCACTCAGCGTTAGAACAACAATACCGATATTGGGGAGAGGTGTCGAGACGAATGGGGTGGTGTGGTGTGAATTTTCTCGTTCGGTGGATCGCGGTGCCGGATATCGGGTGTTGGGTCAGTCGCCTTCGACCATGTGTTGGAAGGACTGCCAGCCCGCGAGTTGCGTCGGGGTGAGGGTCGGTTGTTTGCCGGTGGCGATGCGGTGGTTGATGGCGCGGAGGCGGCGTTTGACTTCGCGCGGGAGGCGCGGGGGGCCGTTGTTGACGACGAGGCCGGCGATCTGTTGGCGTTGGTGGGCGCGGCGGATGAAGAGTTTTTGCTTCATGTGGGGGAGGTAGCCGCAGTCTTCGATGACGTGTGTGGCGAGATTGACGAGGTTTTTGACGAGCATCATGTCGGCGGTGGGGAGGCTGAGGACGATGTCATCGGCGTAGCGCGAGTAGCGGCCGCCGTAGTGGCGGGCGAGGCCGGTGAGGCGTGCGTCGAGAAGGTGATTGACGAGGTTGCTGAGTTTGGGGCTGGTGGGTGCGCCTTGGGGGAGTGCGTTGTCGTGGGTGGTGAGGCGCGTGAGGACGTCGGCGGCTTCTTTGTCCCAGCCGGCGGCGAGGAAGTAGTCGTGGACCCAGCGGGCGCGGGTGGAGGGGAAGAAGTTCTGGATGTCGATGCCGATGATGACGGCACGGTTGGCGTGGCGCTGGGCGTGGGTGACGATGCTGCGACCTGGTTCGTAGCCCATCGCGGCGTCATGCGATTTGGCTCGGTTGAGGACCGCGCGGAGGAGGGTGCGCTGGATGCGTTTGGTGGCGGGGTCGGGGATGTGAAGCGTGCGCGTGCCGCCGGATTTCTTGGGAATGGTGAGCGTGGTGTAGGTGGGTGTGTGGGTGCGGAGTTTGTCGATGGGGATGTTGAGACGCTTGGCGAGCTGCTCAAGTGTGCGCGGCGTGCGCCACCTCGGTTGGTGCGGTGTGGGTGGCGGCTCGCGAAGGGAGGGATCGTTCCAGAGGATGCGCTGCGGCGTGGTGCCGAAGATGGAACTGATGAGGGCGTTGAGGAGGCGGGCGAGCATGAAATGAAGCCGCACGAGGTCAAGTCGAGCGGCTTCGCACCTTGCCAGTTGTGGCAACAACTGCGATCAAACGTCAGCGGCGCGAAAGCGACGCCTGCGGCGAAACGCCGCGCACTCCCGGCGTTAGGGAGCCCACCAAGGTGTGCGGAGAGGATACAGGATTTTGGCGGGGCGTGCAAGGCGCGTGTGATTACGGGCAGGGCGCGCCGGAGAGTGTGGTAAAGAAGGCCATCACGTCGTCGTCGCTCACGAAAACGGTGTCGTTGTTGAAGTCGAGATCGTTGCAGGTTTCGCAGGGATCGCCCGCGAGGACGCGGAGGAAGTCGATGACGTCTTGATCTTCGGGGAAGACGCCGTTGTTGTTGAAGTCGATGGAGTCGCAACGCGTTGACGGGACAGCGCGGACGTAGCCCATGGCGACCATATTGGCGGTGTTGGTGAAGGTACCGGCGACTTCGATGGAGCCGTCCGGGGCGATGAGCAGATCGTCGATCGTGGGTTGAAACTGCGATGCGGAGCGGAAGAGTGAGGGACTGACGCGCAGCCAACGATGGCCGTTCCACCGAGCGGTGAACGTGCCGGGGTCTTGCTCGGCGGAGGCGGGGAAGTTGAACTGTCCGCCAGCGTAGAGCGTGCCGCTCGAGTCACTCGTGACGGCGCCGATGATGCGAGCATTACTGGTGAGATTGTGCCAGGTGTCGTTGACGAGTTGGAAGACGCTGTTGGCGTGGTGGAGAGTCGGGAGGGAGCCTGCGAACAAGAGTTCGCGAGGATCAGACGCGAGCGGAAGAAACGGGCCGACGGGTGCCCAGGCATCGGTGTTACGGCGGAAAAGTTGATATTCGCCGGATGCGACGCGTTGCACGATGTAGGTGTGGCCATCGGGAGCGTTGACTGGGGGGACGGAGGTCGACGCGCCGAGGAGGCCTTGTGCGAAGGACTGCCAGGTTGTGCCATCGAAGCGGAGTGCGCCGAGTGTGGAGTCAATGGCGAGAAGTGAACCGTCGGCGAGGTTGTATGGCAATGAACGCAGCGGACCGTTGGGACCGGCGACAGGCACCCAGTCACCGTCGGTGTACTTCGCGACAAGGGGCCCGATACGAGTTCGCTGCTCATCGACAAAGAAGGCGCGAGCGTAGATTGTGCCGTCGGGCAACGTGGACACGATGGGACCGGCAATTCCTTCGTTGAGGATTCTCAGCGTCTGTCCCGTCGGACTGATCCAGCCGGTTGACGTTCGCAGAACAACTCCAGCGGAATCGCCATTGCTGAAGGAATTGAATTGACCGGTCGCAAGCAGGTCGTTGTTGGGAAGTCGAGTCAATGTTCCAAACGAGCCGTTGCTCCCGCCCGCGAGCGGTCGCAAGAAGGCACCGTCATAGACGGCTTGCAGGCGGGTACCACCAACGAAGACTCCGCCATTGGGGAGATTCACGAGAGACGTTACCGACCGGGTCGGAACGGTTGACGGTGTAGGCGGGAGAGGAAAGGTGATGTCGGATGCCGATCCGTCTGGTGAGACACGGATGAGTCCCCACAGCGAAGGGCGTTGACCGCCAGGTGGAGCAACTGGGACAAACGATGAAATAGTTCCTCCGACGAAGAGATTGCCTTGAGCGTCGTACGTGAGGGCACCAACAAACGATTGATCGCCAAGTCCAACAAGTCGAGTCCAAGTCGCTCCGTTGTACCGCTGTACCGCACTTTGCGCAGCGCCAGTTGCGGCGATCAGGTCGTTACCTTGGTTGATGAACTCCCAAATTTGACTCGGTGCACCCGTTTGTCCACTTAGCCCTTGCCAACCGTTTGCGGTGTTTCGGTAGAGGGAACTGCCGCCCCCTGCGGCCCAGAAAGTACCGTCTGGGGTCAGTCGCATCTCGGACAGTCGACTCGGAGTCTGTGTGATCCAAGTCGAACCGTTCCAACGCTCGAAGAAGCGTCCCGGAACAGGAAACGTCGAGAGAATCGGGCCGCCACTGATATAGATCGAGCCTTCGGCGTCTTGCGCAATCTCCGTCACCGCAGCAAGCGTGGAAGTGTCCGGACCAAAGCGATGCCACTGACTACCTGTCCATCGATAGACGTCCCAAGAGTTTCCTACGAGGAGCTCGTTTGAGTGTGTGACGAAAACGGAGAACACCGAGTCGATGTCGTACGGAGCGGGAGGAAGGGGTGCATCGAGTGCCGTCCACCGCTCGGCTTGGAAGTCCCACAGGGCGAGGCCGCTTGAGAATTTGTCGCCCGCGATCTTGAACGATCCGGCGACAACACAGACTGTTGGCCCAGGCCCCGGCCCGTCTGGATCCCAGAGTGTTGCGGCGTACACCTGACCAACGACGCCGGCGGCTGGCACGCCGTCGGTGAAGTCGAAGAGTTGGGCGGCGACCGGGGATGTGACGCAGGTGAGAAGTGAGAGGGCGGTGACGTGGTGGCGCATGGGGCGGACTCCGAGCACGAGAGGACTGCTTGGGTGTACCGCTGCTGAGGTGCATGGTTGCGGGTTGTGAGGCGTGGGGGGTGGGATGACAAGGGCTTGCGCCCTTGAGTTCTTGGGGGGTGATGCCTACCGTTTTGGCCCACGCGGTCGTGGCGAAATTGGCAGACGCGCTAGATTCAGGTTCTAGTGGGGTCACACCCTTGGAGGTTCAAGTCCTCTCGACCGCATTGAGAAGGCCGCCGAGCATGATGCTCGGCGGTTGTGTTTTTGGGAGGGCGAAGGGCCTGAGCGCCGGGGTGGGGGAAGGCGGTACGCTTGCGGGACTCGTTGGTGCTGGAGCGGTGAGTGGCTTTGCTCACTGCAGCACTCCGGCACTTTGGCACTTTGGCACTTTGGCACTCTGGCACTTTTTCTGCTGTCACCTTGTCACTCCCTCCCACCATTCTCGTTGGTATTGATGAAGCGGGGTATGGGCCGCTGCTGGGGCCGCTCACGGTGGGGATGACGGTGTTTGCGGTGCCTGGGCCGAAGGAGGGGGAGCAGGCGGTGCCGGATTTGTGGAAGGTGTTGGCGAGCGGGGTGTGTCGGGAGCCGGGGCGCGGGGGGAAGGCGGATGCGCTGGGGCGGATCGCGATCGCGGACAGCAAAGAGCTGAAGTTGTCGAGCAGCGTGAAGACGACGCATCCGCTGGTGCATCTGGAGCGCGGCGTGCTGACGGCGTTGCACTGCGCGGGGCATGAAGTGCTGCCCGATGACGGCACGATGCATGACGGGCGGTTGTTTGGCGCGCTGGGGGCGCAGATGGCGAGTGAGGCGTGGTACACGGGAGAGATTTCGTTGCCTTGCGCGCATGGCGTGGGGTCGCTGCGCATCGCGGCGAACCTGCTGGACCGGGCGCTGCGCGCGAGTTGTGTTGAGATACTCGCGATGAAGTGCCGGGTGGTGGGGGAGCGCGAGTTCAATGACCTTGCGGTGAACCACGGGGGCAAGGCGGCGACAACGGGGCGTGCGTTGCGCGAGCACCTGCAATTTGTGTGGGAGCGATGGGGCGCGATGCATGAGGGGCGCACGACGCTGGGCATCGTGTGTGATCGGCAGGGCGGACGGGCGGCCTATGCGAAGTTTCTGGAGAGCGCGCTGCCGGGCGCAAGTGTGACGATCGTCGAAGAGAGCGAACATCGCAGCCGGTACACGGTGGAGGGCGTGAATTCACGCGGGGAAACGTGCCGGGCGGGGATTGCGTTCTTGGTGGAGGCGGAGCGGCATCACATGCCGGTTGCGCTGGCGAGCATGACGGCGAAGTACGTGCGCGAGCTGGCGATGGAGCGGTTTAATCGCTACTGGCTGCGGCGCGCGAGTGAAGTGAGCGTGGAGCTGAAGCCGACGGCGGGGTATGCGATGGATGCGGGGCGGTGGCTGAAAGATGCGCGGGGGGTGTATCGCGCTGACGAGAAGGACTTGATGGTGCGGCTTGCGTGAAGGCTGGGTGCGAGGTGCCGTGGCGGCATTCGGCATTCGTGATTCGGCATTCGTGGCGGGGCCGACGTGAGAAGCGAGCAGGCATCAAGGCGTTAGGGCATGAGTGGAGTCAGTCGCGATCTTCGTGTTCCAGGGCGGCGGCGGCGTTGGCGCTTGCGCTGGTGATGGGGGCTTTGACGCCGTGGACGTGGACGAGTTCGCCGCCGGCGTGGGCCGCGTTGGCGAGCACGAGCGCGGGAAGGGCCCAGATGGCAGTGCACGCGGCGATGAGGGCGAAGCGAGCGCCACTCTTGAGTTTGTCGTTGAACTTGAACGCGACGAAGGTCGCGATGGCGAGCGCGGCGGTGACGCCGAAGAAGAGATTGCGCGCGAGTTCGGCGAGTTCTTCGTGGCGGTGGAGCGTGGGGCCGGTGCCGTCGATCATGTGAGCGTACTTCTCGGTGGCTTCGCCGGTTTGGATGGCGAGGAGCATGAAGGCGGTGCCGAGTGCGCACGTGACGAGCGAGGCGACGAGCATGGCACGCCACTGCGACTTCCACGCGAGGGCGATGACGAGGAAGATGGGAACGATGAGCGGGACGGCGAGGGCGAAGTGAACGACGAGGGGGTGGAGGCCGTCGAAGGCGGGCGGAGTTGGGAGGGCGAG
>DATGWV010000214.1:0-8278 GCA_035299305.1 Phycisphaerales bacterium | reverse complement strand
GGGGTGTACCGGCTGATTCGGGCGAAAGACAAGCCCAAGAGTGACGGCTTGCTGCGTCTTGATGAGGCGGTCAATGCGTTGCCCGACAAGTCGGTGGAGTCAGCGCGGTTTCTTCTGCGACTGATGGAGCGGTTTGAGATGTGCTATCCCGTCGAAGTGGACGGGAATGACACGGTCGAACAGTCAACGACGTGGCTTGTTCCAGGCTCGCTTGATCCATATCAGCCGGAAGGGTTGGGCGAACAGTGGAAGGGGCCCGGCGCAGTCCGGCTGCGGTATGACTATCGCTCACCGGTGGCGGAAGGAATTATTCCTCGCTTCATCGTGCTGACGCATGCGCTGCATGTCAAGGGCGATGCTCTGTGGCGCAACGGTGTCGTCATTCGCGATGGCGAAGCCGCTGCCTTGGTGCGTGTCCGCCGAGGCGATGCACCGAACTTTGTCGAAGTCGCCGCGCTAGGGCCGGCGGCCGCACGCTTACGCCTGCTGGAAGTGGTGCAAGGGGCAATGAACCGCATCAACGCGGACCTGCCCGGCAAGCCGCCGACCATTGAGAAGGAGCTGGACGGACTTCCAGAGGCGGCGGGAAGCGTGTTTAAGCCCATCGCTGACCTCCGCGCCGCTGAGCAGGCAGAGGCACCCATCATCGTCGGGACCACGCCTCCGCCCATGCGCGTGGAACCGACACAGCAGCTTGATGTCGTCTCCGAACGCTCGACCCGCGAGCAACGCCGGAAACCGTTGCGAGCGTTTCTGAGCTATTCGCACCAAGATCGCCGGGCGAAGAACGAGTTCGTCGTCAACATGCTCGCGATGCAAGCCAAGGAATTGATCCTGTCGTGGCATGACGGGATGATCGAACCCGGGACTGAGTGGCAGAAGGAGATTGAGACGCAGCTTGAGTCGATGGACATCTTCATCGGACTCTTGACGAACCACTTCGTGACTTCATCTTTTATACAAAGGGTCGAGTTGGCTGCGGCGAGAAAACGACTCAAGGACCGGGGCAAGCGAGAGTTCGTCTTTGTACTTGTACTCGTGGACGACATTCCGCTCGAAGGCCTTGATCTGAGTCAGTACCAGATTCTCAAACCGGCCCATCGCGCCGTCTGCAAGCACAAGAGCAAGAAGGACGGATTTAACGAAGCGCAACGCGAAATCGAGAAGCTCATTCGTGACCACATGAAGAAAGACGACGACGATAACGGCAAGCCCGTTGTCGGCTTGTCGCCGGACTTACCACCAGGTGGGACGAGCGGTGTCACGGTCATTCACGTGTCGGGCGACTTTGTTCACGGAGGGAAGCACATGCGTGACGACAGACGGATCAACATCGGCGGCAACGTCACCAACAGCCAAGTTGGTCAGACGCTCACGAACTGCACGAATCTGGTGAATCAACAGGCTCCCGGCGCGAAGAAGGACGCCATGAACACCTTGCGACAGGATGTGGAGGAGTTGATCAAGGCTCTGCCAGCTGCGAAAGTTGACGACGCACCGCAGATCGCGGAGAACTTGGAGCTTGCGCTCAAGCAGGCAGCCAAGGACAAGCCGGATCGCAAGTGGTATTCGGTCTCGGCTGAAGGACTGATGGAGGCTGCGGGGTGGGTTGAGGGTTTCACGGGCAAGATCGGCGGGGCGATCAAGAATCTGGGCACATCGCTCTTCCCCGACTTTCAACTGCCCAAGACGGGCGAGTGAGTCACCTACTCACCTGCTCACCTCTTCACCTGCTCATGTCGTTGGTGGCCCTCGCTGGCGCTCGGGTTCGTAGGAGGGGGCACTGCGTGTCCATGGCACTTCGTGCCTGCTCGGCGTCCCGCCCCTATCCTCTCCCCATGGTGCATAAGTCTTCTGTTGCTCGGTGTGCTTCGGTCATCATGACGGTCCTGGCGTTGACCGGGGGGGGTGTTGGCGTTGCTGGCATCGCGATGCTGACGGGGTGTGAGAAGAAGGCTCCGCCGCCGCCACCGCCGCCGCCGCCGCCTGCGCCGGTGACGCCGCCTGCGCCCGAGCCGGTGACGGTGAGCAAGGTGCTCAGCGACTTGAAGCCCGATCCGCGCGTGCAGTTTCCCCAGGAGGTTGCGCCGGTGGATGAGGAGTTGGCGCGGGCGGTGGTGAATCTGGCCAATGCGGTCGCCAAGGGTGACAGCGATGCGCTGCGTGACATGCTCAGCGGCGAAGCGCAGGTGACGCTGGATGGGCTCGTGAACAGCGGCGAGTGGGATGAAGCCACGAGCAAGATTGAAGGCGTGCGCGTGCTGCGCATTCGCGACAATGCGCCCACGGGCAATCAGGCGATGAATGATGCCACGGTGTGGCTGGCGGTGCAGGAGCCGGGCAGCGCGTATGTGATGGGGTGGAGTGCGCGGAATGCCAGTGGCTCTTGGAAATTCGACGGCGCGGCGGCGACCAATGCGGTGAAGCCGCGGGCACAGGACTTTGCGGGGCTGGGTGACAGCGAACTGACGGCGGTGGTGGCCAGCAGCAGCCCCGCGCCCAAGGCGGCGGCGAATGATCCGCTGGCGGGGATGATGATGGGCAATCTCGCGGCACTCGCGTCGCTGACTGAGACGCAGTTGGTGGTGATGTATGTGACGAGCGAGGTGATTAAGAAGCTGGGAATGCCCGTGCCGCCTTTGCCGGCGGAAGTGCAGACGGCGAACAACAAGGGCAAGGCGGCGTTTGACGCTGGCAAGCGGCCTGATGCAGCGGCGTTGAAGGCTCTGGTGCAAAGCTTGGAAGCGCCTGGCCGGACGCGCGATGAGATCATCGTCGCGCTCGCGTCGGTGCTGGGCATGGACAAGGCCGCGCTGGAAGCGATGCTGGGCAGCGGTGCGGCTCCCGCGCCCAAGCCTGCGCCGAGCGTGGGCGGCTGAGTGAGTTGCTGCGTTGGCGTGGGACATGGACGAGTGTTGGTGTTTCGTGTTGGTGAATGCATATGAGTGATAAACGTGTAGCGTTCGTGACCGGGGCTTCGCGCGGCATTGGCAAGGCCATTGCACTTCGCTTGGCGAAGGATGGCCGGCATGTGGTGCTTGTGAGTCGCAGCGAAGGGCCGCTGAACGAAGTGAAGGCGATGATTGAGTCTGCCGGCGGCAGCGCGGAAGTGCTGGCGGTGAACGTGGGCGATGCGAAGGCGTTCGCGGCGGCGGTGGAAGGCGTGGCGAGCAAGCACGGCCGGCTGGACATTCTGGTGAACAACGCGGGTATCACCAAGGACACGCTCATTTTGCGGATGAGTGATGAAGACTGGGACAGCGTGCTGGACACGAATCTGAAAAGCGCGTTTGTCGCGAGCCGCGCGGCGGCGCGGGCCATGATGAAGGGCCGGTTCGGGCGCATCGTGAACATCGGCAGCACCAGCGGTGTTGTCGGCAATGCCGGTCAGGCCAACTACGCGGCGGCGAAGGCCGGGCTGATGGGTTTGACGAAGACGATTGCGCGCGAGCTGGGGAGCAAGGGCGTGACGTGCAACTGCATCGCGCCGGGGTTCATTCAGACCGACATGACGGCCAATCTTCCCGACCAAGTGAAGGAAGGCGTGACGGCGATGATGGCCGTCAAGCGGCTGGGCACGCCTGAAGACATCGCGGCGGCAGTGGCGTATGTGAGCAGCGATGAAGCGGGCTTTTTGACGGGGCAGACCATCGCCGTGGATGGCGGCATGACGATGTGTTGATCACGGTGCTGATCACGGTGCTGATCACGGTGCTGATCAGGGTGCTGATCGCGAAGTTGCTGCATCAAAGATAATCGAGCGATAACTGGCAACGCACGTGCAACTGCACGTGCGTTGTTGTTTGAGCGTGCGAAGAATGAGCCATGCTCCAAGGCATGAGCCTTGCGAAAAAATGCCTGCTGGTCTTTGGTGCGGCCACGACGCTCATCGTGCTGCTTGCGCTGGTCGTGCCGTGGATGCGGATGACGTATCTGATCGACGAGGGGCAGCTGGAAGTGTCGCGGCAGATGGTGGACACGTGGCAGCGCGTGGGCGAGGAGCAGGGGCGGGCGTCGCTGATGGGCCCGCCCGCGCCGGGCAGCACGATGCGTGTGGTGCCGCGGCTGGTGGAGGACATTCGCGAAGTGCGAGCGGGCGTGGAAGCTCGCGAAATTTCGCGTGAACAGATCGTGCGCGAGAATGAAGCGTTTCTGGGGCGAGCCGTCGCGGCGCTGGAAGCTGATCCATCGCAGCCGGACTTTCAAGAGGCGAGCTGGGACGGGAGTCAGCGCGAGTATCGGTATGCGAAGGGGGTTTGGCGCGCAACCGAAGGCACGCGCAAGCTGGTGGGGCTGGTGGAACTGCAACGCCGCAGCGTGAGCGCGACGCGGCTGCTGGTCTTGAACACAACGTTTGTGTTCGTGGCGTTTCTGTGGATCTTTCTGCTGGCGATGGCAGTCTTCTGGTTCATCACGCGGCGGCTGGTGCTGCAGCCGGTGCGTGAATTGACTGACGCGACGCAGCGCGTGCGTGAGGGGAATCTCAACATTCGTGCGGAGATCACGACAGGCGATGAGTTTCAGCAACTGGGTGACACGCTGAACTCGATGCTGAGTGACTTGCAGGCGTCGCAAGATCGGCTGCGTGGCATCAACAGCGCGCTGGACGTGAAGCTGCATGAACTGGCGGAGGCCAACAGCGCGTTGTATCAGGCGGCGAAGGTGAAGGGAGAGTTTCTTGCAAGCGTGAGCCATGAGCTGCGCACGCCGCTGAACTCGATCAATGGATTTGCGGAGTTGCTGCTGGAAGTGGCGAAGGCCGATGCGGACAAGCCGGATGCGTCGCCCATCGTGCTCAAGCGCATTCGATATTTGGAGAACATTTTGACGGCGGGGCGCGGCCTGCTGGCGCTGATCAATTCGCTGCTGGAAATGGCGCGGATTGAAGCGGGGAAGGTTGATCTGCGGATTGAGCGCGTGACGCTGCGTGAGGCGTGTGAAGGGTTGCTGGGGCTGATTTCGCCACAGGCGGGGCGCAAGGGCATCACGCTGAAGCTGGAAGTGGCGGACGATGTGCCGATCATCAAGACGGACCCGCGCAAGTTTCAGCAGATCATCTTCAACTTCCTGAGCAACGCGGTGAAGTTCATCCAGCCGCTTGAGAAGACGGGGCGCGAGCCGATCATCATTCTGCGCGCCGAGCGTTTGCCTGCGACAAGCGTGGACACGCAGGAGCGCATTCGTGTGAGTGTGATTGACAACGGGCCGGGCATTCCGCCCGAGCAGCAGGATCGCATTTTCGAGAAGTTCGTGCAGCTTGACAGCGGCTATACCAAAGAGCAGCAGTCAGGCACGGGGCTTGGGCTTGCGATCTGCAAAGACTTGGCGACGGTGCTGCAGAGCGAGATTCAGCTCATCAGCGATGTGGGACAAGGCAGCATGTTCAGCCTGATTATGCCCGTTGCAATGAGCAGTGCGACGGCGGATGTGGTGGAGGCGGAAGAGGAGCGGCGGGAAGCGGCGATGAGTGAGATGCGCGAGCGGAACGGATCGCGCTAAGCGGCGTCGTTACGGCTCACAACCGATCTCGCGCCAGCCGGCTTCGAGGGCTTCGCGCGGGGGATCTTTTACGACTGTGGCCGTGCCGGGGCCGGTGGGCAGGATGACACGGAGTGAGCCGGCGATTGATTTCTTGTCGGCGTGCATGCGGTCGATCATGGCGTCGGGCGCGGGCAAGCCCTGTACGCGTGTTGGGAGATTCGCGGCCTGCAAAGTTGTACGCACGGTCGCGACGAACGCGTCGTCGACGAGTCGGAGGGCTGCGCTTGTGCGTGATGCGGCGAGGAGTCCGAGTGCGACGGCTTCGCCGTGGGTCAGGCCGTCAGTTGTGGATCCATCTGCGCGGGCGCTGGCGATCGTCTCCATGGCGTGACCAAAGGTGTGGCCCAGGTTGAGGAGGGCGCGGCCGCCATCGTGTTTGAGTTCGCGTTCGTCGCATTCGACAACACCTGCTTTTAGTGCGACGTTTTGTGCGACAAGTCGGGCTAAGGCCAAGCTGTCGTGCCTTACGTCGGGCAGTGTTGATCGCAGAATATCGAGTGACAGCGACGCATCGGGCGTGGGCACGCTTCGCGCGATCATGGCGTGTTTGATGATCTCCGCGCAGCCGCTGGCGAAGTCTCTCGCAGGCAGCGTTGACAGCGTGCTCACGTCGGCGAGGACGAGTGAAGGTTGATGAAACGCGCCGACCATGTTTTTTTGCAACTCGTCGCCGACTTGCAGATTCACGCCGGTTTTGCCGCCCACGCTGGCGTCCACCATGCTGAGCAGCGTCGTGGGACATTGCACCCACGCGATGCCGCGGCGATAGGTGGCGGCGACGAAACCAGCGACATCGCCGACAATGCCGCCGCCCAGCGCGATGACGGCGTCGGTACGTTCGCATCTGGCTTGTGCAAGTTGCTGCAGGCAATCGTCGGCGGCGACGAGTGTCTTCTCGCTTTCTTCGGGCGTGACGAGTGCCCAGCAGACGTCCAGATCGGCGTCGGCCAGTGCATCGCACACGGCGGTTGAGGGGAGCGGTGCGTGGGCGTCGTAGACGACTAGCACGCGGCGGGCGGCTGGAAGCACGGCACGAACTCGTTCGCCGATGCTTTCGAGGACACCCTCCCCCACCACCACGTCATAGCCGGCGGCGACGTTTACTCGCACTGTGATGGGGACTGGTGCGCTCATCGCGTGGTGGGCTCTGCGGGTGGGCTGGCGAAGGGGATCAGTTGTTGCGTGGGTCCATCAGGCCCGCGCGGTCGCGGTTTTGCTGGCCTTCGCGTTCCCAGGTCACTTTCGGGGCGTCGGCGAAGTGCATTTCGAGGTTGTAGTGGGCGCGGGTGTTGGGTTCGAACAGATGCACGACGACATCGACGAAGTCGGCGAGGAGCCAGGTTGCGCGGTCGTCTTTGCTGGCGCGCACGGCGGGGGTGTTCATTTTCTGGCCGTGCTCTTCGAGGTGTTGGAGGACGCTGCGCATCTGGCGGTCGCTGGTGCCGCTCGCGAGGACGATGAAGTCGACGTCCTGGCGGATCTTGGAGACGTCGAGGACGAGGACATCTTCGCACTTGTCGTCTTTGCACATGCGGGCCGCGGCGATGGCGAAGGCGCGGGCGCGATCGATATCGTGCGGGCGGACTTTGCCCTGCGGATCGCGCGGCGTGGTGGCGGCGGCGATGATGTCGGCATCGAGTTCCGCGGCGGCTTGCTGTGAAAGCGCGGGAGTGGTGGGCGCGTCGTCGGCGAAGTCGCTGTCGTCGGTCATCGACGTGTCGACTTGCTCATCGGCTTCGTAGGCGGTGAGGTTGGTGCCGTTGCGCATGCTCGTTGTTTGAGGGCCGCGCGATCTGGCTTCCATTTCGGCGACGTCGGTGGGGACGCCCATTGTGAGCGAAGGCTTGGGCTTCTTCGCAGCGGGCTTCGCTGCCGACTTGGCCGTTGACTTGGCGCGCTTGGTGGCGGTGGTCTTGGGCGCGGTTACCTTCGTCGTCGGCTTTGTTGCCGCGGGCTTGGTTGCGACTTTCTTGACGGGCGCTTTCGCCAGCTTCTTGGCGACCTTCTTCACGACCTTGGTCGCCTTGCTCACCGCTTTGCGCACGACCTTCGCGACTTTGCTCGCGGTGCTCTTGGTCGCGGCTGACTTCTTTGCCGGCTTGCTCGTCGCGCGTTGCTTGCTAGCAGCGGTTTGCTTGCTGGAACCGGCCTTCTTCGTCACTTTCTTCGCCTCACGCTTTGCCATGCGTCAGGTTACGCCGGCTCGCGTCACTTTCCGCGGTATTCCGCGAGCAGTTTGCGACGTTGCTGGGGCGTCAATTCGGCGAGAATTCGCTGGAAATTCTCCTGGCGCTGGGCGGGCGTGGGGTTGATGAGCGCGGCTTCGCCCTTGTCGCGGAGGATCTTGTCGATCTTGGCCCGTTGCTCGGGGGTTGCGTCGATCAGGGTGAGGAAACGTTCGCCTTGCTCCTGCTTGTCGGCGATGAAGGTCTGGAAGGCGCGATTGACTTCGCGGCCCGCGAGGCGGAGGTCGTAGATTTGGCCTTCGATCTGTTCGCGCAGGCGTGCGCCAGCGGGCGGTTTGCGGGATGCGGCGGGGGCTGACGGGTCGTCTTTCATCATGGCGTCGGCAGCGGGTTCGGCGGCGTTGTCGGTGGCGGGTTGCTCGGTGTTTGCAGCCGCGCCGCGAGTGTTTGACTCGGTGGCGATGGCGGCGTCGCGGTACTCCTTCACCATGTCGCGCAGTTGTGTGGCTTGGGATTCAGGCAACGCCGAGGCAACCGTGTCGACGAGGGGC
>DATGWV010000213.1:0-14587 GCA_035299305.1 Phycisphaerales bacterium | reverse complement strand
GTCGCGTGCTGGGGGAGGAGCACCCCGGCACGCTCAGCTCCATCAACAACATGGGCGGCCTGCTTCTGGACCAAGGAAAGGTCGATCAGGCCGAGCCGTACTACCGCGAGGTCCTGGAAAAGCGCCGTCGCGTGCTGGGGGAGGAGCACCCCGACACGCTCACCTCCATCAACAACATGGGCTTGCTGCTCCGGGACCAGGGCAAGCTCGATCAGGCCGAGCCGTACTACCGCGAGGCCCTGGAAAAGCGCCGTCGCGTGCTGGGGGAGGAGCACCCGCAAACGTTCACCTCCATCAACAACATGGGCTTGCTGCTCCAGGCCCAGGGCAAGCTTGATCAGGCCGAGCCGTACTACCGCGAGGCCTTGGAAAGGCGCCGACGCATGCTGGGGGAGGAGCACCCGCAAACGCTCACCGCTATCAACAACATGGGCGGCCTGCTTCAGGCCCAGGGCAAGCTCGATCAGGCCGAGCCGTACTACCGCGAGGCTCTGGAGAAGTCTCGCCGCGTGCTCGGGGAGGAGCACCCGCGAACGCTCACTGCTATCAATAACATGGGCAGCCTGCTCCAGGCTCAGGGCAAGCTGGCCGAGGCCGAGCCGTACATCCGCGAGGCCCTGGAAAAGCGCCGTCGCGTGCTGGGAGAGGAGCACCCGCAAACGCTCAACGCTATCCACAACATGGGCGGCCTGCTTCATGCCCAGGGAAAGCTGGTCGAGGCCGAGCCGTTCATCCGCGAGGTCCTGGAAAAGCGCCGTCGCGTGCTGGGGGAGGAGCACCCCGACACGCTCATCTCCATCAACAGCATGGGCTTCCTGCTCCGAGCCCTGGGCAAGCTCGATCAGGCCGAGCCGTACATCCGCGAGGTCCTGGAAAAGCGCCGTCGCGTGCTGGGGGAGGAGCACCCCGGCACGCTCATCTCCATCAACAACATGGGCGGCCTGCTTCAGGACCAGGGAAAGCTGGTCGAGGCCGAGCCGTACTACCGCGAGGCTCTGGAGAAGTCTCGCCGCGTGCTGGGGGAGGAGCACCCGCAAACGCTCACCTCCATCAGCAACATGGGCGGCCTGCTTCAGGCTCAGGGCAAGCTCGATCAGGCCGAGCCGTACTACCGTGAGGCCCTGGAGAAGTCCCGCCGCGTGCTCGGGGAGGATCACCCCGAAACGCTCACCTCAATCAACAAAATGGGCTTTCTGCTCCGGGACCAGGGCAAGCTTGATCAGGCCGAGCCGTACTACCGCGAGGCCCTGGAAAAGCGCCGTCGCGTGCTCGGGGAGGATCACCCGCAAACGCTCAACTCCATCAACAACACGGGCTTTCTGCTCCTGGCCCAGGGAAAGGTCGATCAGGCCGAGCCGTACTACCGCGAGGCCTTGGAAAAGCGCCGCCGCGTGCTGGGGGAGGAGCACCCCGATACGCTTGCGAGCCTTTCCGCGATGGCACGCCTCAGAATCGACCAAAACAAGGCCCGAGAAGCCCTTGACCTCATCACGCCCTACGAACCCACGGCCCGTAAGAAGTTCACTGGCGGCAACGGGCCACGCCTGGCCGGCTTCCTCACCACCCTCGCACGCGCCCGCGTCGGGCTGGGATATGACGCTGCGCGCTTCAAGCTCACCGAAGCGAACCTGCTCGAAGCCCACCCGATCTACCTCGCCGCCCCGGGCCGCGGCCCGACGCACAAGGACACACTCGAGTGCGTGCAAGCCCTCGTCGATCTTTACACCGCATGGGATCAGGCCGAGCCCGGCAAGGGCTACGACGCGAAAGCGGCGGAGTGGAAGGCGAAGCTGCTGGCAGCGGAACCCGCCGTGGAGCCGGCGGACAACAGATGACTCCCGTGCCGTCGCAAAGGATCGAAATCGCGTTCGCATCCGACCCCGCTCGTAACGGCCCTGTTAACCCCCTCTGCCCGTCAACTCGAGAGTCGCAACAGATTCCCGAGCGCTGAAATGATCGTGTGTGACACCTTGGAGCCCCACACCTCAACCCCCAACCTTCCCGTTAACCAAAATCCGCTCTCTCGCAGAGAACCGAGAGTCCGCCCGAAACGTGACGAGTCCAGATCGCGTTTCCCACGCCCCACAACGCTCGCTCACCCGCATGGCGAAACCGCTCCATGCTCCGAAAACCCCCGCTTTCCCCCGCCAAAACACACAACCTCGAAATCCTGCACGCCACCCCTCACCCCATAAACAAAACAAGCCCCGGCTCGTTGCCAGGGCTTGCAAAGCTCCCTATCCACAACCCCCGCGAACAAATTCTCTAGCCGTGGCGGTGGGGGAGGCGGACGGATTCTCTGGTTAACACTCGGGTTGGACGGTCAGGCAGATGGGGTCGCCCTGAGGTCGCACCACGCCAAAAACGGCTCTGGCGCAGCGCCAGCGGTGTTCAAGTATTCCAGCCGTCTAGTTTGCAGGGTCGTAGATGCTGGGAAAGTGGTTAACAGCCCGGCATCTCGACCGGCAGATGGTACGGGGTGGAGAGAGCGGCGAGGTGGTGTTGGGTGCGGAGTGTGACCCCGAGCCGTTAACCGGTGGGTTGGAGAGGATGAGGGGCACCAAGACGCACGGGCTTCCGCAGAGCCGGAAGCCCGTGGCACGAATATGAGGTCGGTCGATCGACGGAGTTGTTGTCACCTGCCGTCTACGTATGAACGCCAGTCTCAAAGTTTCTACGCTGTCCGAACGCCGTTCTCAAAGTGACTGTGAACTTCACCGCCACTCCACACCTGTCTAAAGCGACCGTCTTGATCTTTGGAGGAGACGCTCTTGAGGAAAAGGGAGTACTCGAAGGCGGGAACGTCAATTGCATACCGCGTTAGCACTCCACTAAGTCGATGCTGCGCAATCCACGCCACCGCCATCTCAGTAGATGAAAAGACCCCAGATGGAAACGAAGACGTTCGCCAACCTTTATCATCGCGGGTCCGCACGGCTTCGCCGACAAAAACATAACAGTACGTGAACTTCGATTCATCGATTACCGGTCGGTTCGACATGCGCGGTGCCACCTCATGATTTTGTCAACGGCTGATCTAATGCGAGAAAGGTGTCGTTGAACAAACTCTCTTTCCTTTCTTGTGAGTTCCCGTTCCCCGTGCAACGGGTGTCCATTCTGGCCGATCGAAACGTACTTGCCGTCCGGACCGATCAAATGCACGTGCGCTGGTGGGTGCTCCTTTAGCCCACCACGCGAGGCGTCAATTGCTCCAAACTGATGCCGAATTTGAAACTGACCTTCTGACACAATCTCATTGGGAGGAAGCGTCGGGATCGTGTCGTTATGCACCACCACCCCATCCGCACCCACGAGGTACGTGTGGAGGCCTTCAACTTCGAGGTTATGCACCTGCTCGCGACGCGAGGTGAACTGGACCGACACGACCACGCTGCCAGGGCTGAGGCCGTCGAACCGCTTGATGGTGTCGCCGGGTGAAAGCGCATCAATACGCGTCCAACCGGGCATATCGCCGTTCGCGGTGGCTTCGACGAGGAACGGGTGCTCCTCGGTGGTCTCGATGGTCGTGAGCGTGTTGCCCAGCGCGGGGTCGGCGGCCATGAGCGTGACGAGCACGATCGGGGCACCCTGCCGCACATAGGTCTTCAAGACTTCGCGGAAGGAGAGTTCGCCAGTCTTCTCATCGTGCGCAAGCACGAGGTCGCCGACTTGCACATCAGCAATACGGACAAGGCCTCGTTCAGTCCAAACTTCAGTTGGACCAGTGAAACAAATCCGACAACCTTTACTGAGCAGTTCCGCGGCGTTGCGTATAAGCCCCTCTCCAAAGCCATACACGGCACGGGCGACACCGCCCTTCGCCATCCACACCACACCGTTCAAGAACTTGGCACCCGCCTTCTGCGCGTAGTGCATCGCGGTCTTCAATGCTCCGTGGCCCAACTTGCCCAGGAAGGCCATGAGCTTGCCCCCGGGAATGAAGTTGGTGCCGATGTTCACCAACGTCATTTCCCACGACTGCTGGCCAAGCGCATACAGAGCTAGTTCAGCCGCGACGCTCATGCCGGGAAGTGGGACATAGCTCGCGATGGTTGCGGCCATGATCGCCGCAGCCTTCGAACCCCGGCCGACGCCGCTTATGAACGCTGCGCGTTCCGCCGCAGTTGCGGCCATGAAGTCGTCGATCATGTCAAACGGATCGGAATACAGGCCGAGCGGATCACTGCCAGCAAAGGGATTGCCCCGCAGATACCCGTAGAAATTCGCCCCATCGGTGTGCAGCGTCTGCAGGTCGGCAGCCGCAGCATGCGGATTGATGGTCGCGCCGTGATAGGCGATTGACTCAAGCGCAACCATGCCCGTTCCGTTGGGGTCACTCTGCATGAAGCGACCGGTGTGCGGGGCATAGGTGCGATTGCGGTTCTGATAAATGATGTGCGCGAAGGGCACCAGCCGAGGATGCACATCAACCGCGGCCACTCCGGTTTGCCACGACAGCGGCAGGTCCAGCCGCTCCACAAACAACCCCTTGTGGCCCGCCATCATCGTCGGATGCGGATGCATGTAATCCGCACTGAGCACCTGCCCGTATGCGTCATAGGTCCACTGCGCAACGACACGTGGCGTGGGAACAACAGTCGTGCCTGCAGGTCCTTGAATGCTCCGTGCCGGCCCATTGTCATCCACCAACGCAACCACATCGCCGCTGGCGTCCTGCAGCACGAAGTACGCCTCTGCCCGGTTCGTGCCGTCGTAGAAGGCGAGTATCTCATCGACACCGCCGGGGCCATCGCCGGGTCCATACACATACTCGCGGAAGAGCTGTGGTTCGAGCGAGAACGGCAGCGGGTAGGAAAGATCGAATATCGAGAGCGCGAGCTGTTCTGCCTCGACGCCGATGGGCGTAGTGACTTGTTCGAGCTCACCACCCGCCGCAGTCGTTGCATTCTCGATTTCCTGCGCGGACTGCTGAACTTCCGGTGCCTGCAACATCGATAGCGACTCTTGTTGCGAGAACACCTCATTGATTCGTACTTCCTGGATGCGACGGATACCGTCGTAGTAGTACCGCTCACTCAGGAAACCGATCATCTCGACCGGTTGTGTGCCCACCCCGCGAACATACTCGTATGTGAACGGACGTTGCGTTCGAATGAGTCGACCAAGGCCGTCATACGTGAAGTGGCGGTTGACGCTGCCGACGATGATATCATCAAGCGACGGCTTGGCGGGCGCATTGATCGGAAGTACCGCTTCGTTGATCTGAACGAGTCGATTCCAAGCGTCATAGCTGTATCGATAGGTTCCATCAAACGCGAGATTACCCGCTGCATCAAAAATGTGCTTGACAGATGTAGTCGTGTTGCCGGAAGGCCCCGTCTTCACAACAACGGATTCCAACTCGCTGAGCGAGTTGACCTCGTGTGAATGACTGAACACGCCTTGGCCCACTGCGAACGGATCGTCCGCGTCAGGCATCCATGGAATAGCAGTGGTGCCGGACATCGTGCCCCAAGGATTGTTCACGAGTGGGGGGTTGAGGCCGTTCTCGAGAGCCGTAAGGCTCCGGCCAGCGACGGCGCCAGTGCCAGTCGTGCCGGTCCAATTGCCCTGAATGTCAAGTGACCACTGATCGACGCGCAGACTGTCGGCGGCAGCGATCGTCTGAACGCCTTGGCTGGTGGTGAGACGACCGACTTCGCTGCGAACAAGTCTATCAAGGGCGTCATAAGAATGAATCTGTGATCGCGCCGTCATCGTCGACTGCCCGCTGGGCTGAAGATCAACGATGGGCTGCGCGACATCCTGAAACAGACGGTTTCCCTTGCGGTCGTAACCATATCGCGCAGAGAAGAGCAGGGATCGGTCGGAGACATTTCCAGTCGCTGGCAATCCCGTGTAGGCGACACGCTGATCGCGACCGAAACGATCTAGGCCATCAAGCCCTGGTGTCGAGCCGTTACTTCGCAACGAAAGCTCAAGAAGTGGGTCAAGCCATTGATTCTCGACAGATGGAGTAATGCGTTCAACACGACGATGCGTACCCGCGTACCCAAACATGGCAAGCGTGCGTGTGGCCCCGAATTGCGGGTCGATTCCAAAGTTGCGAATCCCTCGGATTCGGTTGAACTTCGAGTCGGTGCTGTCTTCACCCTGAGTCGGACTTGCGCCGTAATCAAAGGTGATTAGCCGATTGGGCCATGAGTTCATGGAGGGATACTGGATTCCAAGAAGCCGGTCAAATCCAACATCAGTGCTGCTGGTAGCGCGATATCCCCAGGTGTACTTGACACGCGGCGTGTAGATGTCGTCTATGTCAAGGGGGTTCGTGACCTCAGTACCATGCGACTGTGCTTCGCACAGCAGATTTCCCCGTTGATCGTACAGATACACGTTGTCGGATACAACTTCTGCATCGCTGAGACCGTAGCTAGTCACACGATGCAGGCGTCCCACGTGGTCATATTGCAGTTTGACACGCATGACCATGCTAGCTGGAGTCGATCCAGGCAGTGCCAAGGCACTCGGAAGTCCAAGTGTAAACGCCCCGGTGATGTCCGTAGATGAGCCCGAGTAAGTTTGAACCGTACCGACTTGAATCTCGGTCAAGCGATCGATGCCGTCGTAAAAGTACTGGAATGCGACACCGCGGTGGTCCACCCGTCGAGCAAGCAAACCCGAAAATGTGTACGCAAAGTGCAGCGATTGTGTTGGATTGTCGCCTTCGAATTTCACCAGACGTTTCACGAGCGAGTGATTCGCCGACGCGACTCCAAGTCGCAGCGACTTTCGGTAGGTAGGTGTACTCGCGCTGGCGTCATACTCGAGCACGGGGGCGCCGTTTTGAACTTCGCTCGCTCCTGATCCTGTGCTATCAACATAGACGATCTGGGTCTTTGACTGGTTCTGATGCCCAGGCTCATGCGTACCTTCGCGAGCCCGCACTTGAACTGAGGTTAAGCGACCCCACTTATATTCATACTCAGTCTCGCGTGAGGGTTGTCCGGCCGCGGGCCATCGGTTCTCGATGAACTTCGAGAGTCGTCCCGCACGGTCATAAATCGATTCATCAAACTGATAGACCGTCGCACCAACACCGCTTGCGCTGACCGCTCGCGCGGTATGTGTCAGTCGTCCGGTGACAAGATTGTAGCGATTCACGCTAAACTGCGCACCATTGGTGATCGCGGTTTGCATCGCTCCGCTGACATCGGTCACCGTTGGTACAGACTGTGTTGGGATGATCCGAGGGCCAATGTCACCTTGGTTCGGGACTCGAACGAATAGCCCGCCCGTTGGCGCTTGAAGCCCTTCTGCATTCTCAGATCCCAGCACGAGAGACGCAGTTGTCCGCTTGCTAGGATCAAACCAAGTAGATACACGGTTCCGAACAGCATTTACAGTCGCTGAAACGTCACTGAGCTCTGCCATCGAGTCGCTGACTCGCTCGAAATGCGTTGTGTCAACGACGTTGCCGTCGGCGTCATGTGCGTGAACTGTTCGGCCGTGCACCTTCCCGACTTGTCCCGTCGCAGCCAACTCCGCGCTGAGAGTTTCGCGTATACGTCCGACGCCATCGACGAGTCCGATCGACACAGGGGTTCCGGGCCGCTGAGCGTAAACTTGTTGATCACCGAACCCGTTAAGTGAAATGGTTGCGTGATACCGCGGAGCTTCATCAGGTGCCGTCGGTTGACTGATGTTGTCGCAATCTGAGCGATACTGCGAGACATCGTAATTGCGTAGTTCAACGATGTCGCCGTTGGGTCCGTAGAATGTACCAACTGCGGAAATCACTGGCAGATCAGGAAGAGATAACAACTGGGCGATCTCACTCGACGAGTCGGCGTCATCGGGGCGAATCGCAGAGGCGATAACATCTCTCGAGAGCGGATCGAGCGAGGAAGGCACTGCGATGGGCTCACCGCTGCAACTCCTGCCGTACACAATTACGAAGACAGGACGGTCCGCATGGTCATAGAAAGTCAACTCAGTCGTCAAGCGATCTGCGGACGAGACCGACATGCCATCGGCGGGATAGTCAAAGCGATCCACGCGGACAGGTCGCGACCGCCAGTCAAAGTATGTTTGAGTTAGTGCCCCATTTTGATCCGTGCTCACAGACTCCCACGGAGAAGCCGCGAAGTCTGGCTCTGTACGATACTTCCACGAGTGCGTCGGCAAACGCACGTCATTGATGCCATTACCGTAACCAAAACGCGAGACCAGAACCAGGTTGTCCCCGCCCGGCGAGGGCGATGACGACCAGTTTCGGTCATCACTGCCCATATAGATACGAGTGGGTTGCCCGATCAGATTGTGAATGGTGCGGGTAATTGTTCCATCAACCTCCCGCTCGCGAGTGAGGTCGACAAGGCGATTGACTGACTTATATCCCACTTGCACCAAAGCACCGAGCGAATCGTGCTCGAGCAGTTCAACGCTAGCCGCCCGGCCGTTTGCGTCAACGGTAAAGCCTTGCTGTGTGCGAACTTCGGACTCCATGACGAACTCGGGCTGCTCGTCGGGTAGTATCCTGAAGTCAATGCCCTCTTCGGTGACTGGCGTCTCGATCGGGCCGAACGCGTTTGGTGCGGCGCCATGCGTATACAGGCTGGAGGCGTAGTAAACGCGACGAACCTTTGTCGGTGTGCCGGTAGCACCTTGTCCCGGTGCATATTCGCGTATCTCGCCGAGGACGCGAGAGTAAAGCGTATTGGGATCAAGCGATGACGCTTCGAGCTCGTTGAAGATGTATTCTCGAATGAACTGTCGAGCAGTCGGAAGCTTGGGAAGATCTGACCAGAGTTGGTCGCCAGCACCGTCCAGCCAGCGGGGGCTGGACTGGCAGTTTTCGATAGGCGGTGTCAGAGGATTGCCATCGTCGTCAATGGGATCGCAGTACTCATCACGGTCAATTGTCACAAGTCTGCTTGCCCAAACTCGCCCATTCGGATAAAAGATATCACTGAGGCGGTCGCCCTCATAGCGATAGCTTGTCACGTATTGCAGCGGTGAGGTATTCGCATGTGCGATCCGTCCCGGGCCATCTGATGGAAAGGTCCAATCCCCCACATTGAAAGGTGATGCACCCTCATGCGCGGGCGGCGCAAGTCCGTCGCTGACGTCCGTGACGATGTGAAGTGGGCGGCCCTCGCCATCGAATAGATAGCGGGTATAAACGAAGGTTTGAAGCTCTGCTGATCCAGAGTCAACTGGAATTGCGCCAGGCATTGGGTTCAACGGATTAAAGACGAGGCCTTCGCCCGACCACTCCTTTTGACCTCTATCGTCAAACCAGTCGCGCTGGATCGGATACATCCATGCACTTCCTGGCTGGCCAAGCGGCCGCTGTCTGCGCGGTGAACCGACGACAAGAGTCTGTCGAACTTGTGATTCCAGAGGAAGGACGACAACGTCACCATTGGCGGGTGCGGCCTGGTGCTTTCTTAACCAATGTGAGGCGCTGTACTCCCACATGGCCCATGCACCTGATGTGGCGTGCGTAAGGGGAGGCGCGAGCATATACGCAGCCTCAATGCTCTGAGGGGACGAGTCTCCGGCAACTGCATCGAGAAACTGGTCACGAGTGACTGGAGAGGTGAAAGTCACGTCGACATCACGAACCCACTGTTGCTCATATAGCGTGCCAGCGGAGTTTTCGCCGGGGACCATGACCGGAGGGACACTGGTCGAATCAAGAGAACTCGAGTGTGAGGAGCGAAAGTACGCTCGAGTTATGAGGCAGGACGGGCATTCCTCCGGAGCTTCCAATCGTCCGGTCGTGGTGTTCAGCGTGAAGTAGCTTCCCGGTTTGATACCCTCAGCGACAAGCTGGGGGAAAAGAACTTTGACCAAACCGTCATCGGGGTCATTGTCGAGCGGTGTCGCATCAAAGGCGTAGCGCACTGGACGGTGCAGCATGAAGTGGACCAGCCCTTGCGACTCTGACGTTTGCGCCTTCTCCGCGACTGCCCAACCGAGCGTACGGTACTCGACCAAAATCATCTCGCTCCGAATTTTCTCAAAGTGGTCAATCTGCCGGGCTGCTAACGTTGGATCGCAGCCGCCGCTCGCATCCTCAGGATCGACCATGCACGGTTGGGGATTGTGTAACGGCGGGGAATCCGGTTGATAGTCCAGATTGCCTTCAGCGACTCGCGCCAGAACGTCAACGGCCAGCTCGTACACGAACTCCTCGCCGAGACCGTCTGAAGTCAGGGCTGCACTGCCACTGCTGAAATCAAAGTCCCAGCGGCGATCCCGAAGTACTATGCCTGACGCGTTTAACTCAACCACACGCCGACTCAGTTGTCCAGGCTTGGTGCGGTATTGGTAATGCGTGCCTTGGCTGTAGGCAATCGGCGACATCATGTTCTGCCAGCTATCAAACTCATCAATGACGTTGATCCAACGAACCTTGGAAAGGTCTGCGGGCGCAGTTGAAGTCGAGTCAGAGTCACCGTCCCTTTCAGCGAACTCGTTCGGCCGCTGTTGATATCCATGCCACTGGAACGGCGGATGAAACGCGGCCGCGTGCATTGTCCAGCGACTCTCGCTGGCCAACCCATTTTCAATCGTTACGTCACGCCGTGATGGATCGACGGCAAATCGCAAAATGCGATAGCTTCGTCGCTCACCCCCCTCACTCCGAAGCGTTACAACGCCGACGGAACCGCCCAAATCTTCATGCCAAATTCCATTCAGCGCGGAGTATGTCTTTGTGTTGTCACGCGTGAGATATGCCTTTGCACCGGGCAAGATCGCACCCGTGAGGTCGTTCCAGCTCGGCCCAGTCCACGACCGAGTATCTGCTGTGCCCCCCGATTGAGAGGGGATAGCGGGCGCGATGCCGGCTGCTTGCTCGAAGCCGCCGTATCCCAAGCCAATATCTGCGTTTTCGAGAAGCAGATCTACGTAACGAGAACGGTTAGCGCATGACTCATTGGTCGATGCCTCTTGCCATGAACCGAGTGATGTCAAAGTTGTGAATGGGTTTGGTGGCCCAATTGAATCATACGTCGAAATAGCTGGAATCTGCGGCGCATCTGCGACAACAGGCCGTGACCAGTTCGCGAGGTGTTCAAAAGTGAACCCCGGAATTGGTGGCAGTTCCTCGAGGTTGCCGCCACTGCCGCACGGGACAGCCGAAACGCCCTTTCGAACGATCTGCACGAGGTTGTCAATGTCTCTGTGCTCAAGTACCGCTGCGAGCCGCGCTGCGAACAGCCCGGAATCGCTTCCAGGTAGACCCCACTGAGGCCTTCGCTGTCCGTAGTGCCACGGATAGTTCAGTTCACTTGCGTAAACGTAGATGCGATGAGCGATCACGTCATCGGGTTGCGACCCGGTCCCGCTCTGGGCGGTCGCACGAGATTGCATCGTCACCAGCAGGGGTCGCGCTTCCGAACTGGTTACCCAACGGGAGGTCGTGTTGCTGTTCGGATCAATGTAATCCGTCGTCGCGGGGACTGGCCAGGGTATTGAGAACTCCGGGTAGTAAGGGCTCGGATGAACATGGTTTGCGGGGGGCGTTACGTGGATACCGCTGAAAGCCGCCAAGCTTTGCCCGTACAACACGCGGTGTGTCCACGCGTGAGTCTGCGCAAAGAGCTCAAGAGGGTGCGATGCCGGTCGAAAGGTCAGTCGTGACTCGTCACCCGCATCTTCACGCCGCTCATAATGCGTCCAGCGATCGACGACATTGCAACTTGGAACTTCAGTCGCTGGAACGCCATCGAGGGATGATTGTGGATAGACGTAGACCGAGTCCAATACCCGCGGCCCCACGTTGTTCGCCCACCACGAGGCGTGGCGAGGCCAATCAAGCAAGAATCCCAGATCCGGGTCCAACGCGGCCACTGTCCACGGCTTGGTGGGGCCAGTGTCGTCTGACAGATCGCTCGTCGCGCGGAAGGCGTAGAGCAGGGTGTACACGGGATTCCAATCCCCGGCATCATTCTGCACGCTAAGCGTAACTTTATCGATCTGCCCCTTCGACGCGCAGGTCTGCATGCATTCCACACACTCTGTGTCGTAACCCAGAATGTCAGATGGATTCTCAGGATCGCCGGGGTACGAGTTTGTGAGGTCCGCCGACTGTTGCCTTGTATCGCAGTACGTTATATCGACTCGGTTGCCGTGGTTGTCTTCGATGCGAACGCAGATCCCAGTGTATGGAATACCCATTCCCGGCGACGATGCATACGGCGGTCTGTTCGTCGCCCCTGGCAATTGTTCTAACAGAAACGGGCGCATGTGAAGATTGCCCCGCCGTTGGCCACCAGGCATGATTTCGGGGTACGCAGCGGTTGACACATTTTCGAAAGGCGGCGTGAAGGGGTGATCTGGCAAATCGTCTCGTGTTACAACGAATGTGTAGTGCAACGCTCCGCCGTATAGCGACACGACATACTGCGTGGGGGGAGTTACCCATTGGCGGAACTGTGAATTCCATGTTCCGTTGTGTGTCATCCTCGCTTGGAACCGCGCAGGTGCCTCGTAAAGGCCTGTATCCTCAATCTGCTGGAATGGAATAGTGTGTAATGCATCGAGAATCAAAAAAGTTGTGCGCGGATTGTTTCCAACAACCAAATCAAAAGCTGAATCGACGAGAAGCACCGGATTTTCACTCAGCATCCAGCCGCCACCGCCCCAGTCCCATCCCGCCGTTCTCCCCGACCCACTGCCCGGGTTGTCTCCACTTCTCTGACCATCCTCTGCCCGTGTGCGTACGAGGCGAAAAACCGCCGAACCGAACGGGATCTCGAGGTCGACTACCTGAGTTAGAGGCTTTCCGGTGACCAAGTCGACTTCACGGCGCAGCGTCGGACGGGTCACCCCATTCCAAACAATTGAGCGACTTGTATCTGCAGCTGGGACGAGCGCGGCACTTGACTCTCCCACGGTGGACGCCGGCGGCACAAAACTGCCGGTGCCGGGTGCCCAGAAGGGCGGAATACGACGACTGTGAAGGCCGCGAAGACGCGAGTAGCCAGAAGCAAAAGCGTGCTCTCGGTAACGATCTTCGTCAAATCGCCATTCACGCGAACAGTTGGCTGCGTCAATGATCGGACCTGGCTCCGGAGGTTCGAGCTCTGCTGGCCCGCCATCTGTAATACGCGGGGGTGGCACAATGCCTGAACTAGTGGCCCCAAAGTGACCGCCTTCCCAGCCCCAAAGCCCCCATGATCCAGATCCTGCCGCTGCTGTTCGCTCGTACTGCAAAACACATAGAGACTTGACCCCTGAGGGCGGATTTGGAATCGTGCGAAGTTGCCATGCGAATTCACCCTCATGTCCAGCGTCGGTTCGTAACACGACCCCCCAAGACGCCGCACATGGATCAGTTCCTGATTGGCTCGGTCGAACCCACGGCAGAATATTGAACCTCTGGGGAAGTTGCTGGTCATCGACATCCCCACACAAGTTGCATTCGCACCGGAAGGGCTGTACATCGCACGGACTTGATGGCTGCTCTGCCAATCCTGGTGTAGCCAGCATGACGATGCCGAGTGCCGCATGCATAAGGCGAGAACGAAAACCTAGCGTCGTCATGGAGTGCCCCTTCAATGCCGACCTGATTCGGCTTGTCGCATGCTACCGAAAGTGACGATGCGGTGCAAGAGGGTCTGACACATTTTGCAATTGGCCTTGACACAAGGACGTGTTTGCCAGAGACTTGTGCTGCGACAAAATGTGATTGCGTGTCGCGGTTGCATGTTGAGCGAGCCACGCAGTGCGAGTGACTACAAAGGACACCGATGCATCCCTTATTACATCGCTCGTGTTTTCACGGCTTGTACCCCGCGGTCACCGTCGTATGCATGATTACGTCACCGTCTTCGGTGAAGGCACAGTCCTCTCCGCATCCCGGTGTGCAGTCAGCGGATTCGATCCGCCTCTCTGGGCAAGTGCCGCTCGCGCGTGTAGTTGATCTTGCTGCGGAGCGCATGGATGTGCGCATCGAGTATGACGCATCGGCATTGACCGGCGCAGTGACGGTGCGTGGCGAAAGTGGGCTTTCGCCGCGGGAATTGTGGGATTTTATGCACCTCACGCTTGCGTCACGTGGCTTCGCGACGATTCGCACGCCAGGCAGTGAGACGCTGAGCGTCGTCAAACTTGCCGACGCCGCCGCGCTGGCGCGAGCGGAAGTCGCGAGCGAAGACCCGGCGCGTGTGCGTGCCGGTTTCGTCAGCGAGATCGTGCGTGTTGAAGGCCGATCCGCGAAAGACGCGGCGGACGACCTGCGGCCATTTCTGAGCAAGCAAGGTGGCAGTGCGTCACCGCTCGGCGGGACAGGGTTGCTTGTTATTTCAGATACTGTCGCAAGAGTGGATCAAGCTAAGGAATTGATCCGCACAATGTCTGTAATGCCGCAGTCACGCGAGTTTGCTGAAGTTGAAGTGAAGAACCTGACGGCGGAACAAGTGATTGCACTGGCCACGCAGCTGACGACCAAGCAGCGAGCCATCGACGGTCGCGAAATCGCAGGTGAGTTAATTGCTGGTCCATCGGGCACATCGATCTATCTGATTTGCCCTCCAGATACGGAGACGTACTGGCGATCGCTCATCACGCGGCTCGATCAACAAGAACCGGCGACGACTCAGGCGTACACCCC
>DATGWV010000212.1:0-9867 GCA_035299305.1 Phycisphaerales bacterium | reverse complement strand
GAACCACTCCGCCCGAAGTCACCGCAGCCCCCGAGGAAGTGGTCGTCGGCTCCGGTGAAGAACCTGACCCAATGGACGCGGTTGGTCGCGGCCGCAGCCCCATCGACGAGACCACGGACAGCAAGGCGAAACTCGTGCGCGTCTGGTACGGCACGAATCGCGAACCTGTCGATCGCGCCAACATCAGCCGCGGCTTCACCAACGAACGCAGCGCACAAGGCGACGCATTCTTCGGCACCGTGCTCTGCCGTGTGCCCAACAGCCGCCCCAAAGGCACGCTGGGTTCCTCGTGGTATCGCCAGCTCGCCAAGTGGGAAGATGACGACATCACCATCTCGGAAATCGAGCAGTTGAAGGAAGACGCCCTCTTCCAGCAGGTGAGCGACTACTTGGCAGAATCGCCCCGGGATGAGCGTTGCGTCCTCGTCTACATCCACGGCTACAAAAACTCGTTCGAACGCGCCGCGTTGCGAGCCGCGCAGTTGGCCGTGGATCTCGACGTGCCCGGACTCACCGCCTTTTACAGTTGGCCCAGCAAAGACGCCGCGGGCGGCTACACCGCCGATGCCGCATCTGTCGAAGCCAGCGAGAAACACGTGCGCCGCTTCCTTGAGCGCATGCTCGACGAGTCCGGCGCGGACAAAGTCCACGTCATCGCGCACAGCATGGGCAACCGCGTCATGGCTCGCGTCGCTCAGAAGCTGCTCGAAAAACCGGATCGCCGATTCGGCCAGATCATCCTCGCTGCGCCCGATGTCGATGCCGAAGCCTTCGAAGACTTGGCCCTGGCCTACCCGCGCCTCAGCGAACGGACCACGCTCTACGTGAGCAAGAAAGACATGGCCCTCGAAGCCAGCAACTGGGTCCACGACTTCCCCCGCGCCGGCTATATGCCGCCCGTCACCGTCGTCAAAGACATCGACACGGTGGAAGTCACCAGCATCGACGTGAGCATGCTGGGCCACGGCTACGCCGCCGAGTGCGAGCAGGTCCTCGCCGACATTTCGTCGCTGCTGCGCCAGAGCGTCGCCCCGCGCGATCGCCCCCATTTGCGCATCATGCGAAACGAGCTGGGCGAGGCCTTTTGGACCATGGACGCCGCGCAACCGGCCGAAACCGGAAACGGAAACTGAACCCCAACGTGAACGTATCGCTGAGACGAACCAACCAAGTCAGTAACGTGAGGAGCTGGATATGCGTCGAGATGTGATGATCGGTCTGAAGGCGGCAAGCGTGGCAAGCATGATGACCATGTCAGCAGGATTCGCGCTCGCGCAGCCCGCCGCCGAACCCGCGAAAGAAACCACCAAAGAGGCCGCCCCCGCCGAGAAAGCCGCGCTCGATCTCGCCAAGCCCGTCATCAAAGACATCCCCGTCATTCGCCCCGGCAAAGACTTCACCATCGAGGCCTACGTCTCTGGCGTCGAAGTCCCCTGGTCCATCGTCTGGACCAGCGCTTCGCGCATGCTCTTCACCGAGCGCACCGGCAAGGTCCGCGTCGTCGAAGGCGACAAGCTCAGCGAGTCACCCCTCTACACCGTCCCCGACCTCATCGGAAAAGGCGGCGAAAACGGCCTCATGGGCCTCGCCGTCCATCCCAACTACGCCGCCAACCGCTTCGTCTACATCAGCTACGGCACCAAAGAGGACGTGCGCGTCGTGCGCCTCAAAGACATCGGCGAAGCACTCGTTGAGCCCACGCCCATCGTCACAGGCATCCCCGCCGGCCGCAACCACGTCGGCTGCCGCCTGGCTTTCGGTCCGGATGGCAAGCTCTACATCGCCACGGGCGAAACCTTCGAGCGCGAACTCGCGCAGGACATGAACAGCCTCGGCGGCAAGATTCTCCGCGTGAACGACGACGGCACTGTCCCCAGCGACAACCCCTTCGTCAGCAAAGAAAACACGCGCGGCGAGATCTTCAGCTTCGGCCACCGCAATCCCCAAGGCCTCGCGTGGACTGAGTCGGGCCTCATGCTTGAAACCGAGCACGGCCCCAGCGGCGAAGTGCGCCCGGCAAGAGGCGACGATGAGTTCAACATCGTGCAGCGCGGCGCCGATCTGGGCTGGCCCAAAGTCTGGGGCAGCAAGACCGAAGAGGGCACCATCGCCCCCACCATGGTCTTCTCACCCGCCATCGCCCCCGCGAGCGCGGCGTACTACAACGCCGAACGCTTCCCGCAGTGGAAAGGCTCGCTCTTCTTTGGCGCTCTGGGCGGCCTGCGCCCCAACGGCGACCCGGGCGTTTACCGCATCGCGCTGACGGGCGAAAAAGTCACGGGCATCGAACGCATGGCCACTGGCTTTGGCCGCATCCGCTGCGTCGCAGTCGGCCCCGATGGCGCGATCTACTTCAGCACCAGCAACAAAGACGGCCGTGCCGAACCGCGCGAAGGCGACGACAAAATCTATCGCATCGTCCCGGCTGGAACCTGACGCGTCGCCAACGACCAACTAGTTTGTTTGTGAAACGAAAGCCGCAGCGGACTCACGTCCCGCCTGCGGTTTTTTGCTGCTCTGCCGCCGGCGCAGCGTTCTTCTGCTGATCTTCCCGCAACTGCGTGTACGCATAGAACGTCAGCACCGCCGGCAGAAACGTCATCTCGCCCGCACGGCGACTGACCGACTCCAGATTCGTGTGCCGACCCGACTCAACTTCCTGCCGCAGGTCCACCACCACCTTGTCAAACACCGCGATCATCTGCCCCATGAGCTTGTATTGCTCCGGAGTCTTGGGCATAAACCCGCTGATACCCGGCGCATTCGTGGGCAGCACAAAGTACCACTTCCCATCCTCCGCCTTGTTCATCACCATGCCGATGGGCTGCATGACCGGCTTGCCGTCCCACAAGAGCGCCACGCTGTCATCCGTCAGATACGCCGTCGTCAGTCGGCCTTCGTTGCCCTTGAGAAACGAGTACGGATCAGCGAACACCCGCGTGATCGCATCATCAAACTGATCGCGCTGTTCCTGCCGCTCACCGGGCTTGGCCGTGCGATTGCGCCGCCCGCCCTGCCGACGACCCTGCTGCGCGAGCTGGCCAATCAAGCTCGTCGACTTCCCCTGCTTCGCCGCCTCTTCCGCCTTCTTCGCCAGTTCCGCCGTCTCCTCCGGATACCTCGCGTTAATCTCCTTCGCGAGTTCCTCCAGATTGCCGGTCATGCGCCCCAGCGTGTTCAGCAGCTTGCGCATGTCCGGGTTGTCGGCATACACCAGGTTGGGCAGCTTCTCCGCATCCCCCTGCTCCACCATCTTGCCCGCACTCGCAATCGTCTCTTCGGGTGTCGATTGCGGATAGTCCGTGCGCGAACACCCCGCCAGCGCGGCGACAACCCCCGCACATGCGACAGTGAAAATGGTCATTCGGCGTGCCATGTCGTGGTTGTCTTCGCCCAGATCGCGAAGTGGTTTCACGTTGCAAAGCCAGCAAATCAGCCGTGCGCACTGAGATACGCGATGAAACTCGCATCCGCATCGTAACGAGTCTTGGGCGTGTAAATGCCGTTGCCCTTGCCCTTCTCATCCTCGTTCTCACCATAGAACGTGGCATGCTTGAAGCCCGCCTCGAGCAGCAGCTCGCGAATCTCGCGCACCGTCCACACGCGCCACGTGTAGCTGAAGGCCTTGCGCATCGCCGGGCCTTTTTCAAACTCGAAGTGAATGAAGCACTCCGTCTCGCTCGTCACCGGGTTGAACTTATTCTGATCCCAGATGTAGCGGAATCGCCGGCCGTCGGGCGACTTGATCCAGCGGGGCTCTTCCTGTTCCTTCGTAGTCTCGTAGCCCCCGTGAATGTCCATGAAGAACACACCATCAGGCTTCAGGCTCTGCTTCACGCTGCGGAAATACCGCAGCATCGTCTCGCGCTCCTGGAAGATCCAGTAGCTGAAATTCATCGCGAGCACAGCATCCACGCCCTGGGCCTGCGGACCCGGATCAAGCACGTTCTTGTTGAGCAGAACCAGCCGCTCGCGCTGCTCGGGCGTGAAGTCCTTCGCCAGATTCTTCAGCCCCCACGCCAGCGTCGGCTTGTGCAGGTCCACGCCAATCGCCACGTTCTCCGCGTGTTGCTGCACGAAGTACGCGCTCGTCGCCGCCGCCCCGCAGAAGTCCTCGCGCAGCCGCCGCAGCGGACGTCCCGTGAGCTTCTTGAATCGATCCGTGACGAAATCGATTTCCGCTTCCGGGCACTGCACCGACCAGATGTACAGCCACAGTTTGTCGGTGTTATCACGCGTGATCGGACCTGCCGGGCGCGAGCGTTTGGCGACACTGGACTTGCGCTTCGCAGACGGCTTGGCCTCCACCTGCTGCGCGGCCTTGCGGGACGGTTGGGACTTGGTTGTGCGAGCCGACGAAACTGCCGCCACGGTCATGCCGATGCGCCTTTCTTGCCGAGTTTTTGGGCCGCCAAGCCGCGATTGCCGCCTCTTGCACACGCCCACGAAATCCAAACCGAACTTTCGCCGATGGAAGGGTGTAACCCTTCCCGGGGCGGGTTTATACTCCCGCCCGCTATCGGCAACCATAGCCGAGAGATTGTGGACAGGGGAAGGTTTTCCGGCCCGCAGCAGCGAACGCGAGCGGCCCTTTGCGTGGAGAGATTCGATGAAGCTCACGATGGTTGGAACTGGGTATGTTGGTCTGGTGACGGGCGTGTGCTTCAGCCAGACGGGCAATCACGTCACATGCCTTGACGTCGATCCTCGCAAGATCGAAAAGCTCAAGAAGGGTGTCTGCCCCATCTATGAACCCGGCCTCGAAGAAATGATGGAGCGTAACTACAAGGCGGGCCGCCTGCAGTACACCCTCGACAAGCAAGAAGCCTACCGCGACGCCGAGATGATCTTCATCTGCGTGGGCACCCCCAGCGACGAGCGAGGCCACACCGATCTCAAGTACGTCCACGCCGCGGCGGATGACATCGCCGACACGCTCAAGGCCCTGGGCCCCAATCAGAAGACCAAAGTCATCGTCATGAAGAGCACCGTGCCCGTCGGCACCACGCTCAGCGTTCGCGATCGCATCCGCGCTCGCGTGGGCCCGACGATTCCCTTCAAGGTCGCCGACAACCCCGAGTTCCTCAAGGAAGGCGCGGCGATCGATGACTTCATGAAGCCCGACCGCGTCGTCGTCGGCATCGAAGACGAAACCGTCGGCGAAGCCTTCAAGCAGCTCTACGACCCCTTCGTGCGCAACGGCCACCCCATCTACCTAATGGATGTCCCCAGCGCCGAAATGGTGAAGTACTGCGCCAACAACTTCCTTGCGACCAAGATCAGCTTCATCAATGAAATGGCCAACCTCTGCGAGGCCTATGGCGCTGACATCAATCGTGTCCGCGAAGGCATGTGCAGCGACAAGCGCATCGGCAACGCCTTCCTCTATCCGGGCCTGGGCTACGGCGGCTCATGCTTCCCCAAGGACACGCTCGCCTGCATCATGATGGGCGACAAGTGCGGCATCGAAGCCAAGCTCAGCAAGAGCGTCCACGACGTCAACCAGAAGCAGCGCGATCGCTTCTTCGACAAGATCGTCGCTCACTTCGGCGGCAAGACCGGCGTGGGCGGCGGCGCAGCCGGCATGCAAGGCAAGAAGATCGCCTTCTGGGGCATCGCCTTCAAGCCCAAGACCGACGACATCCGCGAAGCTCCCGCCCTCACGCTCATGCGCAAGGCCAACGGCTACGGCGCAGCGTGCGTCGCTTTCGATCCCGTCGCCAACGAAAACGCTCGCGCCGAACTGGGCGGCAACTTCAAGATCGTCGACGACATGTACGAAGCCCTCAAGGACGCCGATGCCCTCGTCATCAGCACCGACTGGGACGAGTTCAAGAGCCCGGACTTCGCCAAGATCAAAAGCCTCATGAAGAGCCCGGTGATCTTCGACGGCCGCAACCTCTACCGCCTCGCCGCGATGGAAGAAGCCGGCTTCACCTACCACAGCGTCGGCCGCAAGCCCGTCGCCAAGAAGTCCTAAACCCCTCGAAAACACACCACGACAAAACGCCCGCACCCCGCGGGCGTTTTTCATTCCCCGTGCCACCGACCGCTGCTCTGAGCGTTCGGTGCCGATCCTCCCTCGATGCCTCGATGCCATATGCCTTGATGCCTACTCAAAACTCTTCACTCGAGTGACCGCACTTGTGCGCCCATTCCCAGTCACTACCAAACTTCTCCCTTGCATTCGCATTCCCTTTCCGCGAAAATGCGCACCGGTGGCCCGTCACGGAGTCACCAAGCCGACCTGATCGGTCGTGTGGCGGCAGCCGCGCCATGCAAGCGAAAGCGTTTGCATCCGCAGCCCGCTCGATGACCCACCGATCACCGACTTGGTCACAACCGAACCATCCACCAGCGGTCTGAATGCATTGAGGTGGACCGCCCCTCCGGGGCGGGAGTCATCCAAAATCTCGCGGAACCACGCCGCGACATCGTGCGCAAGCACGATGAGCCCCAGCCCGCCGATCCCGGTGCGCCAGCCACGCTCGCGGCTCTGGCAAAGCAGCCCAGGTCATCCCACGCACGCGGGCATTCGACAGCCGGACAACTCCACGCAAATCCCCACGCCGCAACCACGGCGGACGACATCCCCGTGCCCTGTCTTGACCCTAGTCCCCAGTGCCCAGTCCCCAGTGCCTACCCCGCTCACTCCGGCTCCGGCCCCAGCACCTTCCGAGTCGCCGCACGCGCGACATCTTCATCAAAACCGCGGCGTTCCAGTCCCTGTGCAACGCGGCGCCACTTGCTCGCCTTTGCAAGTTTCGTAGGAAGCTTCTTCGCGATCTCTTCCGCCGCTTCCTTCGCTCGCGTCGCTTCGCTCTTGCCCTTGGTCACGCGCTTGAGCGTCGCCGTCGCGGTCTCTTCGCTCACGCCCGCATCGCGCAGCTTGCGCTTCACGCGCTCCGCGCCGGCGCCTTTACTTACTTCCGCTTCCGCCATCTGTTCAGCGACAATCTCATCCTTCACCACGCCGTCTCGGCGAAGTTCTTCGACCGCTTGCCGAGCGATCGCGACACTCACGCCCTTCTCCGTCAGCTTCACTTCAAGCTGCTGCGCCGTGCGGCCCTTGATCGCGAGAATCTTCTTGCCGGTCTCCTTCGCGCTGAACAGATTGAACGCCTGCTCGCACGTTTGTGCGAGGCGGCTCGTCCAGCTCGCGCCCACGCGCAGCCCCAGCTTCTCAACTTCCGCAAACGGCACCTTCGCCACGACCTTGTCCCCCACCTTCACGAACGCGACCGTGAGGTCCGACAGATCCGGCTGCAAGCCCGAGATACGCGGCGTCGGCGAGCCGTCACGACCTGACGGCGCGTCGCCGAAAAGACCGGGGCGGACGACTTCAACATTCACGCGGTAGCTGTTGATCACGGGTGAGTCCTTGTGGGCCAGACATCAGCGAGACAGACGAGAAACACACGGCGAGGCGGGGATGAACCCGCTACGTCGCATCTAACTCGTCGGCCAAGGCTTGCAGCTCTCCCAGTGCGTGGGCGTCCTGGTGCTTCTTGGCGGCGACCACACCGGCGGCGATGGTCGCAGCGGCTCCGGGCATGTCGCTGGCATTCGCCAGAGCCCGGGCTTTGTGGTAGTAGGCGTAGCAGTACGCGGGATCAGCCTGCAAACAGCGGTCGTAGAACGTCACGGCCATCTGCGTCTGGCCGGCCTTGGCATATTCCTGCGCAAGGCCATACAGCACGAAGGCGTCGTGAGGGTCGGTCGCGAGGAGCTTTTCGAGCTGCGCAATCGACGGCATGCAGTATTGTAAGGCGTACACATGCCCCCGGTGAAGTGCGGGGAGAAGGGAATGGTGCGTTTGGAAGTTATGGGGTAGACAGGGGTTCAGCCGTCAAAACGCGGAACGCCGGGTGAATCGGGCTCGTAAACGCGCACTCCGGGCAGGTGATCGTCTCGGCCGCACCGAACGGCAACCCTTGTAGCGAGTAGCCGCACGATTTGCACTGGTTGGAGAAACTTAAGATGTCTCGCACATTGCTGCGCAAGAACAGATCGCGGATGTAGATCGCAAACAGCGGCGTGCAGCATGCAAAGACGGCGATCGCTGCGACTCCCCACTCGAACGTCTCTACCCGAGGCCGACCTGAGGGCACTTGCGTCATTACGACAAACACGCCGCTGAGCAACAAGATCGCCACGAAGGCGGCGAACACACTCGCAAGTGCCAGCGAGCATGCGAGACGTGCAAACCGGCGCTGGGGCGAGCCGGCGGCGAGCGCGATGAATCGCTTGCGAGTGGCGAGGTCGTAACGAGCAAGCTCAGGGAACGCATCGACGAGATTGCGCGAGAGCAGTCGCACACGGTAGTTTACTGACCTGCTGCGAAGCGAGTTCGCGTTGGAAACTTCAAATCAGAGACGACGGTGATTGAAGACAAAGTCGACGGGCCGCGATTGCGGCGTAATGAGGATGCTCAGGTCCGGGTAGCCGGGTGGCATGACGCCCGCATTGTCGGTGCCGTCTGCGCCGACCGAGTAAACGAGATACTCACGGCATTGGAGATCCTGGGCCGGGTCGACTTTGAGATACCGCAGCGGTGCGCCTGCGGGCGACCATGAGTCGATGGGGATAGATGCGAGGTAGCCGGGCGTCAGTTCGTCGAGCGACGCCGGGTATGCGCCGGTGGCGAGATAGTGTCGCTCGAGCGCGAGCATGATGGTGATTGCATCGCGCAACGCCTGACGCGAGGACTCGGCTTGCAGGTACCTCGGCGCAGTTGGAGTGAGCATGATCTGCGGAAGAATGAGTTCACTCGTGAAACTGGCCTGCAACTGCGCGTGTGCGGGCTGCTTGAGCAAAGCCGTGAGGCGGCTGTACGTCGCATCGATCTCGTCGCGATTCTCGCGATACGTGCCCAAGCGAAACTGAGCCGCTTGTTGCTGATTGAGTCCAACCGTCATGAGTACAGGCGCGCTCAATCTCCCCCACCGCACACGCGATGCATCGGCGAAGATCCATGCTACCAAATCGCGATCACACGCCTGCATGCCATCGAGATTGTCCATGAGAGACCGCACGTGCTGCTCGGCCAGAATCGTTTCGATGGCGTCGAGCGTCTGCGCATCGGGATGCGATTGCAGCAACTCGACGAGTTGCTGCAGTGTCACATTGTCGATGGCGCAGGCGACAAGGTACTCAATACCGCTGGTTTGCATGCTTGCAGCGCGAGCGAGTGCGAGACTCGCGCGAAACGCCCGCAACCACTCACGCATGTCCCCTGCCTGTCGAGCAACGTGCATTCGCGCTGCGCAGTATCGCGTCATGTGGCGCATCTGTCCCAGTTCGGGCAACAGCACGCCAACGGCCGGGTCCTGCGGGAGATAGTCGATGAATCGCTGCGCATTTCGTGCATCGGCAATGGCATCAAGCGTGCCGCGCAAAGGCGAAAGCTCATACTCGCCGAACTGTTGAATGCCTCGGCGCTGCGTGGCGAGGTCGTAGGGAGTGGGCACGTAGCCTGCATCAAACCCGTAGTACACGCTGCTGATGTCGCCCCAGTCAACGGTGCGGCCGTCAACCGTGGGCGGCGGAAACTTGGTGTTGAGTGAGCGGTCGGCGGCGAGTCGCTGGGTTTCGAGCTGAACGATGAACGTGTAGGCGTTGGCGTCTGACGGCTCGCCTCGTTGTCGATTGGTCACGATGTTGTTGAAGTACGACGCGGGCACTCGGTCCTTCGCCGCTTGGCCCGCTTGCCAGCGGAGGAAGAACTCGTAGCCCCCAAGCGATAGTCCGGTGAGCAGCGGCAGGCCAATGCCGAGGATGATCGCGGCTCGCTTCATGATGCGCACGCGCCTGGGCGTGAAGTATCGCGGCGTGCGCACGACATCGCGCGGCGTGAATCGGGCGACG
>DATGWV010000211.1:0-5056 GCA_035299305.1 Phycisphaerales bacterium | reverse complement strand
GACCTGCCCGCAGGCCGCGACCTGAGAGACCGCGGCGAGATGACCGGCCCGCAAGGCCGCATGCCCGTGTGGGTTGCTCCAGCATTCCGGCTGGCCAACTGGGCAAGGAGAGAGAGATGGCTTTGTTCGCTCGTTTCGAAGAGATCGCCCGCGATAGCCTCGCTGCTGTCGGACTGTTGGCATCCTTCATCATCGCCAGTGTGCAAGAGCTTCGCAGCGGCCACCCTGCCACGGCATGGGAGCTGGTGCGTGCTGTTCGCTGAAGATAAGTTGTCAGTAACTCATCGCCCAGCCTGACCCGCTGTGCGTCGAGAGGTTTGCAATCTCAGCATCGTGCCCCGCCGGAGGAGAGAACGACAGGGCGTGGAAGCAGCGGATACGCAGCTTCCCGATGCGATCACAGAGCCGGACCCGGAGGAGAGACCGGGTCCGCTGCTTTTTTGGAGTTGGCGGATTTCTGAGTGCCTGAGTGCGGAAGCGAAACATCGGCCGTCTCGCGCTGCACGTCATAATCGCGACGCTACCTCGCAGATAAAAAACGAGCCATTGTGGGCTCGTTGATTGATCTCAGGTCGGCTTGCGCCGGCTCTCGCCTCAGGCGTGCGCCACGGCGGGCGTGGCCTTGCCGTTTTCGGCGATGTTGAACGTTGCCTTGGGCACGGTCAACTCGTCCACGTCGATGGCGTCTTCCTTGCGGTGCGTCTTCGCCAGCATGACGTAGATACTGGGCACCACGAAGAGCGTGAAGACCGTGCTGATGATCATGCCGGTCACGAGCACGATACCGATGCTGTTGCGGGCTTCAGCGCCTGCACCAGTCACCAGCACCAGCGGGAAGTGGCCGAAGACGGTCGCGGCGCTGGTCATGAGAATGGGGCGCAGGCGAGTATTCGCGGCTTCGCGCACCGCTTCGTACTTGCTCTTGCCTTGCTCCTGCAGGTGGTTCGCGAACTCGACGATCAGAATCCCGTTCTTGGCAACCAGACCCACCAGCGTGATAAGACCGACCTGGCTGTAGATGTTGAGCGTGGTGAGATCCAAGAACGTAAAGATGAGCGCACCTGTGATCGCGAGCGGCACGCTGCCCAGCAGCACGATCAGCGGATCGCGGAAGCTCGCAAACTGCGCGGCAAGCACGAGGTAGATGAGGATGAGGGCGAAGCCCAGCGTCGTCGTCAGGCTTGCACCTTCGGTACGCATCTGCCGGCTTTCGCCAGCGTAATCGATCGCGTAGCCGGGCGGCAGAATATTTCTCGCGGCTTGCTCGAGAGCCTGCAGCGCTTCTTCTTTCGTCACGCCAGGTCCAACAGCGCCTTGAATCTTCGCGCTATTGCGCTGTTGGAAGCGGTTGAGCGAACGCGGTGCCGTCTCGGTCGTGAGATTCACGAAGCTGCTCACGCTGACAAGGCCGCCGTCTGCGGCGCGAACCTTCATCTGCAGCACGGCTTCGGGGCTTTCGCGCTTGTCGCGCGTCACTTGCGGAATGACTTTGTAGCTGCGACCGTCGTAGTTGAATCGGTTGACATAGCCGCCGCCCAGCAGCACGCCCAAGTCCTGTCCGACGCTTGCGAGGTCAAGACCCAAGTCGGCGACCTTCGCACGATCAATGTTGATGCGCGTCTGCGGCAGGTCGATCTTGAGATCGGTGTCGACGAAAGCGAACTTGCCGCTGGCCCAGCCGGCACCCACAAGCATGCCGGCGTACTTCTCCATCTGAGCGGCGTCTTCGGCGCTCGTGATGACGAGTTCGACGTCGAACTGGCCCGCGCCAGGCAGCGGCGGCGGACGCAGCGGCAACGCACGAACTTCCTGAATGCCCATCATGCGACCGAACGCTTCGCCTTGAATCTCTTCGGTGGTGCGTTTGCGATCATGCCAGTCACGAGTTTGAATGCCACCGAAGCCGCCGTTCACTTGCGCGACTTGGAAGAAGAATCGCGTTTCCTCGATACCCATCATGCCCTGCGCGACCTTGTCGAAGCCGCGAAGCGTGTAGTCGAGCGTTGAGTCAGGCGCGCTGAAGATGACGTTGAAGACGATGCCTTCGTCTTCCGTCGGCGCGAGTTCCTTGCGGCTCATCTGATAGAGCGGCACGGCGGCCGCGGCGATAAGAACGCTGGCCAGCGCGACAACCCAGCGCACGGCGAGCACGCTGCCCAGCACGCGGTCATATACACGACGCAGCCGCTCGAAGCCAGCGTTGATCTTGCGAGTGAGCCAGCCTTCCTGGCCGCCAGGCGGCGTGACCCAGGCGCTCATGATCGGGCTGAGCGTGATCGCGACGATGCCCGACACGACAACGGCGCCTGCGAGCGTGAACGCGAACTCGCGGAACATGACGCCCGTGAGGCCGCCTTGGAAACCGATTGGCGCGTACACCGCGGCGAGCGTGATGGTCATCGCGATGACCGGCTTGTAGAGTTCGCGAGCGCCGATGAGAGCCGCTTGAATCTTGGGCTTGCCTTCGCGAATGTGCCGCTCGACGTTTTCGACCATGACGATGGCGTCGTCGACGACCAAACCCACGGCGAGCACGATGGCGAGAATGGTGAGCAGGTTTAATGAGAAGCCGAAGAGCAGCATGACCAGACACGCGCCGATGAGCGAGATCGGCATCGCCACCAAAGGCACCAGCACAGTGCGCAAACTGCCCATGAACAGGAAGACGATGAACGCGACGATGGCGATCGTCTCGGCGAGCGTCTTGGTGATCTCCGCGATCGCGTTCTCCATGTAGTAGGTGCCGTCGTACGCCAGCTTCATGTCCACACCGGCAGGCAGCGTGGGATCGATTTCCTTGAGCCGCGCTTTGAGCGCCTGCGCCACTTCAAGTTCGTTGGATCGCGGCAGTGGCCACACGGAGAGATAGACCGCGGGCACGCCGTTGAAGCCGGTCTGGCCAGTAGGCTCTTCGCTGCCCAGTTCAACCTTCGCGATGTCGCGCACGCGGACGACTGCGTTGTCGAGTTCACGCACGACGAGATTCTCAAACTCCGAGACGCTGCGGAGGTCGGTATTGGTCAGCAGGTCAATCTGCGTGTTCTCGCCCTTTGCCTTGCCGACGGCCGCGAGGAAGTTGTTGCGGCTCAGAGCCTCGCGCACTTCCGTGGGCGTGATGTCCAGCGCGGTCATCTTGTCTTTGTCCAGCCACACACGCATCGCGAGTTCGCGTTGACCTTCGACACCGACACGCTGCACGCCGGGCAGTGCTTGTAATTCCGGCTGCACCTCGCGCACGAGGTAGTCGTTAAGCTGGGTCAGGTTCATCTGCTCGCTGGTGAAGCTGACGTAGAACGTGGCATAGGGCTTGTCGGTGCGCTGGATGTCGACCGCTGGCGCTTCGGAGTCGCGCGGCAGTTCGCTGCGCACCTGGTTGAGTCGCGCCGAGATCTCGGCGAGTGCGGCGTTGCTGTTGTGGTTCAGTCGCAGCCGCACCGTGACGGTGGAAAGGCCTGCTGTGCTGGTGCTTTCGATGTAGTCCACGCCGTCGATTGCGCTCACCACGCGCTCGATGGGCGTGGTGATGAATCCTCGCACGGTCTCAGCGCTCGCGCCGATGTACGCCGTCGTGATGACGACGCTGCTGCTTTCGATGCGCGGGTACTGGCGCACCGGCAACGCTTGAATGGCGCGATAGCCCACCAGCAGAATGATGAGATTGACCACCAAGGCCAGCACGGGCTGCTTGATGAAGATGTCGGTAAAGGACTTCATGCGGATTCTCGTCTATCGCGCGTGCGAGCGAACGCCTCGCGGGAGTAATTGGGGAGCGATGAGCGACACGGCACGCGAAAATCGCGGCGTATTCGTCACTTGCGGGCGTCAGTCGTTTGTGCTTCGCCCTGCGGAGGCGCGGGCATGGGCTTGGGAATCAGCGAACCGTCGCGCAGCTTGAAGCTGCCATCGCTGGCGATCTCTTCGCCCGGCTGCAGACCTTCCAGCACGACAACCTTGTCGCCGATGCTCGGCCCCAGCTTGATGAACCGCTGGTACGCGCGCTTGGTTCCGGGTTCGTCAGGCGGCGGGCCCGGCGGTCCGTCTGCGGCGGGAGCAGCAGTGTTCGCGCCCTTGACATTCTTACTTTCCGTCACGACGAAGACGTGATCGCCAAAGCTTGCGCGACGAATCGCGGTCGCGGGCACAGCCATGTACGTTTGCTCATCGCCGATAGGCACGGTGATGTCGAGGAACATGCCCGGGCGCAGCGAGCCGGATTTGTTGTCGAGCTTGCCTCGCACGCGGATGTTGCGGGTGGTGCGATCAGCGGTCGCGTCCATCGCGATCACCTCGATGCCGACAGGTTGGCCGCCCAGCGTGTCGCTGATCACCTGCACGGTGTCGCCGACTTTCACGCGGTAGAGCTGATCTTGCGGAATCGGGAAGTCGACGTAGATGAAGTCGCTGACTTCCTGCAGCGCGACAACCGTCGCACCTTCTGCGATGTACTGCCCCGGGTGCACGTTGCGCATGCCGACGCGGGCCTTGAACGGTGCCCGCAGCGTCTTCTTCGCGAGTTGGCTGCGCACCTGCTCGACACGTGCCTTCGCGCTCTCGAGTTCAGCTTTCACACGGTCCACATCGGCCTTGCTCGTCGCGAGATTCGCCGTTGCGGTATCCAGTTCAGCTTGCGGACCGGCCTTTGCTTCCACCGCCTGCGTCCAGCGACGCACGTTGGTTTCCGCAAGCGCCACCTGTGCCTCAACCACGCGGATGTTCGCGTCTGCGACACGCACCGACGCTTCCGCCGCGGAGAGATCGGCGAGTTCGGTCGTCGCATCAAGCGTCAGCAGCACATCGCCCTTTTCGACGATGCCGCCTGACTCAAACTTCACTTCGTTGATCGTGCCCCCCACTTCCGCGGCGAGGGTGATGGACTGGGTCGCGATGACCGTGCCCGCGAGTTCCGCGACCGGCCGCCACTGCACGGTGCCGACGGGAACGGTTGTCACCGCTTCAGCAAACTCCGGCGGCGGCGGTGCGTGCATCGCGGCTTGCACGGTGCGGTACTTCCACAACGCCAGCCCGCCGCCGACGACAGCGAGACCCGCGATGATGA
>DATGWV010000210.1:0-6271 GCA_035299305.1 Phycisphaerales bacterium | reverse complement strand
GTGCCCTTGGCGGGGTCGGTGACGGCGACGATATTGCTGCCGTACGTCGGGCCCAGCCGCTGCTTGAGCATCTCGCGGATGATCATGAACTGAGCGGCGGTCTCGGCGGTTTCGCCGCTCTTGCTGATGACGTTGAAGAGCGTCTTCTGCAGGCCGCCGTTAGCTTCGCATACATCCATGATGCTGGCGAAGTAGGCGGGATCGACGTTGTCGATGACGAAGAGGCGCGGACCCGGGCGGCTACTCGCGCTCATCATGTTCCATGTCGGAGAATTGAGAGCGCTTTGCACGGCGATGTTGCCCAAGGCACTGCCACCAATGCCCAGCACGACGAGGTTCTCGAAGCCGCACTGCTTGGACGCGGCGACGGCGGCTTTCACGCTCCGCACGTGTTCGCTGCGCATGGGTTCAAAGGCGAGTTCGCGCCAGCGTTCCCAGCCCGTGCCGCGCGTTTGCGCCAGCTTGCGCGTGGCTGCCGTCGCGGCGTGAGTCGCGGGCGAGTTCGCATCGAAGAACGCTTCCTCCAGCCCGTGCTCAGCGACGCGATCTTCAAGGCAGTTGGCGAAATCGATGTGCAGCATGGGCGGAAAGTAGGCCGCAAGTCGCGGGTCGCCAATCGCACTCGTGCGTGGTCAGGGGCTGGCAGGCCGGACCATCGCTTTGCGCCACGCATGAGATTTCACGCGGCGTTTTGCTTGGTCGCTGTGTTTCGTCTGCCCAGCCACCACGCGATGACACACCACACGGCTGCGGTCCCCGCGCCCAGCCATGCTGTACCCGCAGTGCCCAATTGCAGCGCCGCGTGCAGACTACTGGCAGTCGCGTCGCCGCCGCGATAGACGAATGTGTCGATGATCGCCTTAGCCTTGTACTTCTGCTCGCGCGGCACGCTGGTCCACAAGATGTCGCGGCATGGGCGAGTGATGCCGTATTCGCCCACGCGGCGCACGGCCATGAGCCCCACCACCATCGCAAACGTCGGTGCCAGCGCGATAGTGGTGAAGCCTGCAAGCATGAGCAGCGGAATGGAGATGATGAGCGAGGCGAAACCAAATCGCTTGAACAACCGGCTGAAGATCAGCATCTGCAGGACGAGCGACGCGGCTTGCACAACGAAGTCGACCTTGCTGAAGAACGCGGTGCGCTCGTCGCGCGTGGCGAAGGCTTCTTTCACGAACGCGGCTTGTTCAAGCCACAGAAAGGTGCTGACCCACGTGAGCAGCAGCACGAACGCGGCGATGGCGATGAGATAGGGCGAGGTTGCGACCGCGGCGAAGCCGCTCCACATGCTGCCACCCAGTGCGGCGTCGCGATCGCGCTCATTCGCGGCGCTGATGCTGAGATCACTCGCGGCAACGCGGCGATGCAGTGACAGCAGCACGAGCATACATCCCAGCGACAGTGCGACAAACGCCGCGGCGAGGAGCAGCAGGTTGAATGAACCGATCGGCTTGGCGAGCGAGCCGCCCAGCAATGGGCCGACGATGCCGCCGCACGAGAGGCCTGATGCGATGAAACCAAACATGCGGCCCGCCTGCTCGCGCGAGAAGATGTCGGCCATGAGCGACCAGAAAACGGCGACAACGAACAGATTGAAAACGCTGACCCACACGAAATAGACGCGGCCCGGCAGTGCGTGCTGATCGTCACGCGTGAAGTGGAACCAGGCCCAGAACGCGATGAGATTGAGGCAGAAGAAGCCGTACACCCATGGCAGAAACGCGGTGCGCCGATAGCGCGATGTGAGCCAGCCGTAGATGGGCTGCACCACCAGCATGGCGATGAATGTGGCCCATAAGAGCTCGTCGAGCTTTTCAAGATCGCCCGCGCCGATGGCATCGCGCACGGGGCGCAGCATCATGTACGCCGTGAAAACGAAAAACGCGGAGCCGAACGCCGCCAGAAGCAGCGGCAGTTCCGCCGGCTTGACCACCACAACGCGCGAAATCACGCGCGCGAACAACCCATCGCGCTCCGCCACGCAAACACACGCCTTTCGCACTCCGATCCGCGGAGCGTGCTACGCGCGAACGTGCAGCGTGTTTCACGTTGCGACTCAGCCAATCTTGCGTATCACGCTCACCGCCGCGTACAGCCCCGCCACTTGCTCGCGCAGGTAGACCTTGGGCGGGTACTTGTTATTCAGCGGCTGCAAGCGGATTCGCTCGACGGGCGTCGCTGTTGCGTCGCGCGGGTCGGCGGCTTGTTCGAAGTAGACGCGTTTGAACGTTGTTTCCTGGTCGGGCTCGATGCGCACGAAGCAGTCGTTGCCGCTGCGCACGGCTCGCGCGGGGCTGAACACCACAACATCACCTTCCACGTAGTTGGGCTCCATGCTGTCGCCCACGACACGGGCCGCGAACGCATCGGCGTCGTGCAGATCGGGACAGCGCACGTACTCATCCGCCACCCGGGCTGGATATCCCAAGTCCGTGAACTCGCTGGGATATCCGGCTGCGACGCTGTTGATGAGCGGCACTTCGAGCGGCAGAGGCAGCGGCGTTGCGTTGGTGGATATCTCGGTGGCGATGCGCGAGGCGAACTTGGTGAGTTCGCCACTGCGATACAACTCGTCGATCGAGCCTTTGGCTGCGAGCATGGCGCGGAGCTGCTGCGTCGCCTGCATGTCGCGCTGCATGGCGGCGACATCGCGCTGTACATGCACGCCGCCCGCTTCCAGACTGCGCTGCCAACGACCCACGGCGACGAGCGACCCCGCGGGCATGTCGAGAGCGCGTTCGAGATTCTCGAGGACTTCATCGCCCGGCGAACTGCGATGGCCGTTCTCGATGGCGGAGAGATAGCTTTTCGCGCAGCCCACGGCCTCGGCAAGCTGCGCGAGCGTCAAGCCCCGGCGTTCGCGCGCGGCCCGAACCAACGACCCCACGCGCGCTGGCGTGGATGACGACAAACGTTCCCCAGACTCCATGGAAACCCCTCCTCGCATCACCCCACAGGGTCGGTTCGCGCAAAACGAACAGGCACCGACCGTAACTGTGCGCTCAATCGTGGTACATACCGTACATTGCCCTTGCAAATGTGTCAAGCCTGGTGTAGATTATTCGTCATGTTCACTAGACAGTGAACATCCGATCGGGGAATGATCGGATATGAACGGCTGGAGGTGGCCCATGATGTCGGCGGGCGGATCGACGCAGACAACAGAAATAGCTGTTGTCAAAGAATTTAAGGATGAGACATCGGCGCAGGATGCGACCAAAGTCATGAATGAGGCGTGCGACCTTCGGCGGAGTCACCACCGCGACGTCGTTGAGAGGGTCGTTTCTCGGGCCCAATTGCTTCCCCCAAGGGAGCGGGCCATGGTCGAAGGTGTGTATCTCCGGCAGCTCAGTGCAGTCGACATCGGCCGCGAACTCGATATCCCGCCCCGGATTGTCCGGCGCGATGTTCGGATCATCGTGCGTCGCATGTTGTCGCCCATCTTCGCGTTCGTGATGGTGCATCGCGATGCGTGGTCGGGCCACCGCCGACAAGTCGCTCAACTGGTCTACATCGAGGGCATGAGTTTGCGAGCCGTTGCGGCAGTCATCGGGCTGAGTTTTCACAAGACACGCCGGCACGACGAGGCGATCCGGCTGACGTTCGAAGCGTTCGAGGCACAGAAGAGGCGAGCCTCATAGAGGCGAACTTCATATAGGAGGGTGGGCGATGGAACAACCAGACAAGCGTCCAAGCCGCGCACAACGCGCGGCGGCGCGATCACCATGTCAATGCATTGTGCGAAGCGTGTCCATCTCGCGCTCGCCCAGCAGGCGACTGCTGCAAGCGATCGCTCCGTTCGGGCTCGCGGTCTCGCGGCGCGCGGCGATTCGACCGGCGCGGCCATGCGCTTTGCAAACGCTCGCGCGGATCGCGAGCGGGTCGTGCGGCGTGATCGTCATCACGGGCGCGAGCGGAAGCGGCAAGAGCACGCTGCTGCGAGCGCTCGCGAAGCGATTGCGAACGCGCGTGGCGCCAGACACGGCACACGCGCGAGCTTCGCGAGGCGGTGATCGCACGTTGATTGACGCGCTTGCGCTGCCGCTGCCTCGAGCGTTGGCGGTGCTGGCGCGGTGCGGGCTTGCGGATGCGGCTCTGTTGCCACGGATGGTGCGGGAGTTGTCGGATGGTGAGCGAGCGCGGTATTGCATGTCGCGCGCGCTGGCCTCGAGATCGCGAGTGATTTTCATGGACGAGTTCGCCAGCGTGCTTGATCGCGTGACGGCGCGGGCTGTGTGCTGCTCGCTCGCGGCGTGCATGCGCAGCGAGCGGCGGCTGCTGGTGTTGGCGACGGCGCACGCGGATGTTGTCGCGTGGTTGTCGCCCGTGTGTGTGGCGGTGTGTGATCGTGGGACGGTTGTGTTGCATCAAGGAGTTGGACATGGTGAGTCTGCCCGAGGGAACGGTGGGAATGGCGGCGAAGTCGCGGCGCGTCTGCGACCGCGTGCGGCGTGAAGTGATGGGAACGTTTGATGTTGAAATCACGAGCGTGCCGCTGCTTTCGACGCGCGCTGCAGCCGCGTTGGAGCGCCTGAGCCCGCTGCACTATCGCGCGGGAGAGCCCGCAACATGTGCGAAGCTGCTGCTTGCGCGCGATCCGTGGGCGCAGCTTGATATCGCGATGCTGCAGGTCTCGATGCCGACGCTCAATGGTTCGTGGCGAGCGCATGCGTGGCCCGATGTCTTCGGGGGTGACTTTGCGCAACTGGACGCGTCGGCACGTGCTCGCACGGCCAACATGTTCCTGCGCACGATCTCTCGCGTCATCGTTGATCCGCGATATCGCGGCCTGGGCATCGCAAGGCGGTTGGTGTCGACGTATCTCGATGATCCGCTGACGCCGCTCACCGAGTCGCTGGCGGCGATGGGTCGCTGGTGTCCGTTCTTCGCGCGGGCGGGCATGCGACAGGTGGCGTGGCCTGTGTCGCGGCGCGACGCGGCTTTCGCGCGGGCACTTGTCGTGCATCGGCTGGAAGCGTGGCAGCTTGCTGACATCGACGCGTGCGAGCGGCTGCTGCGCACCAAGCCCACGTTGCGACATGCGCTGCGTGCGTGGGCGCTGGGCAGCAAGAGCACACGCGGACATGCGGGCGAACGCGGCAGGAATCTGCGAAGCACGCGTGTTGCGGCGCAGTTGCTGGTGCTGGCGGGTGCGAATGTGTCGGCGCGGCCGCTTGTGTATGTGGGGCCGTGAGGAGAGAAAGAGAGAACGGAGAGCAGAGAACGGGAGCGGTGGCAGTTGTGCGAGTCGCGAGGATGGGGAGGAGTAGTCGCATGGCGAAGCAGGTGGCGAAGCGAGTTGCGAAGCAGGAAGAGGAGGTTGTTGAGCCGGGGCTGGACTGGCGTGCGCTGGCGGATTCACCGCCGGCGTCGGCGGATGAATTGCATGCGTGGGTTCGGCAGCACATGGGCGTGGTCATCGCGCGATCGTCGCTGATTGGCGGACATTCGCCGCCATTTGCGTACATCGTGCATTCGTTCTTTGAAGGCCGAGCGGCACTTGCGGAACGCGAAGCGACTGCGTCAACCGACAGCGTGGTGTGGGCCAATCGCGGCGGGGGCAAGACGCTGCTGGGTGCAATCGCGACGGCACTTGACTTGATTTTCAAACCGGAAATCGAGGTGCGCATACTCGCGGGCTCGATGGACCAGAGCAAGCGCATGCATGCGCATCTGCGGCGACTCTTTGCGCCCGAGCACGGCTCGCTGCACACGCTTGTGAAAAAGCTCACCGACACCAAACTCACACTGGTGAATGGCAGCGCGGTGGAGTTGCTCGCGCAAAGTCAGACATCGGTGCGAGGCACGCGCGTGCAGAAGCTTCGCTGCGATGAAGTTGACTTGTTCTCGCGCGATATCTGGGACGCTGCACAGTTGACGACTCGCAGCAAGCAGTGCGGCGCGTTCGCAGTGCGCGGCAGCGTGGATTGCCTCTCGACCATGCACAACCCGCATGGCGTGATGCATGATCTGGTGGCGGAGGCGCGCGAGGGTGATCGTGCGCTCTTCAAGTGGGGTGTTGTTGATGTGCTGGAACATTGCGGCGATGAGTACACATGCGGCGGATGCCCGCTGCATGTTGAGTGCGAAGGCAAAGCAAAGACGCGTGCGAGCAAAGACGCGGGGCATGTGAGCGTGCGCGATGCGATTGATATGAAACGCCGCGTGGCGCTCACGGTGTGGGAGAGCGAAATGCTGTGTACGCGGCCTAAACGCAGCGACTGCGTGCTGCCTGAGTTTGACTTTCGCACGCATGTGCTGCAGGATTCGC
>DATGWV010000209.1:0-9653 GCA_035299305.1 Phycisphaerales bacterium | reverse complement strand
CCCCCCGCCACGGATTTCCTGGCTGGCACCATCAATCTCGCGCCCGTCGGTGGCGCGAACGTCACCGAAGTGATTTCGCTCGGTGATGGTGTGACCCCGCTCTTCACCGTGGGTCTGGTGTACGGCCTGTACACGAACACCAACATCGGTGGTTTCGGTCTGGGCGTGCAGTTTGGCAACAACACGCCCACCGCTGCGGGTGCCACCAGCCCGACGGGCTGGATCATCGCCCCCTCCTCTGGCCAGGTCTCGGGTACGTCCGGTGACCTGCTCTGGCTCAGCGATCCTCAGCAAGTCGGTATCGGCGCGGCCGACCTCGGTGCCTTCAACGGCTTCGGTCTTCCCGCCGGCAACAACTCGATGTATGTGATCATCGAAGGCAACCCCATCCCCACCCCCGGCGCGTTTGCCATCGCCGGCCTGGGCGGCCTCCTCGCCGCTCGTCGTCGTCGCTAAGCCAGTTGCGTATCAACTGGTTCTTTCAAGGACGATTTCGCAACCTCGCTCCTTCGCACGCCCCGGGCCTCGCGCTCGGGGCGTGTGCTTTTGGTCTGCCGCCGTTTACCTCACGCCACCAGCGCTTCGCTGATGCTCGCTGGCGTCATCCCCGCCATCGGATAGTGCGCGCACATCGCCTCACCCAAGTGCTGCGGCTGCGCCAGCACAAACTGCACCTGGTGACCCACCTTCCACCCGGTAAAGCGCAGCGCACGCACCAGGTGCTCCTGCGTCGTGCACGCCAGCATCATCGGGTTGCCGTTGCGGTCCGTGCGCAGTTCCAGCGGCAGCAGCTTGAACTGCCACGCCTGCCGGCGGTTCAGCACATCAATCGCCCGCGGCTGCACCGGATACGTGCGCGGATCAATTGTCGGTGCGAACGACGCATACTGCTCGGCCCATGCCCGCTCCACCGCATTGGGCGAGACGCCGAACATCTCCTCAGCGATCACGCCAAACGGACCGCCGCGAGTTTTCTGCGCCTCAAGCACCAAGTCTCGCTGCTGACTGGTGAGCACGTTGTGCTTGACAAGAAGATCGCCCAGATGAAGGTGTTGCATGTTCCGCCGCTCCATGCTGCGTTGCTGCCCAGGGTGGCACAGGCGTCCCCGCCCGTGGTCCTTTGCCGCAACCCAGCACCCAGACCATCGACGCACCAACGCAGCAAGTGCGCCACAGGCACAGTGAATGAGCCAACTCGCCGCCGCGCGGTATGGCGCGTGCCGAACAGCGAAACCCTGCCCGTCGTGTCATGCATGCCTCGCGTGCCGAGCTGATTCGCGCGCATTCCCAGAATTTCCGCGCAAACCGCTTGCACATCGCCTCGCCAAATCGCAAGCCGCCCCCATCCCGCACGACCGTGGCCTCGCGTCCGACGCACATTTCTGGGGCCTGTCTTTCGCCACCGATCTCCAACTCGGCTGACACCGATTTCTCAGACCCGGCGAATACTTGCATACACAGGTCCGGTAGTCTTTCACTTCCGGCGCGGTTTTTTCGGAGTGCTCATGGCTGGTGCAAAAGTCATCGTGATCGGCGGCGGACTCGCAGGACTCGCAAGCGCGGTCGAACTCTCGACCCTCGGCGCGCAGGTCACGCTCATCGAGCGCAACCAGCACCTGGGCGGCAAGATGAACGTCCTCACCGAAGAGACCGCCAAAGGCCGCTTCACCTTCGACATGGGGCCCACCATCATCACGCTGCCGCAGGTTCTCCGCGGCATCATCCGCCGCAGCGGACGCAAGGTCGAAGACTACATCAACCTCATCAACCTCGACCCGCAGTGGCGCTGCATGTACGAAGACGGCAAAGTCATCGACCTGCGCCTCAAGGTCGCCGACATGCAGAAGGAACTCGAAGCCAAGTTCCCCGGCACCGACGCCGCCAGCGGCTATGCAGCGTTCGTCGACTACAGCCGCCGCATGATGCGCCTCTCCGAAAAGGTCTTCTACTACCGCGACCTTGGCGGCGTTGCTGACATGATGAAGAAGCCCCCCAGCGAGCCGGGCCTGCTGGGCGATGTCATGGCGATGCGCATGTACTCCACCGTCGCCGACACGATTGGCAAATACGTGAAAGAGCCGCACGTCCGCCAGATGTGCGAGCACTTCCTGCAGTACGTCGGCTCATCGCCCTTCCTCGCGCCTGCCATCCTCTCTCTCATCGCCGCCGCACAGGTTGATCACGGCTGCTGGTACGCGATGAGCCCCGACGGGCAGTGGGGGGGCACACGCTGCGTCGCGCGCAGCCTCGAACGCATCGCACGCGAAAACAACATCACCGTCATCACGGGCGTGGGCGTCAAGAAACTCGAGACCGCCGGCGATGTCGTGACAGGCGTCATCCTCGATGACGGCCGCAGCCTCACCGCCGACGCTGTCGTCAGCAACTGCGACGTGCAGCGCACCTATCGCGACCTGCTCGCCACGCCCCGCGCCCAGCGCGAGCAAAAGTCCATCGCAGCCGACTACACACCCGCGTGCAGTGGCGTCGTCTTCTACCTGGGCCTCGATCGCCAGTACGACCACTTCAAGCACCACGACTTCCTCTTCAGCAAGGACAGTCACGACGAGTTCAACGACATCTACTCCAAGGGCATCCCCGCGCGTGATCCCACGCTCTACCTTGCCGTGCCCAGCCGCACCGACCCCACGCAGGCTCCCAAGGGCTGCGAGTCGCTCTACATCCTCATCCACACGCCCTACATGCGCCCCGGCCAACGCTGGGAAGGCCCGGGCGGCCTGCTCGAGCAGTATCGCCCCGTCGTCATGGACAAAATGAAGCGCATGGGCTGCCCCGACATCGAGCAGCACATTGTCGTCGAAAAGACGCTCACGCCGCAAAGCATCGACCGCATGTACAACGCCGAAGGCGGCGCGATCTACGGCCTCGCGAGCCACGGCAAACTCAAAGGCGGCTTCAAGCCCAAGAACCGCAGCCGAGTCTTCAAGAACATGTACCTCGCCGGCGGCAGCGCAAACCCAGGCCCGGGCGTGCCCATGGTTCTCATGAGCGGCGTCACCGCAGCCCGCTGCGTGGGGGTCGACTTCGGCCTCACGAGCCAGCAGACGGTGGAGATGGGGCAGGGCATTGAGGTCTGAGCAATGCGCACTGCGTGTTCGGAATGGGATGTGAACACTCCGGTCGCACCGTTACCTCTGCAGAACTGCGCAGGTCGTATCCGCAGCGCTAGCCGGAATACGGCGGTTTGCAAGGTGACAGCGAGAGCCTGCGCACCCACCACGCCACTACCAGACACGTTGGTGGAATCCACAACGGCAAAGCTGCAGCGCTCAATCTCACCGTTGGAATGAGCATGGGACGTTGCCAGTACCATCCCCACATGTGAACACCTGCGGCGGCACTGGAAAAGTCTGGAGTGAGTATTGGCTGAAGCATCACGCCGGATGCCTGATCGATAGACCGAACAACTCGATTGCCCGTCCCCCACCCGATCATGAGTACGCCGTGCCCAAGGTCCACGCGGATCGGTGTACGTCCCGATGAGGACGTTGTCACGAGACCGTTCGGCGATCGAGTGGCGACAACCTTGTACGTCGCATCGTTGAACTGAAAGCAAGTCCATGTCACGCAACTGAGCAGCCAGATGCCTGTCAATAAGACGACACCTGCCCAAAACGCCCGTTGTCGTCGCGATGGCGGCTTCTTCCCCATGTGCGCGAGTCGTTTGCTTTACTTCTTCTCGCCTTCCTTTGCCGGCGTCGCCGTCGGCTGGCTGCCGCTCTTCGCGCCGTCGGCCTTCTTCTTCAGCGTGCCGAAGTAGTTCTTGACCGCCGCTTCCATCTCGCGCGGCACGCGCATCGTGTCGATGCCTTCCGCCGCGGTGGTTTCCGCCGCCGCGACAACTTCACCAAACTCCGCGACGCTCTCGCCGCGCACCTGATCGCCGTACACGAGTCGGCTGCCGATGATCGCACCCTTGCCCGTGTTGACCTTGGTCTTCTTGCGTTCCAACTGGAAGTCCGCCGCGATGGCTTCGGGGCTCTGGCCGTCACCTTGGCCCGGACCGCCGCTGCCGTTGCCCTGCTTGCTGCTGTCGCCCGCGCGCCACTGACCCAGTTTGCCGCTGCCTTCGCATTCGCCTTCACCCTGACCGTCGCCATCGCCTTGGCCGGGCTTCTTGCCCTGAGCCATCTGGTTGCCCAGCTTGCTCATCTGCTCCTTGGCTTCCTTCATCGCGGCTTCAAGGTTCTCCATGTCCGACTGCATCATCTCCGACTCGGACATCTGCTGCTGCATGTCCTGCATGCCTTCCTGGCCCGACTGATTCATGCCGTCCTGGCTCATGCCCTCAGCGGCTTTGCTCATGCTCTGGCTCATGTTCTGGCACTGCTCGCTGGCCTTCTGCTGCGCCTGCGCCATCTTCATGAGATCATTCTTCTGCTGCTCGTTCATGCCCTGCTGCTTCTCAAGCTGTTCCTTGAGCTGCGCCGGGTCGCCCGCCTTCTTCGCGAGTTCTTCCGCCGTCTTCTTGTCCAGCCCCTGTTCCTGCAGCTTCTTCACCAGTTGCTGCTGGTCCTTCGCCAGCTTCTCAAGCTGCTTGGACATGTTCTCCATCTGCTGCTTGAGCTGCTGCTTCTGCTCGGCGCTCAGCTTGTTCTCGCTCAGCTGCGTCTGCAGTTGCTTGAGCGCTTCCTTCGCATCCGCAAATTCGCCCTTGCTCAGCGCCTTGCTCATTTCATCCAGCGGCCCCGGGCCCGGCTGGCGAAGCTGCTGCATCGTCTCGCGCAGCGCCTCACTCTGCATGGCCTTCTCGCTGAGCTGCGCTTCCTGCAGCTTCTGCGTCAGGTCTGTCAGTTCGCGCAGCGCCGCACGCTTGATCGCTTCCGGATCATTCTCCAACGCCTTCTGCTCGGGCGCCTCGGGCGTCGCCGTGTCATCCAGCAACTGCGGATTCGTGCGAGCCAGCGCTTCCTTGATCTTGTCCTTCGCCTGATTCAGTTCTGCCTTGACGGCGATCACCTGCTGCTCGTTCTGCTTGCGAGCTTCGTCTTTCTTCTGCTTGCCCCAGATATCAAAGCTGGGCAACGCAAACCACGTCACCACCACCGCCAGCAGCGCGATGAACGGCGCAGCCCACGAACGCGGCGGCTGAATCGGCACCACCTGCGGCACCAGCACGCGCTTCGCCGCGACTTCCGCATCTTCCAGCATCGCGCGGGCCCACGGGTCGTTGCCGGCCATCGCCGACTTTTCCATGTACAGCGCGGTCGACAAGCTCTCGCGCAAGTTCGCGCGCTCGTCCACTTCCTGCGCCACCGCCAATGCCTTCTTCTTGCGAGCCAAGCTCCACACCAGCGCAATCAGCGTCGTCAGCACACCGCTGCCGATGAAAATCCACATCCACAACGGCGTGAAGACCGCCTTGAGCCCAAAGACCTTCTCCACCGCGCGCGTAATCAGCAGCGCACCCATCGCCCACGCGGCGATGACGCACCACAGCTGCAGGAAGTCATTCATCCACAACCGGCGACCCGCCGCCGACACGACTTTGCGAACCTGCATCATGCGCGTACTCCCAAATCTGCTACAAACGTATACGGACAACCCGCCCCGTCGTTCACCCTATTCTCTTCGACACCGCAGGCACCCCCGCGTGCCACCTTCTTCGGATTTGTGACGGCAGCGTGACACCGCACGCAATAACCACTCCCCCATGTCCGCCGCCCCGTCCAACCCCTTGCCCGCGCTCCGGCCCGCACAGGACCCAACCGGCCCCGCCTTCCCCCGCTGGCTCCCACCCAAACTCGTCCAACTCCGCCACGACTCCCAGTTCTTCCACCACCTGGGCACCTTCGGCTATCCCTTCCAACTCTGGCTCGCCGCCCTCTGGTGCGTGCTCAACGTCGGCCCCATGGCCACCGTCGAATTGGGCGGCATCGCCATCGGCGTCTGCTTCCTCGCGCGTCTGCCATTCATCTATAAAGGCCTCTGGGATGCCATCCGCCAACCCGCCGTGATCTTTCTCACCCTGTGGACCCTCTGGACCCTGATCCTCGCCGCGCGAGGCGGCTTCTCGCCCGATGCTCTGCATGAACTGGGCTTCGTCCGCTGGGCCTACGCATTCATCGTCTTCTGGGCCGTCTTCGACAACCGCCGCATACTCGTCGCCGGCCTCTGCGTCGGCTTCGCTTTCGCCCAGCTCGCACAACTCGGCGAGTTCCTGGGCTACCGCTTCAACATCCCGTCGCTCATCTGGTCGCACCCGCCCGCGCCCGACCCCGCCGCGCGCATCAGCGGTTGGTGGCACCAGCCCGCCGTGGGCGGTGCGATGCTCGTCGCATGCCTGGGCCTGCACCTCGGTCCTGCGTTGCTCGGTACTGGCCGTACGCGCCTCCTCGCAATCACCGCCAGCCTCGCGACACTTATCGCCCTGCTCGCCACCGGCACGCGTGGTGCATGGCTGGCCGCTGCAGTTCTCATCGTCATCGTCATGCTCGCAGCACTCGCGCTGCGCATCCGCGCCGGCAACGCCAAACCGCTGCTGCTCACGCTCGCCGCGCTCATCGCTATCACGTCCATCAGCGCACTCGCCCTCCAAGGCCCGCGCACGCGCGTGCAACTGCTCGCCGCCGAGATGCGCGATGTCCTCACGCGCGACAACCTCGACTCCGACATGGGAGGCCGCGTCCTCGCCGCCAAAGCCGCACTCGATGCCGCGAAGCAACATCCACTCATGGGCGTCGGTCCGGGCAACTTTCACCCCCACGTCGTCGCCTACGCGCAGCGCGAAGGCATCACCATCGCGCCGCACCGGCTCGAGAAACTGAAAACCGCGCACAACACCCTGCTGCACACGCTCGCCACGCAAGGCATCGTCGGCGTGCTACTCCTCTACGCCGCCCTCGCCTGTGCCCTGTGGGGAGGCGTCTTCCCCCGCACCACCGCCGGCACGCCATCCCTCGCGACACACCTCGCAACCTACGCCGCCTCACCCGCCGTCGCTCTGTTGGGCATCATCATCGTGGGCGCGTGTGAAACCACCTCACTCAACACCAGCACCGCCGCACTCAGCACCATTCTGATCGCCCTGTGCGCCTGGGTCCGCCCGCGAGAGCAGACCGCGCCGCAATAGGCTCCAACCAAACCCGCACACGCTTCACAAAGGGGAAACCGCATGCTCGAAAAGCTGCTCGCCGACATCCGCTCCAACGACAAAGACACCCATCGCCAAGCCGCCACAGCCCTCGGCAAACTCGCACGATCCGGCACGCTTTCGCTCGCCGATGCGCAAACGCTCCTCCGCGCCGCCGCCTCGGGTGATTGGCCCACAACAGAGCACACGTGGGAAGACGCCAGCGCACAACTCGTCCACGCCGCTCGTGACATTGCAAAGGACAAACAGCCCGATGCGCTCTTGCCGCTCTTGGACGAATGCACCCCGCGCATGACGCTGCCCGCCCGCGTCGCCGCGTTGCACCTGCCCGTGCTCTCAACGTCACCCCAAGCTGTCGCGGTCTACCTCCGCTGTCTTCGCACGCTCGCTGGCAAAAACACTGATCTCCCCATCATGACCTTCCCCGTCAGCGCAGGCCCGCAGGTGGCCCGCGCACTCTTCCCCGCCGCACTCGAACTCGCGCGCGACCCGGCTCTTGCATACCCGCTTTTCGCCAATCTGCTCGAGTTCCGCAACGCCGATCTGCTTCCCGCCGACATCGCCAAGCCCTTTCACACATCGATGACGAACGTCCTCACCGCCGAACTTGCCCGCGCACGCGCACTGCAGCGCACAACGGGTCTTGGCTGGCGCGACGAAGCTCCGTACGACATTCATCGCTCCATGATCGGCCTGATGTTCGATCTCGCAGGCGTCCTCAGCTCCAAGTCGCTCCTTTCCACCACGCACAGCGCAAGCGACCTCGTCGATCCGCGCCTTCGCCGCTTTCGCGCCGTCTCACTGCTGCGAAACAACGTGAACGTGAGTGATGAAGAACTTGCATGGATCGCACTTTCGCCACCCGATCGCTGGTGGCTCTTCCGCCAATTGCACGACATCAAGTGCCCGCAACGCCTGCCGCCGGCCTGTCGCGATCAAGCCAAACTCGCCGAAGGCAACATGGCCGACTGGCTCACGTTCGGCACCGAACTCGGTCGCGAGCCCGACGAGATCGAACTCATCCACGTCGAGACTCGCAACGCCAGTCAAGGGCCCCGGCTCATGCGCTGGCTCTCCAAGCGCGAGCCCGTCGACTACTACTTCTTCAAGTTCCGCGTGACCGAAGAGCACTGGTCTCAGGAAAACGGCTGGATGGTCGGCATGGCCGGCGGCTACGCCCGCGCCGCCCAACCCACCACCGATCACGATGGCGGCACCTTCAGCAAGTTCGATTCCCTCGAGAGCAAATCGATCAAAGAACACGTCGCTGAGTACTTGTCGTAACCGTCACGCGTCACCCCCATTGAGCGTGTGCGTCTCGCCGCGAATCTACCTCGCGGCCCCACACCAGACGTTTCCCGCTCAAAAACACATCTTGCATCAAACCCGCAAAGCTGGTAGCCTGTACACACCGCCAGCCGCTGCGGAGTCGCGGGCGTTTTCCTCGGGAAAGGGTGGACCATGCTGAACAATCTGCGTCTGTCACACGCGGGCTTCGCGCTCGCCGCCACTGTGCTTGTCTGCGCCGCTGGCGTCGCTCGCGCTCAAGAGACCATCGCCAACGAAGTCTCGCTGGGCAGCGCGCTCTTCACCATCGAAGACCTCGAGAACCTGACCGACGCCGCCAAGCTGAGCAAAGAGCAGCAGGATGCCGCGCTGGAACTCATGCGCTCCGCCATGGCCCGCGCCCGCACCATCACGCTCAAGACGTATCGCTCGATGGACGACTGGGGCGACACCGACGAAGCCGACCAGATGAAGCTCATGGAGGAATGGAAGAAGAAGAACGAGGAACGCCGCGACGAAGTGCTCAATCTTGAGAAAGGCGTGATGAACGATCTCAAGACGCTGCTCGAGCCCGAGCAGGTCAACGACGGCTGGCCCAAGTTCGAACGCTCACGCCGCCGCCTGCTCCTCCGCGGCATGCCGCAGGTGCAGCAGCAGATGCAGTACATGCTGCAGCAGGAGAATCCTGAAGACGCGATGATCATGCACGCGTACGGCGATGACATGATGGGCGTGCCCGATCTCGTCGCCATCCTGCGCTCCAGCAAACTCACCAAAGACGAACTCACCTCGCTCGATCTCCTCCTCGAGCAATACGCCACCAGCATGGACTCACTGCTCAAGGAGTATCGCGCCGCCGCCAAGCCCGTGCTCGGAGCGGAGTGGGGCATGTGGGACGGCGAAGGCGGCAAACTCAGCAAAGGTGACGCCGAAACCATCAAGGATCGCATCGAGAAGATGAAGCAGACGCACGTGCGCTACGCCCGCCAAGTGGGCGAATTGCTCAAAGGCGAAGCCCACGACCGCTTCATGCGTCAACGCCTGCGCGCCGAACACACCTGGCAATGGCAGCCCAGCAAGCGCCTGCCGCAAGTGAAGGCGATTCTCAAACTCCGCAGCCTCACCGACAGCCAGCGCGAGCAAGTGACCGCGGCCGTCAAGGAAGCCGACCGCAAACTGCTCCAGTTCGCGATGGAAGACCTCAAGCAGAAAGACGAAGACACCATCGCTGGCAAGAAAGAAGACAAGCCGT
>DATGWV010000208.1:0-3138 GCA_035299305.1 Phycisphaerales bacterium | reverse complement strand
TGATGATGATGTCGCCCAGTTGCTGGCGCGCGAGGTTGGCCAGTGCGGCTTGCAGCATGGGCACGCTGGCTTTTCCGGTTGCAAGGACGTGGATGCGCGAGGCGGGAGATTGCGGCAGCAGTGACTGCATGCGCGGCCAGTGGTGCGAGACGGCGTGATGCGCATCTGCTGCGAGCTGGCACGCACGTAGCGTGATGTGCAGCACGTTGGCCAGTTCGTCGGTGGGACGCGGGGCGCGTACGGTGGTCACGTCGGCAGCGTACGAGGCGAAATTCGCGAGGCGTTGTGCCGAACAAGGGTGGAGGCAGCGAGTGCGCGAAGAGGCGCGTGCGAGCGGCCGCGTGCGAGGAGGAATGATGTCGAACTATCCGAATGTGCCACCCCCGATTCCGACGAGCATGCCGGGCGGGCCGATGTCGTCCATGAAGCCGCATCGCGGCGGCGTTGTGCTGGGGCTGGGTGCGGGCGGCTTGGCGCTCACGATTCTGGGCTGCATGGGCAACTTCAGTGGTGCGCCGTGTGGGCTCGTCAGCGGCGCGAGTCTCATCATGTCGATCATCGCGTGGGTCATGGCGAACAACGACCTGCGCGAGATGGCGAGCGGCGTGATGGATCGCAGCGGCGAAGGTTCCACACGCGGCGGGAAAGTCTGCGCCATCATCAATGTGGTGCTCGCGATTATCTCGCTGCTGTTGATCATCCTGGTCATGCTCGGACTGCTCGCGATTGCGGGCATCGCGGCGGGGGGCGGCAGGCCTTAAGCGCGATGTGCGTCAGGTTGCGATGGCGATGACGATGAGCCACGCGATAACGCCTATGGCCCACATGACGGCAGCGATCACGCGAGCCTCGAAGCCTTCGACTTCGAGCTCGGTGACGCACAGGACCATGTAGCCGAGGTATGTGATGATCGCGGGGACGAAGGCGATGGGAATCCACACGGGTAGATTGCCGACGAGTGCATAAATCGCGGCGAATCGCAGCGTGGTGAGGGGCCACTCGCCGTCGTAGTCGACGATGAACTGCTGACTGATCCACAGGGCAAGCATGCCCAGCGGAACCTGTGCGATCCAGATGATGGTGTAGGCGACGTACAACTGCCACGGCGCTTTGTACACGAGCAGGCCGATGGCCATGAGCGCGAGGCCTATGCAAGTGAGGATGATGGGCCGCGCGTATGTCGCGCGGGCGATGGCGCGCGATTCTTCCGCGAGCTGCGCATCGTACTTGCCGGGCAGGCGCGGCGGGCGATTTTCGCCGCCACATTCCGGACAGATGTTGCCTGGCACGCCGGCAAGGTCGTACTGGCAGTGTTCGCAGATGCGCGGCGGCGCGGGAGGAGCCTTCTTGGATGCGATGCGACGCTTGGATTTGGCGCGTTCAACTTCGGGGTCGGGCGGGGCGATGTCGAAGGCGTGCTCTTCGGGCTTGGCGTGCGCGGGCATGCCGGCGGACCAGAACCTGCCGCCTCGACCAGGCGGAGGTGTGGGCGCGGGCTGGCCCGGCGGCACGTGCGGCGGCGGGTTGTCGTGCGAGTTTCCCACGCGAAGCAGTGTACAGAAAACCGGCGGGTACGGATGCGAAAACGTGCGAGCTTTCGGATGATTTGTGGGGCGCGGTGTCGTGATGTGGGTGTGTGCGATCAGCTGCGACCGGTGAGGGTCAGCAGCGTTTCTTCCATGTGCGCATCGAAGCTGCCGCGTGTCATGATGTCGTTGGCGCCGACGTCACGAGCGGCTTGCAGCAGGTCTTTGGCGACGTGCGGGCCCCATGCGAGGACGCGGATGGCGCGTTCGCGCGGGCCGGCGCCTTTGGCGGCGTCGCGCAGGCGGGCGATGAGGTCGAGGCCTTCCTGGCCTTTGTCAAGATCGACGAGCAGAGCTTTGATTTCAGGCGTGTCGGCGAGGCGAGCCTCGAGCATCTCCATGGTGCGGACGGGGCGGGCGGCGAGGCCCATGGCGTCGGCGGTGGCTTTGATTTTGCTGGCCCAGATGAGATCAGCCGCGGCGTAGAGAATCATGTTGAACATTATGGCGATACGTTTGCATGATTGTGATGGAGGCCAACCGTGCGTCGACTGCTGTTGCCGATTGTTCTGCTGGTTGCGCTGCTGGTGGGTTTGCTTGCGCTGGACAAGCCCGCGCCCAAGGCGGACTTCACGTTTATCAATCGCGGCGATGTGAGCACGCTTGATCTTGCGACGATCTCGTGGATGCAGGATTTGCGAGTGGCTCGAATCGTGTATGAGGGGTTGACGCGCAATGACATTTTCAGCAAGGACTATGCGAAGCAGCCAGCGGTGGCGGAGCGGTGGGATGTGTCGGCGGATGGACGCGTGTACACGTTTCATTTGCGTGCCGATGCGAAGTGGTCCAATGGCGACGCGGTGATAGCGCGGGACTTTCAGTTCAGTTGGCGGCGGAGCATGATGCCTGACTTGGCGGGGGATTACATCAAGCTGTTCGCGCTGATTGACGGCGGGCAGGAGTTCATCGCGTGGCGCACGGCGGCGATCAAGGCGTTTGCGCAGCGCGGCGAGCAGGGAGAGGCGCGGCGGCTGGCGGCGCTGGCGCTGTGGGAGGAGACGAAGGCGAAGTTTGATGAGCTCGTTGGTGTGAAGGTGATGGATGATCGCACGCTGCAGGTGACGCTCGAGCGGCCTGTTCCGTACTTTCTTGATCTGACGAGTTTCGCGCCGTTTTACCCGGTGTATCCGCCGCTGGTGGAGGCGCACACGAGTGTTGATCCGGTGACGGGCGTGCTCAAGACGCGGCCAGACTGGACGAAGCCTCCGAAGCTGGTGACGAACGGGCCGTTTGAACTGGTGACGTGGCGATTCAAGCGCGACATGCGGTTTGAGCAGAATCAGCACTACTGGAATCGAGCGGCACTCAAGATTCGCAGCATCGCGATTCCGAGTGTGCAGGATGGCAATGCGCAGGTGCTGGCGTTTCAGACGGGCGCGGTGGACTGGGTGAGCGACGTCACGCCGCAATATCGCGGCGAGATGCTGGACGCGAAGCAGGCGTTCTATGACGAGCACGCCGAGCTGGTGAAGCAGTTGCGCAGCGAGGGGCTTGATCCGACGGAGATTGATCGGCGGCTGCCCAGCGACTCACGGAAGAACATACATGCATT
>DATGWV010000207.1:0-5493 GCA_035299305.1 Phycisphaerales bacterium | reverse complement strand
CCCGGCATCATCGCAATGCGGGGCCGGCCGTCTCCAAATGCTGCGGCACGCATATCGACAGCTTGCGTATCGATCGCGTGATCGAACAGAAAGTGGCCGATGAATCGCGCGGGGACGTTGCGCTGCTTGAAGAACTCGATTTCAAAGGGCAACATGCACAGCAGCATGTCGGTGCGTCGGCGAAGCTTGTGGATGCGCCAACGGCCCCACGCCCACACTTGCGGCGCGACGAGGTGAATCACCTTCTTACTGGCGGCTTTCGTAATGTCGCAGATGGGCCCATTGGCGGCGGGGGAATCCACAGGAATGTGCGCGACGACCGGCGTGTCGCTCCGTGCGTTCTCACTGAGCCATGCTTCGATGCGTTTGTTGATGCGATAGTGCTCGATGATCTTCGCGGCACCGGGCATGCCCATGACGGCGTCGTCGCCGGTACGCTCGATGATTGTGGCGCCTGCGCGGTGCATCTTCGGCCCGCCCCACGCAAAGATCGGATGCGTGGGGTCACGGCGTTTGAGCTCTGCGATGACCGCGCTGGCATGATCGTCGCCGCTCGGTTCGAAGGCGGTGAAGAGAAGTGCGGGTTTGCGGGGCGGTTGCGGCAAGAGGCAAGCGTAGAACGCGAAGACGCGAGTCGACACGTACCGTGGCGTGATGTCTTTGTTCGCTTCGCAACCTATCGCGCCTGAACCACTGCCCGAGGGCACGTTTGTGCGCGTGGTGGTTGATCGCGGTATCGCGCAGTTTGGCGACTCGGCGGATGAAGGGCTGACGTATCGACTGCCCGATGGCATGCGGGCGAGCGTGGGTGATCGAGTTGAAGTGCCGCTGGGGAAGACGGGAAAGACGGTTGGCGCGACTGTTGTCGCCGTCGGTGATGGCCAGTTCGCGCGAGGCATGCGCGGCGTAAAGGCGATTGACACGTACTTGGGGCCAGCACTGCATCCGCGACTGCTCGAACTCGCGCGATGGATGAGTGGCTATTACGTGTGCCCGCTGGGGATGGTGATTGCGAGCATGCTGCCTGCAGCCGTGAAGAAACGCACCGGCGAGCGAACGGTGTTGCGCGTGGGCTGGGGAAGTAAGTCACACAGCGGCGAAGAACCGGCGATCGCAGCAACTTTGACGCGAGCTAGCAAGAAGGCTTGGGCGGCGATGGGAGCAATGCGCCGCGATGCCTTGCCCATGCTAGCGCCGGCGTTGCTTGAAGCAACGGGCATCGCGAGTGTGAAGACTCTGGAGAAGCTCGCCGCTTCGGGATTGCTCACGCTCGAAGAAGCGTCGACGGTGCGTGCGGGGGCGTTGCCTGGCTTTACTGAAGCGACGAGCACGAACGTGCCGACACCGACAGTGCAGCAGCAGCGCGTGATCGACGGAATCGCGCCAAGCATTGGCACGTTCGGTGTCCATCTCATTCGGGGCGTGACAGGAAGCGGCAAGACGGAGGTATATCTGCGGCTTATCGCGCGCGTGCTTGAAGCGGGCAAAGGCGCGATTGTGCTCGTGCCGGAAATCGCACTGACACCACAAACAAGCCAGCGCTTTGTATCTCGATTCGGGCCTGCTCGCGTGGCGGTATTGCACTCGGGATTGACGGCGTCGCAGCGACATCGTGAGTGGGAACGCGTGCGGACGGGCGAAGCGAGCGTGATTGTGGGTGCACGCAGCGCGATCTTTGCCCCAGTGCGAGATCTCTCGCTCATCATCGTCGACGAAGAGCACGATGGCAGCTACAAGCAAGATCAGTTGCCGCGATACAACGCTCGCGATGTTGCGATCAAGCTCGCGCACGGCATTAGCGCGTGCGTGGTGCTTGGAAGTGCGACGCCGAGCCTTGAGAGCTATGTGCACGCGACGCCGCGGGACGGGAAGCCGCCGAAGTACACACTGTGGGAACTGACCGAGCGCGTGGCGGGCGGAGCGCTGCCACCAACGCGCGTAGTCGACATGCGAGAAGAGCGGAAGCTACGGGCGCGTGACGCGATGTTCAATCCGCGCGAGCAGCATCTGCTGGGCCCGACACTGGAGAAGGAGCTGGAGCGCACGCTGAGCGAAGGCAAGCAAGCGATGTTGCTGCTCAACCGTCGTGGATTTGCGTATTACCTGTCGTGCCCGACGCCTGCCTGCGGCTTCGTTGTCATGTGCGAGGACTGCGATAGTGCCCTCGTCATGCATCGTGACAGCTTGTCGCCCGCAGGCAATGTCGTAAAGTGCCACCATTGTCAGTTGGAGCAGGTCGTTCCCAAGATGTGCCCAACCTGCGGCAAGCCGCTGGCGAGCATCGCGGGCGGCACACAGCGACTGACTGAAGAAGTCGAGCGCAAGTTCGCGGCGATGGGACTGCGCGATGGCACCACGCTCCTGCGTGTGGACAGCGACACCATGCACAGTGCGCGTGAGTACTTCGACACGCTGGGCAAGTTCGCCGCCGGGCATGCGCGGGTGTTGGTGGGCACACAGATGATCGCGAAGGGGCTTGATTTTCCAGGCGTCACGCTCGTGGGCATCGTTGATGCGGATACGGCGTTGAACATTCCGGACTTTCGCGCGAGTGAACGGACGTTTCAGCTTGTGAGCCAAGCGGCAGGGCGAGCCGGACGCGCCAGCGATGCCGGACGCGTTGTCATTCAGACGTACTGCCCGCATGTGAGTGCGATTCGTCACGCCGCTGCGCATGATTATGTGAGCTTTGCACACGAGGAGCTTGTCACACGGAAGAACGTCGGTTTGCCGCCATTTACGCGGATGGCACGTGTTGTGTGTCGCGATGAGCAAGCGAGCAAAGCGAAACAGCATGCTGACGAGGTCGCAGCAGCGCTGCGCGAGCATGCCGCGGCCATTTCGGCTGATGGCATTGTCGTCAGCGGGCCTGCGCCGTGCGCGATCGCGCGTGTCGCGAAGCACTTTCGTTTTGGGATTGACGTGAACGCCGCGAACGCGACGCTGCTGCGTGATGTGCTGACCCGGGTGCGCAAGAGCGGGCTGCTGAAGAGCGACAACACGACCGCGGTGGATGTCGATCCGATTTCGCTGATGTAGTCATACCGTTGTCGCATGTCGCCACGCATCGCTATCGCGTCGCTTGTCTTCACGCTGCTGCTTGCTGTCGTCACGTTTTTCGCGCTGACGCCGCGACAGGCACCGCAGCAGGTGCTGACGGATGCAGTCGCGACCCTCGATACGACCACGATCCGCGAAGTTTCGGTGACGCCCGCCGGCGCACGTGAACCCAGTACGACGATCACTCGTGACGACGCGCTGGATGTGTGGCTTTTGCGGGAGAATGGACGTGTCTGGCCCGCTGGTGATGCACAGGTGCGCGGGCTTCTGCGGCTGGTATCGCAGTTGACGCGGCAGCCTGTCGACAGCGCGACGACGGCGCCAAGCGGCGCGACCGTTGTCAAGCTCAAGCGCGACGGCGAGGCGATTGTGCTGCACATCGCGCCGACGGCTGTGGGCGGACGTGTAGCCGTGTTCGAAGAGGGCAGCAAGATCACGCGGCTTGCGGAGGCGGGCCTTGCGACCCTCTTCACGCGTGACTCGCTCGCTGCATGGCGATCACAGCAGCCGGTTGCGACGCTGTCAGGGCAGCCGGCACGTGTGGTCGTTGATGCCTCAGGTCGGCGGCTGGAACTCGCGCGACTCCAGGAACGATGGACGTTGACCACGCCCGTCGTCGCACCTGCAGAGCGAGCTCGTGTCGACGCACTTTTGCAGGGCGTCGCTCGGCTGACTGCAACGCGCATACTTGACGACGCGACGACGCGTGAAAACACGGGGCTTGACAGTCCAACTGCTGTTGTGCGCGTTGTGACGAATGTGCCAGCGCCGGTCGCTGGCGGCGCAGCACGAGTCATCGAGCAGGAATTGACGCTGGGAGCGGCGTCCGATGCGAGCGGCAACGCTTTCTTCGCGAGTGTCATCGCGAAGGACGGAAGCAGTGTGCTGTGGGGGCCGCAGATCATGACGGTGTCGCGCGACGCGATGACGAGTTTGGTTGCGGACAGCACCAGCTATATCGCGCTGCGTGCGACGCAGGTGCCTGCGCCCGACGTCGGATCGATACTGCTGGCTCGCTGCGATAGTTGCGTGACGGCGGCAAAGCTCGAGCCTGTGACGAAACCCGCCGCCAATGATGCGATTTTGACGCGGCGTGAGCAGGGGTGGAACATGACCCGCGGCACCGCGAGCGCACAAGCGGCGAGCAGTGTGCAGGCGGCGTTTGCGATCTCAACGCTGCGGCAACTTTGCGAAACGCCCGCGGACAAGGTGCTGACATCTGCACCAGCCGGAGTAACGAGTGTCGCGACGATCACGCTGCGGTCGATTGCTGGCGCGCCGCTAGACGTTGTGGCGGTGGGCGAGATCGCGGATGCAGGCACGGACGCGCAGGGCAAGAAAGTCTCGGGCGTTGTCGTGCGAAGTGGAACGGTGTACCGACTCTTCATGAACGACGAAGCGCGGCAAATGGCGAAAGTGCTGGGCGAAATCGTGCCAGTGGAAGGCTGAAGACGCGACGAATCGGCTGTGCGATGGTTGCACCTGATATGAGAACCTGCATCGCCGAAACCATCACGGCCCGAGGAACGTGTCGTCGGCACCGCGAGGTGATTCGCGGCCTTGCAACGTAAAACTAGCACGCGCGTCGGCTGCGTCGCGGCGTGAACGGACGCGCACGGGGTCAGTTGAGCCGGTTTCACGCCACTGCCGCTCGCTCGCGGCGAGTGCTTCCTCGATGTTGGCGGGCAGCCAGATATTGTCGGGCTGGCCGTTGCTGGCAGTGTGGTATGGCGTACGGAGCCAGATCGCCGAACCGTCAATCCGAAGGGCCCACTGGCCTTCGCCTGCGTGATTCCACGAATTCTCGTTCCCGTAGATCACGTTGCCCACGATGGCACGGCGAACGACGGGGGACGCGTCCGCGAGCACGACCGTCGAACTCGGATCACTCCACTGCGGGCGACGATCCGCGAACATGACGAAGTACGAATACGAAACGTCGTTGATGTTCTTCCAGTCGCGTGCGTCCTGCGGCAGATCCTCGCCACTGCAATGGCGGTTGCCGCCACAGCGAAGCTGCTCGAGCGTTGCGTAATTCGCGCGGCGGAGCGTGAAGAGATTGGCGGAGTTGCTGTGCTCCACGTTCTTGCCAGTTTCCCACCAGGGCAGACCGGCGAGACTCGCACTGGCCATGGGCAGGCTGCCGCGTTGATCGCCCGTGTAGATGCCCATGGCCTGGGCCACGCTATTCATGTTGCCCGCGCAGTTCACGCGGCTGGCGCGCTTGCTCCATGCGCCCATGAGCGGCCACAGCACAGATACACCGACGAGCAGCGTCGCGGCGACGCTGACGAAATCGGCCCAGCGCCAAGTAGCTCGACGCGAAGGTGTTTCGGCAAGAGCCGCGACTCGGCTGGTTTGCGAGCGAGCGGCTTCGACGCGGGCAAGAGTGCGCTCGATGAGCAGGTCGCGACCTGCGGCCGGTACGGATGT
>DATGWV010000206.1:0-19530 GCA_035299305.1 Phycisphaerales bacterium | reverse complement strand
AGCCCGCCACCGACGCCGCTCCCGCCACAACTCCCACCGACCCCGCCAAGAAGTAGTCATTTCCCGCCCCTTCGTGCCTCCGTGCCCCCGTGCCTCCGTCCCTGCTCCCCACCATGTTCGACGCCACCTCCAGTCTCCGTGCCGCTCACATCGCTCTTGAAGAGCTGCTCGCCTCGCCCGCACAGGTCGCGCTGGTGAACAGCTTTGTCGCGGACATCGCCGCGACGTTTGCACGCGGCAACAAGGTGCTCATCGTCGGCAACGGCGGCAGCATGTGCGACGCGGCTCACTTCGCCGAGGAATTGACAGGCCGCTTCCGCAACGATCGCCGCCCCCTGCCCGCACTTGCATGCAACGACGCGGGCCACCTCACCTGCGTCGCCAACGACTACGGCTTCGAGCACATCTTCTCGCGCTGGGTCGAAGCCTTGGGCACGGCGGGCGACACGCTCATCATCCTTTCGACCAGCGGAAACAGCCCCAACTGCGTCCGCGCCGCCAAAGCCGCCCACACCCGCGGCATGAAGTCCTGGGCCCTCCTCGGCAAGACCGGCGGCGAACTGAAAACCGCCGCCGATGCGTGCATCATCGCCCCCGGCGCAACCGCCGACCGCATCCAGGAACTCCACATGCTCATCCTCCACATCGTGGTGGAAGGCGTGGAAGTGCAGCTGGGCCTGGCGTAAACGCCCCCGCCCCGGCCCGCGATGAAACCGCGAAGACACAAGTTCATCGCGGAGCACGCGGAGAACGCGGAGGGGAGGGGAGGGGCAAATGGCTCAATGGTCAAATGGCCAACTGGCCAAATGAAGACAGGCGCGCGGGTGGTTGCCGCGCGCCTGTTCACTTGCCTTCATTTGGCCATTTGGAAATTTGGCTCTTTGGCCATTTACGGACACGTCCCGCCCGACAGGACGTTGAAGAAGTCAATCACATCCTGGTCCTCGGGGAAGACGCCGTTGTTGTTGAAGTCGATGTCGTTGCACAGGCCCGGGCCGGTGCTGCAGTCGCCGCCTGCGAGGACGTTGAAGAGATCGATGACGTCTTGGTCCTCCGGAAAGACACTGTTGTTGTTGAAGTCGATAGCGTCGCACGCGGTGCACGCTTCAGCATCGGTTGGAAGCACGATCAAATTCGCCGGGGCACTCGCCGTCTGGCCACATGCCCGAATCACTACCGCACGGACATGAACATTGAGTCCCGGCGTTAGAGCCCCAATCGTCAGGGTTGGAGTGGCCGCACCGATGACCGCCCCCACGTTCTCGAGTGCGCCGTCAAATAGATTCTCCCAAACTCCGGAGGCGGCTCGATCCACCTGCCACCGGACTGACGCATTGGTCACCCCACTCGCCACAATTCGAAAGACCGCACCATCAGATGGGCAGATGGTCACCGAGTCCGGACTTGAGACACTCGAAAATCGGAATGTTCGCCATTGTGAAGCGGCGATCCAGTTCTGGCGAACTTCCTGTCCCCACAACACGACATTCGAGAACGCAGGGATGATTTGCCCGTATGGAACTCTTAGTCGCTCCACTCCGTCGATAAGCAACCTCGCACCCTGTTGATCGGTCACGACTCTGTAAGTATGGAACGCTCCCGCGGCGTCAAACGGCAACTGCGCAGTGCCGACGCCTACTTGGTAGTTGTATGCGGTACTCAAGAACAGACTCGTTGTCCCAATCCCCAGTCCAACATACTGCCCCTGTGAATCAACCATGTTAATGTAAGCCGCCGCGCGTAACGCACCGCCGATGTTGGCAACGCCACCACTCGTCACCCGGAGAGTCGCTTCCATTGTTTGTCCATCCGCCCAGCGAAACGGCGACGTCGTGCGCGTGAAGCTCACCCCATCCGTGGGAGAATTCAACTCCAGTTGATTGCATGCGAGTGTCACGGAACTACCACTGGAAGCCGCGACCGTCCAACACTGGCCACCAGGAAGGCCTCGTAGTGCCGTAAAAGACCGCTCCGCACAGTTTGCACATTCGGTCGTTTGCGGATTGACGTTGAACTGGACACGTTCCCATTCGGTAATCTGAATGCGATCTTGCCCGACCCACGCGGGTTCGCCATGATTGCCCCACGCGAAACTGTTCGTCCATCGGGTGTCCGAATTGGTGTACGGGACGCTCAAACGTTGCACGCCGTCGATCAACAGACGGGCACCCACCGCGTCAGTCTCGACCCGGTACGTGTGAAAGTCGGACGCGGCATCCATGTTGTAAATCGCTGTCCCCGGCCCCTGACTGACATTTCCCTCCGTACTCAGCGTCACGCGATTAGGAGCGATCCAGAGACTCACGTTTCGGCTCTCGCTATCAAACGCGATGATGTAGCCGGGTGTGCGAAAGCCGGGCCCGAATCCGGACCCGCCCGAGATCGCTCTCATCCTCGTTTCATAAGACTGTCCATCCGTCCATGAAAAGGCAGCGACGTTTCGGGAGCGAATCTCAACGCCCCTGGACAGATCGCCAGTGCCGGAGGTCGACTCAAGGCGATACGCCGTTCCGGCATTCACGATTGACTGGATCTCTCCGCCGTATCCGCCCGTTCGCCAGCAGGCGTCGTCCGGCAACCCCTGTTGCGCGCTGAACACGTTCGGGGTGCATGAAACGCACTGCGCGATCGAGGGGCGAACGAAGATTCCGACAATACACAAGACTGTCGCCACCGCCCAGCGGATCGGCGTCGAGCACCCGACAAACACGCCAACTCTCGCTCGCGACAATGGCAAACGTGTACGAGAACGCAAACCGAAGCATCTGCCCCTCCGTGCAGTCGTTCCGGTCTGTTTCGCAGCGGCAGCCGAATCCGCGTTAGCTGACTCGTTGGCGACAGGGACGGTGTGGATCGTGTTGTCATTCCTTCTGTTCACAGAGTCGATGACTCCATTCAGGCAGTTTGGGGCTTCGTTTGCGCCCCGAAACATTCCATACGAGCACCCGTTTGCTCCATACGAGGGCCAGTTTGTTCCATACGAGCCCCCGTTTGCTCCATTCGAGGGCCCGTTTGTTCCATACGAGGCCCCGTTTGTTCCGTTCGAGGGCCAGTTTTCTCCGTACGGGCGGTGGTTTTTGACATTCGTGGGCATGTTTTTTCCTCTCGTTCAAGTGACCGTCATGTTCGGGCGATGGAGTCTTGGCCTCGGCGGCGATGCTCGCGTGAGCGTGTTGGCGGGGGGCAGTCTACTGCGGTTTTTCGTGGGCTGCAAGGGAACTTGCTCGGGTTGCGAGCAACATTGCGCGACGAGCGCGTGGAGATTCACCATGACGGTTCTACCGGAAAGCATCATCGGCCAGATTGAATTCTGTGAGTCGCACGCTCCTGTGTGGGCAGCGAACATCGCTGGGCTGGGCATCACGACGGCGCAAGCGGCAGCGTTGACCGCCGCGACGGAGGAAGCCCGCGTCGCGTATGACAACGCTCTGAAGGCTCGCGAGGCGAGCAAGGCGGCGACGGTCGAGATGAAGTCGGAAGCGAATCAGATGAAGGTCGTGGCGGCGGCGGTGCTGCGGTCGATCAAGACGTACGCGGAGGCGCAGGCTGATCCCGATGGTGTGTACGCGCTGGCCCAGATTCCGCCGCCAAGTCAGCCCGCGCCGTTGCCGTTGCCGGGCAAGCCCACCAACATCGTCGTGACTCTGCTCGCGACGGGTGCGGTGCAGTTGACGTGGGACAGCGAGAACGCGGCGGCGAGCAGCGGCGTGTTTTTCAATGTCTTCCGCAAGCTGCCGGGGCAGGCGAATTTCTCGCCCATCGGCGGGACCAGCGGCAGCACGACTCAGTCGCGCCGCATGACGTTTGTCGATGGCACCGTCCCGACCGCCGCGGCGGCGAGCGGCGTGCAGTATGTCATGCAGGGCTCACGCGGCACGAGCGTGGGGCTGATGAGTGATGCGATCACGGTGCAGTTTGGCACGGACACGCCGGGCGGGCTGAATGTGACCAACGCGGCAGCGGAGAAGGTGGCGGCGTAAAGGCAGGTTCACCGCGGAGATCGCGGAGAGCGCAGAGGAAAGGCAGGAGTTGTGGTTGGGTTAATGCCCGGTCGCAACGCCTGCCTTTTTCATTTGTGTGTGTGCGTTGCTGTGGTGGACGCGTGGTGTCGTGTGTTGAAGACTCGCGTCTCTGTCTTGCACCGATGCATTCCTGTCTTGAACCCTCTCTTCTCTGTCTTGCACTCTGTCTTTATCTCCGCGCTCTCCGCGTGCTCCGCGGTGAGCTTCATTGTCTTTCTTTGCGTCTTGGTGGTGATCGCGCCTTATGTGAGCGAGTTCTGTGCGGCGTGGCGGGATTGCAGGGCTTTGAGGACGCGTTCGACGGCGGTGCCGCGGGAGCCTTTGAGGAGGACGAGGTCGCCCGCGTGGAGGGTGGCGGCGATGGCTTCGCACGCTTCGAGAGTGGTGGCGGGGTAGGTGGTCGTGGTGCTGGTGGTCGCGAGGCCTTGGGCGGCGGTTGTCATGAGCGGGCCCAGCAAGTGGAGAGCATCGGGCTTGGCGGCGAGGGCGGCGGCGATGACTTCGTTGTGGCTGGCGGGTGCGTGGGCGCCCAGTTCGAGCATGTCGCCCAAGACGAAGACGAGGCGCGTGGGGGCGGATTGGTCGGCGATCTCGCGCAGCGTCGCGATGGCGGCGAGCATGGAGTCGGGGTTGGCGTTGTAGGCGTCGTTGATGACGCGGATGGGGCCTTGCGCGGTGGGGATCGTGTGGCGCTCGAGTCGCATCGCGGGCGGGTGGACGCTCGCGAGGCCTTGGCAGGCGAGGAAGTCGGGCACGCGGAGCGTGCGCGTCGCGGCGAGGGTGGCAGCGGCGTTGGTGGCGTTGTGCAGGCCCAGCACGGGGAGCGAGAAGGTGAGGCCATCTGCGAGCGTGCAGCGCAGGCCGTCGAAGGTTTGCGTGCGTGAGGCGATGGCGATGTCGGCGGTGGGGGTGGTGCCGAAGGTGATGATGGTTGCGGGCTTGGCTTCAGCGGCGAGGGTGGTGCGAATGCTGGCGAGTAGGAGTGATGCGTCGCCATCGCGGGGCGCGATGATGGTGCCGTGTGGTTTGATGCCGGTCACGAGGCGGGCTTCTTCATCGGCGACGCCTTGGAGGGAGCCCAGGCCCTCGAGGTGTTCGCGGCCCAGGCTGGTGAAGACGACGATGTCGGGCTGGACGACGCGCGAGAGGGGTTCGAGTTCGCCTGGTGCGTTGGTGCCGACTTCGCAGATGACGAACTGATCGTCTTCGCGTGCGGCGAGGATGGTGAGGGGAACGCCGATGGCGTTGTTGAAACTCTTTTGCGAGCTGCTGCCTCGCAGCGATTGGGACAAGGCGGCGTGGAGCATGCGGACGGTGGAAGTCTTGCCGTTGCTGCCGCCGACGGCGATGAAGGTGGCGCCCAGCGTGCCCAGGTATGTGCGATAGGCCTTGGCGAGCGTGAGCAGGGCGGCGGCGGTGTCGGGGACGAGCAGGACGTGGGCGCGACCCAGCGATGCGTCGGCGTGGATGCGCGTGAAGGCCTCTTCGCGGTCGATGAGCAGCAAGGGCGCGCCGCCGGTGATGGCGTGCGCGAGGAAGTTGTGAGCGTCGTGCTTTTCGCCTCGCAGGGCGATGAAGAGCTTGCCGGGCGCGATGGCACGCGTGTCGGTGCAGACGCCGGGCGTGAGGGGAAAGTCGGTGGCGGGCGTGAGCCAGCGAGCGGCGAGGAGATGAGCGAGCGAGGCGGCGGTCCAGAACATGCGAGGAAGGTAGTGGGTAAGGCGAGGCAAGATGCGCAGGCAGGACGAATCCGTGAGTCGTGCGGGGCGGGTGATGCGAGTGCGGTGTGGGCCGCAAGCTGCCTGCAATGAGGTCGCACGTTGATGAACCATGAAGCACGGGCGTTCATAAGATTCGGCTTCGCCGGTTCCTTGGGCGTGCTGGGAATTGCGTGGGTAGCAGCGGTCACATACCGCAAGTGCGGGGATGATGACTTGCTGCGTTGATATGCGATATGGCAGCCAGTATGCTGTGGCCATGCCTTCGCTTTTGATCGGGGTGATTTATCTGGCGTTTATCAGCATGGGCTTGCCAGATGTGGTGCTTGGATCGGCCTGGCCTGCGATGCGGGCGGAGATGGGTGTGCCGCTGTCGTACGCGGGGATGCTGAGCGTGCTGATGTCGGCGGGGACGGTGGTATCGAGTCTGCAAAGTCAGCGTCTGGTGGCGCGATTCGGAACCGGGCCGGTGACGATAGGGTGCACTGCGCTCACGGCGCTCGCGCTGTTTGGGTTTGCGACGTCGTCTTCGTTCTGGCAGTTGTGTTTGTGGGCGGTGCCTTATGGGCTTGGCGCGGGAAGCATTGATGCGGCGCTCAACAACTTTGTCGCGCTGCATTACAAGTCGCGGCACATGAGCTGGATTCACTTTTCGTGGGGCGTGGGCGCGGCGACGGGGCCGGCGGTCATGGGTTATCTGCTGACGCACGGGCACAGTTGGAACAGCGGGTATGCGACCTTGGGAGCGGTGCAGGTGGTGATGTGCGCGAGTCTGCTGCTGACGCTGCCCATGTGGAAGCGGGCGCACGCAGCGACGGCGGAGTCTGTGCCGCAGCAGGTTGTGCCGGTGCGTGAGGCGTTGCGCATTCGCGGGGTGCGGCCTGTGCTGGTGGCGTTTTTCTGCTACTGCGCGATTGAATCGACGGCGGGGATGTGGGCGAGCAGCTACATGCAGCTGCATCGCGGGATTGAAGCCAAGAGTGCGGCGACGTGGGCGGCGTACTTCTATGTGGGCATCACGCTGGGGCGATTTGCGCTGGGATTTGTCGCGGATCGATTTGGCAATCGCAACATGGTGCGTGGCGGGCAGGTGTGTGCGCTGGTGGGCGTGGCGTTGCTGCTGCTTGCGCAGGTTGACGCAGTGACGCTGGCGGGGCTGGTGCTGGTGGGTGTGGGGTGCGCGCCGATCTATCCAAGCTTACTGCATGCGACACCCACACACTTTGGCGCGGCGAACTCGCAGGCGTTGATGGGTGTGCAGATGGCGTGCGCGTATACGGGCTCGACGCTGGTGCCGCCGGCGTTTGGCGTGCTTGCGGAGCGGACGGATATCGCGGTGTATCCGTGGGTGTTGCTGGCGCTGGTGGTGACAATGGTGGTGATGACGGAGCGTGTGAATGGAACTGTTGCGAACAAGTGAGCGCTGGCGTCACTTGTGGTCCACAAGTCTGCCTTTGCGATGCACGATGTTTCAGCGATTTTGCAAGCTGGGAGCGAAGACGGTCGCGTGCGGGTGTGCCGAGTGGTTACCTTCGCGGCGGGTAGGTTGTTGCAGGAACATCCCAGATCACTTCCAGTGACCCGTCTTCGCGCAGTCTCTTCAAGGTGAACGCGTTGGCAAGGGTTGTTCCGTCGTCGCAGAAGTGCGCGCCGCCTGCGATCATGATCTCTGCAGGTATCGGATACCAGCGCGGGGGCCACTGCTTGCCGAGATAGTCGATGCCCTTCCAGGTGCAACACTCGATCTGATCAACATCGACGGGCACGAAACGACAATTCGTCCAGCGTTCCGCTCGAGCGAGTTCCAGCACCCGGCGCGTGCAGAATGCGACATCGCTCGGCCCGATGTTCGCGAACTTGAAGAGATCCTGACCTTTCCAGCCGTCCTTTTCAAGCACCGCCCTGCGTGGAACAACGAACTTCCAACCTGGCGGCGTTGAACGCTTGCCGCACGTTTGACACTCCACGGGCGGTGCGACTGCGCCGGACTTGGCTTCATCACACCGAGCCGTTCTGGCGATGACCAGCCCGAAGTACTCCCATGGCGGGGGCCCGAGTTTGCGGGCCTTGTTCTCGATCTCGACAGGCAATGCCTCAAATGATCCGATGCCGGCTTTGTGAAGTCCCTCGACAACACGAGCGGAGACGCAGGGAAGGACACGGTTGTTGTCGTCGGGAGCGACGAAGTCGGGCCACACGGTGCCCCCCACGACGCGCGCATGGCCGGGGCCGCGAGTTTCCTCGATTCTGCGTCCACACGCGGGACAGTTGCGCGACGCCGTCCTGAAGAAAAGACACTCAAACTTCGCGATGCCCCTCGTGTAATCTGTGCAATCCGACCACGTGAAAAACTGTGGTGGTTGAAGCGCCGCAGACTGGAGTGCATTGGGGTCCATGTCAGAACATCACACGCATGCCATCACGGTTCGCCAGAACTATGCAAGAGTAAGCGACGTGCTGAATCGCGATGCGGAAGGGAAATGTCTTCACGCGATCTGAGTACTGCTCGCTCGGCGGAGACAGCGGTGAAGGTGGATGGCTGGGGCATGGAAGTGGGTAGTTGGTGCGGCTGTGCCACCTGCCGTTGCTGGCGCTGGTGGTGACGACTGAGCGGGTGAATGGGATTGTCGGGAAAGTGAGCAGGTGAGCAGGTGGGGAGGTGAGCAGGTGCAACGGCGATGACGAATGGGGCTTTCCGCGCGTGGGTCCGCTGCGGTAACGTGTGATGAGTGTGCGGGCGCATACCTATGCAATTGCGTCTGCTTAGCGGCGTTGCGCTGTCGAGTACGATGTGGCGTTGCACAGGAGGCTGGTGATGCGAAACGTGTTGAAGCGCCCCGTTGCCGCGTTCGTTGTTGCGATGATGATGCATGCGGCGGCGATGGCACAACCGGCGGAGACGGCTGCGTCCGATGCTCGCGCGGTGATGCCTGCTTCGAGCGCGGCTGGGGCGACGCCCACGGCGCAGGCTGAGCCGTCGTACACGAAGGGAATCGTGTATGCCACGCGCACGTTGAGCAAGCCGGGCGCGGAGCAGCGCGATGCGGATGCGCCTGAACAGAAGCTTGACCAAAAGCTTGAACTCAAGCTTGACCTTGCGCTGCCCGCGCGAGCCGAAGGGGACACTTCGCTGCGGCCTTGTGTTGTGGTCATTCACGGCGGGGGCTGGGCGGGTGGACGACGCGAAGATGTCGAGAAGTTCGCGAAGTTCTTCGCATCGCGCGAGGGCGGCGGGCACGTGGCGGCGGCGGTGTCGTATCGACTTGCGCCACAGCATGCGTGGCCCGCGCAGATCGTGGATTGCGCGGATGCGGTTCGCTTCCTTCGCAATCACGCCAGTGAGTATGGCATTGATCCCAGCCGCATCGGCGCGATGGGGTTTAGTGCGGGTGCGCATCTTGCGATGATGCTGGCGGTGGGTGATGCGGGCGATGGGCTGGGCATCGAGCTCGCTGCGGATGATCCTGTGACCATCGCGAAAGGGCCGCAGCCCAGCGCGAAGGTGCAGGCGGCGGTGTCGGTGGTTGGGCCGGTGAAGCTCGATGCGGCGGACATTTCGCCTGAGGCCAAGCAGATCGTGGACACGTTTCTGCAACTCACGCCGCAGACGCCGGCGGCGGAGCGCACGGCCAAGTGCCAGCAGGCGTCGCCCTTGACGTATGTCAGTAACGGCGATGCGCCGATGCTTCTGTTTCTGGGCACGGCTGATCCGCTGATTCCGCCGACGCAAGGGCCGCTGATGGCGGAAGCGATGGCGAAGCACGGCGTGCCTGGGCGCGTGGAGACAATCGTGGGCGCGGGGCACGGCTGGGGCGGCGTGGAGCTGCAACGCACGCTTGCGGCGACGCTGGAGTTTTTTGGGCGGGCGATGCCGCCTTCTGCAACGCCCGTGCCCACTCGCACCAAGCCCTGATTCGCCCGGAAGGTCGCCGGTCGCCAACACGGCGCCGTTTCGATTGATGTACGATTTCTGCATGAGTCAACTCCCGATGTTCCCGCTATTCGTTGACCCGGTTCGTGAGGGTGTCATCGGACCTTCGGAAGTTGCGTGCGGGATCTGCGGTCTACAGCGCGGATGTATCTACACTGGGCCTCAATATGGCTCATCAGACAGGATGACAATCTGCCCTTGGTGCATCGCGGACGGCTCGGCATGTGATCGCGGCATCGCATTGAATGACGCAACGATCTATCCCCTGCTGCCTTCGACCCCGCAGATGACGATCGAAGATCGGCGGATGGTGGAAGGCCTCACGCCCGGCTTTACAACGTGGCAAGGAAATCGCTGGCTCATGTGCTGCGGACGAGCGTGCGTTTACCTCGGCGAAGCCGAATCCGCTGACCTTCGCGGTCGGTGGCACGGTGTGATCCCCTCGATGTTTCAAGACTCTGGCTTCGGCGCGGCCGAGATGGAGGAGATAGTTGATCGCGTGATGAAGGGCGGAAGCCCCTGCGCGTACGTATTTCAGTGCCAAGTCTGTCAGTCGCTGCATGGGTACTGGGATTGTCATTGAATTGATGGGCTCACACCGCGATGAAAGCGATTGCGTGAACGCCAAGCTCGCTTTATGCGCGCAGCCGTTGATGGTGGTTGGGGACCTTGTGCCACCTGCTGAGCAGACGGATACGAGTAAAGTTCAGCATGATCCACTCCATGCTCGTGAGAACTGTGTGGACGTTGCAGGGTGTGGCGCTCTTGCTGATCGTGACAGCGTGGTTGCCCGGCTGCGTGTCGAGTGGCGCGGATCGCGCGGTGAATTCGGCTGTTGTGAAAGCGGCGTCGCTCGAGCAGTTGTACGGCAAGCCGGAAGCTCTCGCCGCTGGGCACGCGGCCGTTGCTGATGCGCTGGATCGGTTCGTGCGCGCGACAGCCGCGTTACGGGCTCTGAGGGGTGACGGCCAATCAGGTTCGTTGCAGGCGGCGGAGGCGCTGCGCGAGTACGACGAAGCTCGTGCAGCGTACATCGCCGCGCTCGCGGCGGAGTACCGCCCGCGTCTGGCGTACACATGGTGGCAAGCTGCGGACGGAAGCGAGCAAATCGCACGGGTGCGCGAGTCGATCGCGGCACGCGACGAACTGCTGGCACGATGGAGCCCCTTGGGTGACTGGGGCTTCTCGCGGCGCGAGGTCGAGAGCATTCTCGGGCAGGCAGGACGCGAAGAGCCCTCGGAGCACGACGGGTATGTGACTGTGACGGTCTACTGGTGGGACCTAGGTTTCGCAGGAAGCGGCCTGCGCGTCTGGTACCAAGGCGAGGCACGCCACAACCAAGACCGGGCGATCAAGATAGAACTCGTGCCGGGGGGGTGAAACGTGACCTCGGAATCGACCGGTGGCATCAAGCTCTCGGTGCGACGCGCGCTCGGCATGGATCGTTGCGAAGGCTGCAGGGTGAGCTCTTGAGTGTGTGCGTGACGGGACCTTGTGCCACCTGCCGAGCAGACGGACACGGGTAAAGTTCAGCATGATCCAATCCATGCGAGCGAGAACTGCGTGGTGGGTGCAGGGTGTGGTGCTCTTGCTGATCGCGACAGCGTGGTTGCCCGGCTGCGCATCGAGAGGCGCGGTGGATTCGCCTGCCGTGAAAGCGGCGTCGCTTGAGAAGTTGGACGCCAACCCGGAAGCTCTCGCCGCTGGTCACGCGGCCGTTGCTGATGCGCTGGATCGGTTCATCCGCGCGACGGCCGCGTTGCAAGCTCTGACGGGTAACGGCCAATCAGGTTCGTTGCAGGCGGCGGAGGCGCTGCGCGAGTACGACGAAGCTCGCGCGGCTTACATCGCCGCGCTCGCGGCGGAGTACCGCCCGCGTCTGGCGTACACATGGTGGCAAGCTGCGGACGGAAGCGAGCAAATCGCACGGGTGCGCGAGTCGATCGCGGCACGCGACGAACTGCTGGCGCGATGGAGCCCCTTGGGTGACCGGGGCTTCTCGCGGCGCGAGGTCGAGAGCATCTTGGGGCAGGCAGGACGCGAGGAGCCCTCGGAGCACGACGGGTATGTGACCGTGGTGGTCTACTGGTGGGATAATGGTCGCACGGGAAGCGGCCTGCGCGTCCGGTACGAGGGCGAGGCACGCTCCTTCTTTGACCGTGCGGTCGGCATGGAACGGGTGCCGGGGAAATGAGACGTGACGGCGAGATCGGTTGGTGACATCAAGCTCTTCGTGCTGCACACGCTCGGCATGGAGAGCCGCGAAGGCTGTGGGTGAGCCATTCAGTTGGCGGTCGAGTTGTACCACCCGTCATCGCATCTGCCCACACAAAAAGAACGGACGCGGTCTCACCCGCGTCCGTCCATCACGTTTTCCTTCTTCCATGCCAACCGGCGATCACGCCACTTTCTTCTTTGCACCCTCAGCGTTCTCGCCGCTCGATGTCGTCGTGTGGGTCGCGGGCGTGCTGCTGGTCTGCTCAATCGTCATCGCGCGGCCCGGGCCGGTGCGGCCAAAGCGCAGGGTGAAGATCTCGCTCACCGGGCTCGCGCTGTCGGCGCGCTGGCCCTGCACCTGATACTGCACGCTGTCGGGCCCGGCGATGAAGGTGTTGTCGACAAATCGCCGCTCGCCCGTCACACCCACAAAGCGGAATTCGCTCTCGGTGGGCAGCTTGCGGGTGATGATGTAGCTGGTGCCGCTGGTGCCGGTGGGGTTGTTGCTCTTCCACTTCAGTTCGATCGCGCCCGTGGCCGTCACGATCGAGGCCTGCAAGTTGGTGGGCTGGCCGGGCGGCGGAGCCGTGGTGGGATCCTGCCGCGGCGGCACCTGCGCCAGTTCATAGACGGCCGATGGATTGGCCTGATCCTGGGCGTAGTAGCGAACATCGCTGACGATCTGCGTCATCTGCCGACGCATGATGCGATACGTGCCGCGTGAGGCTTCGCGAGCGGCTTCCCACGCGATGCGGGCCTTTTCTTCCTCGCCCAGTGATGTCGCGAACACGCTGACGGCAGTCGCAAAATCCAGACCTTGATCTGCAGTGATGCCTATTCCCGCATACTGCGTGCGGAAAATCTCGACATGTGCCTCGCACCAGGCGAGCACTTCTTCACGCGGTGAACTAGGGATGCTTCCCATGGTTCACACTCCTTTGTTCCACGCGTGCCGCGAGCATGATGCACCGGCCACGCATCACAAACCCTTTCCCTCGCCCCGCGAACAAGTCTGTTCACGATCCCGACGACGGAACGGATGGTGCATCGACCGCCATGTGGCGCGACTTTGCTGTCTGTGTGATTTGCAATGAATAAACGCACCGTGACAGGCACGATGCGTTTCAAAAGCGCAACTTCAGCACTTACTTGACACGGATGATGTAGATCAAGGCGACATGCTCAGGGCGGTTGTCAAAAACCAGACCCTCGGACTCAGATCGCCCGTCGATCCGAAGTCGTTCATTGGTTTGATAGTTCGAGGCTCTCGTTTCTGGTGATCCGCCTCTCATCGTGTTCATGACGTCGTTGGTTGTGGTCTTGACAAAGTAGTGATCCCAACCTCCACTTTTGGCCCACATCACACCAAGTGACCCGGCACCGTGACTGTGCGACAAATCGTGGCGATTCGCTCCCTCCGGCTTGAACGTGATGTCCTTCTCGTTCGACTGGCTGTTCATCCGCGGGAGTTCGTCCACGGTCAGCCCCCGCACGAACCGGCCGCGAAGATCGGGCTTGCGTTTGCCTGCCATCGGGCCAGGCGTCGTCACGAGTTCACCGTCGCAAATCTCAAAATGGGCCGCGACCTCAGGCGGCAGTTTACTCTCGACGAGTGGGCCCGCGTACGCGATGACCGCGCCGATGGGCGCGCCCACGCCTTCGGGGCCAGCGGGACCGATTGGCAGCTTGTCAATCACCCCTGGCTTGTTGAGTGCGGCTATCACGCCCGCATCGACGCCCTTTTGTAGCACGGCGTAGGCTCCAAATCCCGCGCAAAAGGCGCCAATTACGAAGCCGCCGACGACAAGTGCTGGATTGTTCTTCAAATTCTCCCATTGGTTTGGCATAATCAAACTCCTTATGCGAATGTACATGGCCACGTGTTGACCGCTCGGGTTTAAGTATCTGACGACTGCACAGGTTTTCAAGTCTGAAGTTGGCAGTCTCTCAATCGTGCCCCCTGTCGCTATGCGGGGCGCAGAAGTTGCATGCTCCTTCGTCGTTGCCAAGCTTCACAAATGCCATGCCACGCAGGAAGGTGGTGGCCGATTCGCGATCTGTTCTTGCGGCGTTCGCGTTTTCGTTCACAGCATCCCGAATAACTGAGGTTCTGCGCGAGGACTCGCGCGCTGATTTGGTGGCCGAGATTTTTGGCAATGGCATCGCGCCCGAAAAAATGGCACCGCGCCACAGGCAATGGCACCGCGCCAGAAAAAATGGCACCGCTCAATAGGTAATGGCACCGCGCCCCAGAAAATGGCACCGCTCAATAGGTAATGGCACCGCGCCCCAGAAAATGGCCCCGCGCCGGAGGAAATGGCACCACACTTCTCGCACGTGCCCCGCGCTGGGAACACTGGCACCAAACGTACGTCCCTCATGCAAAGGGAAGCGACAAGGCCATGCGGGGCTGGCTGCCCCTTCTGATCTCCTGCACCTTGTTTCTGGTCTTCTTCCGCATGCGAGAGGACATGCGCGCCACATGCAAGAGGAAGGGGCTGGCCGCCCCTTCCTCCTGCACCTCCAACCCGGCGAGAGACAGCGAAACGCCCTTTGAGGCCTTTAGCAGGATGGGGGTGCCGGGGGAAGGGCTGCAAGCCCTTCCCCGGCATAAGCGCACAATCACCCACGGCGTTGCATCGCGCAAGAAGTGGACGAACTCCATGGCCTTCCACGGTCGGTGCGAGTGGCACGGCACGACAGCAAGACGCATCAACCGCGCACAGAGCTGCGCGGGGTGGCACGGCATGCATCAGCGGTCGCGGCACACCGCGCAAGAACATATCTGCGTGTTCGCATCGCGTTCAGAGCGTGATTGGGGCTTGTCACCACGCGCACAAACATTTTTTTGGCGTGATGCGCCAGCGCAACGAGTGGCGCGCGGAGCTGGGCGGGGGGCGACGACTCATGGTCCGCAACGGCACAGACGCGTCCACCAACGGCCGCCGTTGGTCCACGTGCAGTCACCATCGGTCCACGCACGGCCACCATCGGTCCACCACCAGTGGCCATCGGTCCACCAACCGCCGCCGTTGGTCCACGCCCAATGGCCATCGGTCCACCATCAACGACCATCGGTCCACGAGCAACGGCCCTCGGTCCACCACCAGCCACTCGACTAGAGATACCTAAGTCATAGGTGCACATGGTCTTGGGCCGGTGTCTATCGATTTTTACCCACTTCGGTGGTAATCCGCAGATCGTGATGCATGTTTGAGGGGGCCCGAGTGTGCGGCCTTGCGAGTTCCTCGCCACGGGTCGATCGTGGGCGGGGTGGGGAGTAAAGCGATGCGACTTACGGATGCAGTCAAGGCAGCACTGGCAATTGCAGGCACGACAAGCGTGACGACCGCGAGTGCCGCGACATGGACCGACTGGTCAACGGCGACGATCGGTGTACCCGGATCGGCGTCTGGGACACTCTTGACGGGAGTTTCTTCGAGTGTCACGGTGTCGTACAGCGGTGAACTCATCGGCCAAACCAACGTATCTGGCGGCGGCACCAACTATTGGCGAAGCGATGCGGCCTATTGCTCTGCTCTGGTTGAGAACGGCCCCGGAGAGAACGGCAATAGCGACATCATCGCTCTCAACGGCCAAAGCACCTCACCGCTGCTGATGAACACCATCACGTTCTCTCAGCCGGTTGTCGATCCGGTCATGGCGATTCTCTCGCTTGGCCGTCCCAACGTGCCAGTCACGTACACGTTCGACGCGGATTTCACCATTCTGTCTTCGGGCAGCGGTTGGTTTGGCGGGCAAGCAAGCGGATCGTTGTTCCGCGATGCGCCGGGCGTGCTGCGTGGACTTGAGGGCCACGGCGTCATCGTGTTCAGTGGCACATTCACGAGCATCAGCTTTACCGCAGGTCCGGCGGAGTTCTGGCACGGGTTTCAGATTGGGGTCGTACCTGGTCCTTCGGCGATGTTTGGTGTTGTTTGTGCAGCGATGATTGGATTGCGTCGTCGGCGTTAAGCCAAAGCTCGATGCGGACTTCGATGGGCGTCACACGTGTTCAACGAGGGTCTTGGTGTCTGTAACGCAAACATTCAACTCCCTGGAGGTATGGCATGTTGAATCAACTCTTCCGCTCAACTTCCACCTGTGCCATCATGGCTGGTTTGCTGAGCGGTATCGCCGCAACGAACAGCAACGCGCAGAACCTCCTTGTCAATGGTTCGTTCGAGGACCCAGTCGTTCCATCCGGTTTTGCAACACTTTTCACGAGCGGCCAATCCATTGGCAGCGCACCTGGAACATGGATTGTTGCCAGCGCGCAGCAGAACGCGGCCGTGATCGACGATCTGTATACGGGCGGCGGTGCTATATGGGCGAACCCGACGGATGGGCGACAGTTCCTGTATGTTGGTGACATCGCGACGTCGTCCACTATCTATCAGGACTTCCTCGTCACAGCCCCTGGCGCGTTTCGACTCACATTCGACATGGCGAACTTTCTCGCATCGCCCTCAAACTTCCCCAACGGCGCGAGACTGCGTGTTGACATCCTTCAGGGTTCAACGAGCATTCTTCCGGGTGGACAAGTGCAGTTTGATCGTCCGCGAAACGCAGGGTTTGCCCCACAGTCGCTCGACATGACCTTCGCGACATCGGGGACGTACCGGCTGATCTTTACCAACGAGACGGGCTTCGGCACGAATGTCGACAACTTCGTGCTTCAACCGGTCCCAACACCCGGTTCCGCACTCGCGTCGATGGCGGTGCTCTACGCGGCAACGCGTCGCCGTCGCCGCTGAGGGGCGACGCCCTTCTACGCCCGCGAGCCAAAGATGCACAGGCAGCCCGCAAAGCCGGGCAGCCTGTGCCACGGCGGTTGGCGGTTGGTGGAGGTTGGGCGACCAGCCCAACCACCGACCGGATGTCTGAATCAACGCGTACATCATTCAAGAAGCGCGCGTATCAAATCCTCTTCTGTCGGTACGCGATTCTGTGACACGCAGTAATTCAAGAGATCACACAAAAGCTTGAACGAATCTCCGGCGCCGGACGCCAACTGCTCTTCTTTCAGCGAGTCGCCGTGCACGGCCTTGCTGCGGATGGAGTAAAGCGCCTTCACATGCTTGAACATCCTCGTACGATCAGGTCCTCGCTCCGACAAGACCGCGGCTGCGAACGTGGAGAGGCGGTACACCAGCTCGCTACTAACGCTGAGTATGGCCTCGATGCCGGCCCACATTCGAGCGATCGCGATCCGATGATCCTTCGCGTATCGCCAGTCCATGGCAGCCTCTAGCCCGAACCGAAACTTCTCTGAGTCTGCGCAAAGCCTGTTGAATGCGTCAAAGTGTGCTCGGCACCATTCAGCATCGTCAGCAGTCGGCGACTTGCGAACCATGCCGCGCACTTGCAAAATGCGTGCATGGAAGTCTAAGAGATCGCCGGTAAATGGCGGGAGTTCGTTCTGAGCGCCGTAGATGTCCGTGTTCAAACCGCGTGCGCGCATCGCATCAAGAAATGCAGGTGAGCGACGCTTGTGTGGCGCGGCAATGAATGCCCACGAGTAGGAGTTACACGCAACAGGCATCAGCGGACCGTGCCCACGCAGAACAAGAAGCGCCGCGGCAAGCCACGCACGATTGAGCGCGTTGTAGCCCTTTGCAACTGCAGCGTCTTCGGCCGACTCGATTTCGCAGAGGCAACTTTCCGCTACTTGCCCAACCATCGCCCATGCACGTAATCCGCTGTCGCCAGCAGCGGCCAAGTCAAATATCGTGAGCTGTGTGGGAAGGGGCGATATCGAGACACCGGGGGCGAGCACGAGTGTTGAATCGGGCGGGGCGATGCCGTGCAACAGCACGTACCAATTGGGAGTCCTGAAGTTGTGGTTGACGAAACCTTCGGATGCGGGTGGTCCAGAGTCTTTCATAGATTGAACCGTACGTTGCTATGCAACGCCGCATGCTTCCTACCTGTCGCGTCGTTCTGGTCGCAAGCCTCTTGACGAAGGCCGGTAGCATTATGCGTGATGTGCCATCACGCTCGGTTTTGAGAGCGTGTTGCGCTTTCACGGCGGTTCTTCGGCGGCAGGCTTGCAAATTGAAGCTTGATGGCAAGGGCAGTGTGCAGGCTCAAAGCCCACACCACCGGCTGCGTTTTAGCTCGCTCAGCACAACGCCTGCACCACAATTCCGCGTCCTTCGCGATCTCCGCGGTGAACCTGTCTTCCCTGTCTTTCTTTGTGCTCTCTGTGTCTCTGTGGTGAACTGTCTTCCCGTCTTCTGCCTTTACATCAGAGCCTTCAGCGCGACTTGTTCGGCGGCGCGCATGGCGTCTCTCACGTTCTGGCCGTTGGGGGCGCCGCCCTGGGCGTTGTCGTCTTTGCCGCCGCCTTTGCCGCCCATGGCTGCTGCCGCTTCGCGGAGCCACGCGCCGGCTTTGAGGCCTTTGGTGATGGCGGCGTCGGGGACGCTGGCGTGCATCATGGCTTTGCCGGCTTCGTCGACGGCGAAGAGCATGACGGCGACGCGGGGGAGCGTGTCGCGGATGACTTTGACGGCGCTTTGCAGGGCCTGGCGGTCGTCGCCGCAGTCGATCTGGCTGACGACGACGAGGCTGTTGCTGTTCTGGGCGCTTTGGGCGATTGCGCGGGCCTGGGCGATGGCTTTCTGTTCCATCGCGGCGGCGACTTGCTTGCCCATGGCTTTGACCTTCTCCTGCAGCGCGGCGATCTGGGCGCGCAGGGTGGTCTTGCGGCTGGCGGAGATGCTTGCGGCATCCACCTCGGTGAGCAGCGCGGCGACGGCCTTGGGCAGTTCGTCGGCGGGGAGGGCCCCCGCGCGGGCGACGTTGGCGGCGATGCCATCGGCGAGGCGCGCGGCTTCGGCGGCCTTTTCACCCGTGACGGCGACGATGCGGCGCACGCCCTTGGCGACGGCTTCTTCGCTCAGGACGGCGAAGGAACCGATTTCTCCGGTGGCCGCGACGTGCGTGCCGCCGCAGAACTCGATGCTGTATTGCCGCCACTCGGGGTTGCTGGCGTTGGCGATGAGATCGTCGAGCGGGACGCCGATGGAGACGACGCGCACGGGGTCGGGGTAGGTTTCGCCGAAGACAGCGCGGAGGCTGTTGAAGTCCTTCGCTTTGCTCAGCGGGGCGAGCTCGGCGTGGACGATGTAGTTGGCGGCGATCTGCTTGGCGACCAGCTCCTCGACCTTGGCGAGTTGTTCGCCGCTGACGGGAGCGTTGTTGGAGAAGTCAAAGCGCAGCCGATCGTCGGCGACGAGCGAGCCCTTCTGGTCGACGGTGTCGCCCAGCACTTCGCGCAGGGCCCAGTTGGCCAGGTGCGTGGCGGTGTGGTTGCTCTGGATCTTGCCGCGCTTGCCGCGGGTGACGTTCATCGTGACGGTGTCGCCCACGCGGAGCGCGCCGCGCTGGACGTGGCCGATGTGGAGGACGTAACCGCCGAAGATGTGCGTGGCATCGACTTCGAACTCGCCGGTGTGCGTGGCGTTGCCGAGGACTTGGATTTCGCCGCTGTCACCTTCCTGGCCGCCCATGGTGGCGTAGAAGTTGGTGCGATCGGTGATGATGCCGATCTTCTTGCGGGCGTCGCCCACGTGGAGGTCGGTGTGCTCGTCGAAGTTGTGACCGTTCCAGATGGCGCGGACGTGAGCCTTGAGGG
>DATGWV010000205.1:0-15999 GCA_035299305.1 Phycisphaerales bacterium | reverse complement strand
CGCCGCTCGCATCGACGAACTGGCCGCGTTCATCGACGCCGCCAACGCAGATGAAACGCATCTGGTTCTCTCGGCGATCATGGCTGAAGATGTCCTGACGAGCGCAGCCCGTCGCTTCAGCGTGCTGAAGCCCAATCATCTCATTCTCACCAAACTCGACGAAGCGGTTCGCTTCGGCATCGTCCCCACGGTTTGTGCGAACGTGGGCCTCAAACTCAGCTTCCTCACCACGGGGCAGGAGGTGCCCGAGCACATCGAGCTCGCGCATCCGCCTCGCTTAGCACGTCTCGTGCTTGACGGGAAATTGCGTCCATGAGCGCAGTCACATCGCCTTCTAACGCTGCGGCCCTGCCCAGCGACGGGAATCCGTCGCGGACCACCCAGCTCGCACCCCATAATTTGGGCTCCACGACGACGGAAAAGGGGGGTGCCAATACTTCCCGCGTGTCCGATCTCCGTCGAGATCCCTTTTACACCCCGCCGCCCGCCGCCGATCAGGCCAGTCGGTTGCGGCAGATGGTGTCGAGCTTCAAGCAGGAATACGTCGCGCCGATCTCGATTCAGCGCAACGTGCCCTTCTTTCCGGCAGATGATCGACCCGTGCGCATCCGCAAGGTTCCCGTCGTCGCCATCACCAGCGGCAAAGGTGGCGTGGGCAAGACAAGCATCGCAGTGAACGTCGCCGCGGCTCTCGCGCAGCGGCACATCCGTGTGACGCTCGTCGATGCAGACCTGGGCCTCGCCAACGCCGACGTGCTGTGCGGCATGAGCCCGACACGCCGGCTGGAGACGGTCATCGAGCCGGGCGCACCGCGCCGCGGGCTGGATCAGATCGCGGTGGACGCACCTGGTGGCTTCAAGCTGGTGCCGGGCAGTGTGGGCGTTGCTCGCATGGCCAACCTGCCTGCCAGTGAGCGTGCTGAGTTGCTCGACGCGGTGATGGATTTGGAAGAGACCAGCGACCTGGTGATGTTCGACACCGGCGCAGGACTTTCCGAATGCGTGCTGGGGTTCGTCCGATTCAGCGACCTTGCAACAGTCGTCGTGACGCCCGAGCCCACGAGCATCGCCGATGCGTACGCAACGCTGAAACTTCTGCGCCAACCGATGCGCAACGGCGAAGTCTTCGCCGGACGCGTGGGCATCATCGTGAATCAAGCCGTGAGCGAGGACGAAGCCCGCCGCACGTTCCATCGCATCGCGAGCACGTGCAGCACGTTCCTCAAGTTCACGCCTGAGTTGCTGGGCTGGCTGCACAAGGACGAGATCGTGACCGACGCCGTCAAGTGTCGCACGGCGGCACTGCTCAAGCAGCCGCAAGGGCGCTTTGCGACGGAACTGCGAACCACCGCCGCGAAACTCGCACGCGAAGCGGGCATCAAGCTGATTGACCCCGTGGTTCCTGAGAAGCCCAAGGGCTGGCTGTCGCGCGTGCTGGGCACGTAAACGACGCGAGTCGCTAGCAGTCGCGTACGGTTTCGTCATGAGCGAGTCGCCCAGCAAACCCGGCGCGAAGCTGCCCGTCGCATACGTCGCGTTCACCGGATTTTGCATGGTTGCGTGTCTGGTGCTCGCGTACCAAGTGCTGACGCTGCGACGCCAAGTTGCCGATTTGCGCGATCAGCTCACCGCGACGCCGCCGGCAATGCCTGAAGCGATCACCAAAGCCGGCAGCGGTGCCGTCGTCGTTGGAGAGTCCGTCCCCGATCTCGCCGCCATCGCTCGCGACGGCTCACCCGTGCTGCTGAACGGATCCAACGCACTCGCGTTCCGCGATGGCCGTTTCGCTACGGTCATTCTCGCCACCAGCGGCGATTGCGAGGCGTGCGGCCACTCGTTGCCAGTCTTCGACGTGATGGCTCAAGAGAACGTCGCGACCGGTGTCGCGGTCGTCGGTGTGCAGATCAATGCGATGAAGGGCGAGGAGCTCAAATCGTCCCCCGGCACATTGCCCATCGTCATGGCGAGCGACGCGGCCAACACGTGGCTGCGCCGCATTCCCATCGTGCCGGCGGTCATCGTGATTGACGGCAACGGTGCGGTGCGAAAGACTTGGTTTGGCACGTTGAGCGCCGCGCAGCAAGAAGAACTTGCCGCGACAGTGACGGCCGCGCAGTCGAACTGGAAATGAAAAACAACCCGCGATCACTCGCGGGTTGCTGACGCACTGCGAAGTTGCGAAGTTACTCCGTGGGATTGCCATAGCGGACGCAGCCCGTCGCGCACGCGCGGGCGGCGTAACAGAAGTTGCTGTAGATCACGCCGTTGCTGCAGATAACGGGATCCCACACATCGAGACAGTAGAAGTTGCCGCACGGGCCGCCGATGGGACGGCGAGGGCCTGCCGCTTCAGACGGAGTGCTGCTGAGCATGACGCCCCCGATCGCGACGACAAAGCCGAGCATTGCCAGACGTTGCACCATCTTCTTCATGAGTGATCTCCATGTTGAGAGCTCGCGCCGTAAGACGCGACCACGAGAGCGCGTCGACGATCGACGCGCGATGACAACAAGCTATCGAAAACTGCTTCCTCATGCAAGTGATTCGTGCGATTTTCGCTGGATGCTTGGGTGGACGTGGTGTGAAGTTTTGCGGTGCGCAACCCTCGCGCGTGGACTTCTCTACGCTGCGGCATGGAACTCACGCCGCTGCGGTACTTTGTGACGATCGCGAAACTGGGTCACCTGACTCGGGCAAGTGCTCGGCTGGGCGTGACGCAGCCCGCGCTCAGCGCGATGCTGAAGAAGCTCGAGGCCCATGTCGGCACCGAATTGCTGACGCGAACCGGACGCGGCGTGGAATTGACCGACGCGGGCAGACTTTTTCTGACTCACGCCGAAGCCGCTGTGCGTGCGGCAGAGCAAGGCGAGATCGCTGTTCGCGAACTGCTTGGTCTTGAACGCGGCACCATTCGCATCGGTGGCGGCGCGACTGCGGTGAGCTACTTGCTGCCGCATGTGGTGTCGCTCATTCGCAAGCAGCATCCCGGATTGCGTTTCTTCGTGCGTGAAGCCGGCAGCAATCAGGTCGCGCAAAGCGTGCTGAGCGGCGAACTTGATCTGGGCGTTGTCACATTGCCGCTTGCGCTGCCCGACGCCGACACGCTCATGCGCGTGCCGCTCATTCGAGACGAACTGCGACTGATCATGCCACCCGCAGGCAAGGGAGCGAGTCGCAGCGAAGCGACATTCCGCTGGCGCGACATCGCGGCGACGCCCATCGTGGGGTTTGAAGCGGGCAGCGCAGTGCGCGATGTGATCGATCGCGCCGCGAGCGACGCGGGTGTGACCCTGAACTACGTCATGGAACTTCGCAGCATCGAAGGCATCATGCAAATGGTCAAGGCGGGTATCGGCGCGGGCTTCGTCAGCCGATTCGCCCTCGCGAGCGACGCCGAGTTCGGGAGCGGCGCTGCGTGCAAGGAAGGCTCCCTGTCGCGACAACTCGCCATCATCAAACGCCGAGATCGCGGCCTCAGCGACGCCGCGGCAGCGTGTGAACGGGCGTTGCTGGAGATGGCAAAGCGTTGGGGGAAGCGATGATTCAGAGGTGGGCTCACGCGAAGCGCACTCAACGCAGCTCCGGTGAATGGCCAGACGAGAAGTCGCTATTCCATAAACAAGATTGATGAAAAAGTACAGCATGATTCATTCGCTTCATGCCGATTTCACCGTATCGTCATGCAGTCTTCGTTTGAATCTCGCCTTTGTGGAGCACGTTCATGGCCAGCAACCCGTTCAATTCCCGCAAGAGCCTCAGCACCAAGTTCGGCACATACACGTATTACAGCCTGCAGGCTCTCGTCGACCAAAAGGTCGGTCACGTCAGCAAACTTCCGTATAGCATCAAGGTGCTGCTTGAAGCCATGCTGCGCAACGTCGATGGCTTCGTCGTGACTGATGACGATGTCGTGGGTCTGGCCAACTGGAACGCCAAGGCGCCGGCGAAGGAAGAGATTCCCTTCATGCCGGGCCGCGTGGTGCTGCAAGACTTCACTGGTGTGCCCTGCGTGGTCGACCTCGCCGCGATGCGCGACGCGATGAAAAAGCTCGGCGGCGATCCCAATCTCATCAACCCGCTCGTCAAGTGTGACCTCGTCATCGACCACAGCGTGCAGGTTGACGCGTTCGCCAGCAAGAACGCTCTGACCATCAACGGCGAGAAGGAATTCGAGCGCAACAACGAGCGCTATAAGTTCCTCAAGTGGGGTCAGCAGAGCCTCAACAACTTCTCGTGCGTCCCACCCGCGACCGGCATCGTGCACCAGGTCAACCTCGAGTACCTGGCCGGGGCGGTGCTCACCAAGAAAGTCGACGGCGAAACCGTCGTGTATCCCGACAGCTGCGTCGGCACCGACAGCCACACCACCATGATCAACGGCCTGGGCGTCGTCGGCTGGGGTGTGGGCGGCATCGAAGCCGAAGCCGTCATGCTGGGCCAGCCCATCTACATGCTCACGCCCGATGTCATCGGCTTCCGGCTCAAAGGCAAGCTGCCCGAAGGCGCCACGGCGACGGATCTCGTGCTGACCGTCACGCAAATCCTCCGCAAGAAGGGCGTCGTCGACAAGTTCGTCGAGTTCTTTGGCGATGGCTTGGCGACCATGACCGTCTCCGACCGCGCGACCATCGCGAACATGGCCCCCGAGTACGGCGCGACGATGGGCTTCTTCCCCATCGATGCAGCGACGCTCGACTACATGCGCCTCACGGGCCGCAGCGAAGAACAAATCGCACTCGTCGAAGCCTACTGCAAAGCCAACGGCCTCTTCTGGACGCCCGGCGCGCCCGAGCCCGAGTTCACCGACGTGATCGAGCTCGACATGAGCACGGTGCAGCCCAGCCTCGCCGGCCCCAAGCGCCCGCAAGACCGCGTTGAACTCAAGAACGTCAAATCCGAGTTCTTCAAGAGCATGGCCGCGCCGCTGGGCAACACCAGCTTCGGCATGCCCGCTGAGAAGATCTTCGGCGCGAGCGGCACCGTGAAGCACGCCGATGGCACGCCGCCCAGCAAAATCACGCACGGCGCAGTTGTCATTGCTGCTATCACAAGCTGCACCAACACGAGCAACCCCGACGTCATGCTCGCCGCCGGCCTCGTCGCTCGCAAGGCTCGCTCGCTCGGACTGACGCGCAAGCCCTGGGTCAAGACCAGCCTCGCGCCGGGCTCACGCGTGGTGACTGACTACTACAACAAGGCCAATCTCACCGAAGACCTCGAAGCTCTGGGCTTCCACACCGTCGGTTATGGCTGCACCACCTGCATCGGCAACAGCGGCCCGCTGCCCGATGAAGTCGAAGCCGCCATCAAGGAGGGCGATCTGTGCGTCGCCAGCGTGCTGAGCGGCAACCGCAACTTCGAAGGCCGCGTGCACCAGAGCGTGAAGGCTAACTTCCTCGCGAGCCCGCCGCTCGTCGTCGCGTACGCCATCGCCGGCAGCGTCGCGATCGATCTCGCAACCGAGCCGCTGGGCGTGAGCAAGGATGGCAAGCCGGTCTTCCTCAAAGACATCTGGCCCAGCCATGCCGAAGTCGCGGCGTGCAAGGCCGCCGCGATTAGCAGCGATCACTTCAAGAACCAGTACTCGCGCGTCTTCACCGCCAACGACACGTGGAACGCCGTGCCCGTCAGCAAGAGCGATCTGTACGCGTGGGACGAAAAGAGCACGTACATCCAGAACCCGCCGTACTTCGATGGCATGGGTGAGAAGCCCGCCGCGCCCAAGCCCATTCAAGGTGCGAAGGTGCTCGCGTTCGTGGGCGACAGCGTGACGACCGACCACATCAGCCCCGCAGGCGACATCGCCGAAGCGTCGCCCGCCGGTCAGTATCTCAAGTCGCTGGGCGTGCGAAAGGCTGACTTCAACAGCTACGGCAGCCGCCGCGGCAACGACCGCGTCATGACGCGCGGCACGTACGCGAACGTGCGCATCAAGAACAACCTCGCCATTGATCCGGCTACTGGCAAGATCAAGGAAGGCGGCTGGACCAAGGACATGAGCAACGGCGCGATGGATCGTGCAGTCGCGCAGCTCCGCGAGATCGCCGATCTTTCACCCGCCGATGCCAAGCGCCGTATCGAGGGCTTGGGCGTGCCCGCCAACCTCGTGGGTGATGTCGACAACGTGGAACTGCTGCTCAAACTCGTGCGCAACACGCAACGTCAAGGGCACGACAGCTTCCTCGCGAACCATGAGCTCGCGCAGTCGGTGCTCCAGCGCCTCGCCAGTTCGCCGGCGTACATCTACGACGCCGCAATGAACTACAAGACTGACGGCACGCCGCTCATCGTGCTCGCAGGTAAGGACTACGGCATGGGTTCATCGCGCGACTGGGCTGCCAAGGGCACGCTGCTGCTGGGCTGCCGCGCGGTTATCAGCGAGAGCTTCGAGCGCATTCACCGCAGCAATCTCGTCGGCATGGGCGTGCTGCCGCTCTGTTTCGAAGATGGCCAGAGCGCCAAGAGCCTGGGCCTGACGGGTGACGAAACTTTCGACATCCATCTCAACTTCAGCAAGGAAGGCTTGCTCGAGCCGCGCTGCACTGTGAAGGTCACCGCGACCAAGGCCGACGGCAAGAAGGTGGACTTCAACACCAAGTGCCGCATCGACACGCCCGTCGAAGCGGAGTACTACCGCAACGGCGGCGTGCTGCACACCGTGCTGCGTCGCCTGCTGAACGAAAGCAAGAAGAAGGTCGCAGTGGGCGTGTAATCGTCGTGTCGCGAATGCTCGTGAAATGAAAGCCGCCGACGTGTCACACGTCGGCGGCTTTGCTTTTGTCGTGTTGTGGCGTGATTACGCAACCAAATCAAGCGGCCGTGCGTTCATCGCAGGAGTAAGCGTCGCGTTGTCCGCTGCAGACTTGCTGGCGGGCACAGGAGCCGGCGTCGGTGTTGGCGTCGGCGTCGGCGTGGGCGTGGGTGTGGGCGTGGGGGTTGGCGCGGGCGTTTCGTCTTCGCCACCCGGCACCATCGACGCAAACTTCTCCGCCAGCTTCCAGTACCGCTCCGCGCGAGCAGTCAGGCGATCAATGCGTTCCTGGTTGCCGCCGCTTTCCTGCAACTTCGCGGCCTTCGCCTCAAGCCGCTCGGCCCGGCTTGAGAACTTATCCGCAAGGCGCAGCAAACGCTCCGGGCTGTAGCCGCGCTGTTCGCGCACGCCCTTGTTGTCACCGCATTCGCACCGGCAACGCTCGCGAGCCTCGCTGGAGATGTCAGTCGAGTCACTGGGCCGCGTCGGAGCCGGACCGGGAGTCGGAGTCGGCGCGGGGGCGGGCGTCGTTGCGGTCGGTGTTGCCGGCACCGTTGTTGGCGTGACCGAGGTGGTCGGTGTGGTTGCTGGAGTCGTCGTCGTCGGTTGTGCCGCAGGCTGCGACGCGTCCGCCGTGATGGTCACCTGTGCCATCGTGATCTGCGCCGAGCGCACATTCAGCGACTTGAATAGGTTCGCGAGATTGAACGATGGAAATCCGGTGCTGCTCTGAATGTTCATACCCGCGTCAATCGGACGTTCCCGGCAACGTCTGCAACGCGTACGCCATCATGCGCGGAATTGTCGTTATTCGAGCGGAAAATCGACACGATAACCGCGGCGTGACACAAGCGCGTGCCCTCACAGCATGCAAACCATGTGTACCTCGTCGATCAACTGTCCGTTCACGCAAAGGCAGCCCGGCTCCAGCCCCCATCTCACAAACCCGTTGCGTTCATACAGACGCTGCGCCGCCGGACTGCGCACGCTCACGCTCAGTCGCAAGCTATCAACGCCCTGCCACGATCGCGCCAAGCGCTTGGCTTCGTCGAAAATCGCATCGCCCAAACGCTTCCCGCGATGACTCGGCGTGATGTACACGCTCACGACATCCACGCGGTGCCTCATCTTGATCAACCGTGTGCGCAGCAGCAACGCCACGCCAACGAGCACTTCGCCATCAAACGCACCGATGATCGCGTAGTCGTTGTTCTTCGCGCCCGCCGCAATGCTCGACGTCACACCCGCTTCGTCCAAGCCGCGATCATCGAGTTCACTCGCGGCGAAGGCCCACGGCGCATCCGCAAGCATCTCGCGCCGCAGCGAGACGTACTTGGGAGCTTCATCTGGTGTCAAAGTACGGACATGCATGCTGAATGATTGGTTCGACGCGTCCCGCAGACATCGCCAAACTGCACCGCTTCGCTACACTTCCCCATGAGCATCAACACCATCGCAGTTCTGGGCGCAGGTCAAATGGGTGGCGGCATCGCGCAGGTCGCCGCGGTCAGTGGCATGAACGTCATCGTTTTCGATGCCTTCCCCGGCGCTATCGCCAAGTGCCAGGGCGTGCACAAAAAGAGCCTCAGCAAGTTCGTTGAGAAAGGCAAGATGAGCCAGGCCGACATGGACGCCGCGCTCGCCCGCGTCAAGTTCACCGACAAGCTCGAGGGCCTCGCCGGCGCGGACTGGGTGGTCGAAGCCGTCATCGAAGACGTCAAGCTCAAGAAGGACCTCTTCAGCAAGCTCGCCGCGATGTTCCCCAGCGACAACGTCGTGCTCGCGACCAACACCAGCAGCATCAGCATCACCGACATCGCGACCGCCGCAGGTAACACCGCCCATCGCGTCGTCGGCATGCACTTCTTTAACCCCGTGCCGCTCATGCAACTGGTCGAAGTCATCCCCGCGGTGCAGACCAGCAAAGACGTGACCGAACGCACCATCGCACTCGCAACCAAGATGGGCAAGACGCCCCTCAAGGCCAACGACCGCGCGGGCTTCATCAGCAATCGCGTGCTCATGCCCATGATCAACGAAGCTTTCTACGCATGGATGGAAGGCGTCGCCGAACCCGAAGCCATCGACGGCATCATGACGCTCGGTTGCAACTTCCCCATGGGCCCGCTGCGTCTCGCCGACTTCATCGGCCTCGATACCTGCGTCAACATCATGAACGTCCTCGCCGACGGCCTCAACAACGACCGCTACCGTGCGTGCCCGCTGCTCAAGCAGCTCGTCACCGCTGGTCGCCTGGGCGACAAGACCGGTCGTGGCGTGTACGAGTATCCCGCGAAGTGATGCGCGACACCGCGTCGCTGCTTCGTGTCACAAACTGGTGCGCGATGTCGTGATTCGCACCGGGAAAAATCAGAACGCTCCGCGTGTTGACCGCACGCGGAGCGTTTGTCGTTGTTGCGCAACCTAAACTGACTGATGCCGCCAATCTCTTCACTGACGCTCGCCGCTGATGTGGCGAACTTGCCGCTTCTGACGACGCTCGCCGCTGGTTTCGCGGCGGCGTGGCTGCTCGGCATCGTGACGCAGAAGCTCAAGCTCTCGCCCATCGTGGGCTATCTGCTCGCGGGCGTGCTCATCGGCCCCTACACGCCCGGATTCACAGGTGATCCCGCGCTCGCGCAGCAACTCGCGGAAGTCGGCGTGATCCTGCTGATGTTCGGCGTGGGCCTGCACTTTCACCTCAAGGACTTGCTCGCCGTCAAGAACGTCGCGATTCCCGGCGCAATCGGCCAAAGCGCCCTCGCGACCGTCGCCGCCGTCGTCATCTTCATGGCGATGGGATGGACATTCAAAGCCGGCATTGTTCTGGGCATGGCCATGGCCGTCGCCAGCACCGTCGTGCTGCTGCGCGTACTGATGGATCGCTCGATGCTCAACACCAGTCACGGCCACGTTGCCGTCGGCTGGCTCATCGTCGAGGACATTCTCACCGTCCTATTGCTCGTGCTCATTCCACTCTTCGCTGTCGATGCGACAGGCGCGGCGACGACAACTGCGACTTCGCCTTGGCTGCAAATCCTCTTCGCGCTGCTCAAACTCATCGCGATGGTGCTCGTTGTTTTCGTGATCGGCTCGCGCGTCATTCCCGTCGTGCTCAACTGGGTCGCGCGCCAGCGATCATCCGAACTGTTCACGCTCACCGTGCTCGTGCTCTCCATTGCCATCGCAGTGGGGGCCGCCGTTCTCTTCGGCGCGTCGGTTGCGCTGGGCGCATTCCTCGCAGGCATGGTCGTCGCGCAGTCTCGCGTCAGTCACCAAGCTGCCGCCGACGCACTGCCGATGCGTCATGCCTTCGCCGTCCTGTTCTTCGTCTCCGTCGGCATGCTGCTCGATCCCAAGTTCATCATTGAGCAGCCCCTGCTCCTCGCCGCTGGGCTCGGCGTAGTGCTCATCGTCAAGCCTCTCGCCGCCATGCTCATCGTCGCCATCTGCGGCTATCCGCCACGCACTGCGCTCACTGTCGCCATCGGTCTCGCGCAAATCGGCGAATTCTCCTTCATCGTCGGTCAGGCGGCACTGCAGCACAATCTCATTCCGCAGGCCGGCATGCAGGTGCTGGTCGCCAGCGCGATGATCTCCATCACGATCAATCCGCTCCTCTTCCGTTCCCTGGACAGCTTCGAAGCGGCTCTCCGCAACATCCCATGGCTCTGGAAACTGCTCAGCGCCCGCTACGAGAAGCGCATTGGCTCGCTGAACGAAGCTGGTCGCGAGCGCATCGAAGCCTCCACGCAGCCCCTCGCCATCATCGCGGGATACGGCCCCGTGGGCCGTGTCGTCGATGCCATGCTGCGCGACGCCAAGATCAACACCGTGATCATCGACATGAACGTCGACACGGTGCGCACGCTCGAGCGCTCAGGTCGCACCGCGATTTTCGGTGACGCCATGCAGCAGGCGATTCTCACCGACGCAGGCATTACCAAAGCCTCGCACCTCATCGTCACGCTTCCCAGCAGCGACGGCCTCGCGAGCATCGTGCTCGCCGCAAAAGAACTCAATCCCGACATCAACGTCATCGTCCGCGCACGCTATCTCGCCGAGGGAGACGGCCTCCGCGCCGCCGGTGCATCCCACATCACCTTCGAAGAAGGCGAAACCGGCGTCGCCCTCGCCCGCCACGTTCTTGAACGACGCGGCGTGGACGAATCCACGATGAAGAAACTCCTGCAGGCGATCCGCGTGACATGGAAGATGGATGGTGCACCCAACGCAGTTGCACCTGCGTTGCAAGCAAACGCGACAGCAGTACCGCCGTCGCCATCCACGACAGCACCCACCAAACCAGCCGACCTCGCCCCTTCCTCACCCGGCGATGACGCATCGTCCCGGCCCGTACGATAACGAGTAGCGTCTGTCATCGTCTGAACCGCTCGCCGATCACACCATCAAGCCCATCCACTCGCCTCGCTCCATCGAAAGCACGCTCGTGAACACGCCCTCCGATTCGCCCAGTGCCCCCTTCGCCGCCGTAGCCTCACCGCGCGGCGAGTTGCCCCGCTCCACGTGGCTCACCATCGCCCTCGTCAGCTTCATCATCATGCTCGCCAGCGGCTGGCTCATGACGCAGCGCATTCGATCGTTTCTCAAAGCCAATCCGCCGGAAATCTACGCATTTCGCAAAGTTGACAACCGCGAGTTCATCTACGCCAATCGTCCCGTCACGCTCGTTGACGACAACACTAACGCACTCGCACCCGTCCTCGTTCTCACATACGGCGATGCTGTACAACGCATTCCCGTAAGCGTCCCCAACACCGATCGCCCGCAGCGCGATGTGCTGCCTGGCCTGCTGCCTCACGAAGACTGGTTGCGTGTCCTGCGCATGGCCCGCGTTTCCGGTGAGACGCCAAAGACTTTCCTCGAACGCCTCGATCGCGGCGAAGTGCCCGACCGCCTGATTCTCGTCGCGCGCATCCCGCGACCCGGCAGCGACCCTGCAACATGGGGCAACGTTTGGAAGAAAGACTGGCAGTTTGACTTCTACGAACTCTCGCCGGATGGCCGCATCATCAAGCATCCGCGTCTCGCCTATCCCACCACGCGCGGCATGAAGCAACCCAAAGAAGGCGAACTGCACGAAGGCACATGGCAGTACCAAGCCGCGTTGCAGACCATGCCGCAAGCCGGTGCGATCGGCCCCACACGCAACTTCTTCGGCAATGCGATCGCCGAAGCAAGCTGGACACTGCCCCTCGCTGCATTCTCAGGTCTCGCCTGTACCCTCACGCTCGTCTTTGGCTTGGGCCCGCGCCGCCGCAGCGCAAACGCAGGCAAGTCGTTCCGCGCAGTCACGTGACGCGACTCGCACCGCACTCGGGGGCACCGTCCGCGAGCCGGGCAAGCTCTTCTAGCTTGGTGTCTGAGTCAGTCCACATCGTCACACGAGCTGGTTCGCGGCGTAATGATCTTCACGCCCTCCGGCAGCGCATCCAGGAACAATCTTCCATACCGCGTCGTCAACACGCGATCATCCAAAATGACCACGCGACCGTGATCTTCCTTGCTGCGAATCAGCCGGCCGAATCCCTGCTTGAACTTCAGAATCGCGCGCGGCAGCGCATCCTCCATAAACGGACTGCCGCCTCGTTGCTGAATCGCTTCGCCTCGCGCCTGCACCAACGGCCGATCAGGTGGATCAAACGGCAGCTTCGTGATGATCACATTGCGCAGCCCGCGCCCGCGCACGTCCACGCCCTGCCAAAAGCTTGCCGCACCCAGCAGCACGCTGTGTTCATTCTCGCGAAACTTCTGCAGAATCGCGGTGCGGCTGCCGTCCTTGCCTTGCGTCAGCATCGGATAGCCAAGCTGCGTCAAATCGCGCGACAGCAATCGCGACACCGCATTAAGCGTTGAGAAACTCGTGAACAGCACAAACGCCCCGCCCTCCGTCGCGACGACATGCTTGAGCACCGCGCGATACAGCGACTCGTTGTAGTTGTACCGATCCGCCTGCGCCTTCCCGCGCTGCGACGCACTCGCGCCGCCGCCAAATGCCGCGAACGCATCATCATCCGGCACAAATCGTCGCCCCGATCCCTCGCTCGCATCGCCTTTCGAACCCGCACGACTCGGCGGTCCACCCAATTTCTCGATGTACACCTCGGCCTGTTTCGCGTAATCAAACGGACTGCCCACGCACAGCGTTGCCGCTCCCTCACACCCCAAACTTCGCGCAGTATGCAAAAACGCCGCGTTCTCCAGCGGCTGCGTAGCGCCCGAGCCGTCTTCACTCTTCTTCGGCACCGTCTTCGTCGCCAATGTGGCGCTCGTGAGCACGACACCATGCCCCGCGCCAAACAACTTCTCTTTCAGAAGCGGCGCAACTTCAATCGGCGCGCACGCCAGCGTGATGCGCTTGTTGCCCCCATGCTCGTCCCCGCCTGAAAGCTCGATCCAATACGCACTCGCTGGCTGCGTCTGCTTCACCAGCGCCGCCGCGTCCGAGCTCACCATATCCACCCGCTGGTGGTACGAGTTGAGCTCATACTTGTCAGGCTCATGCCGCGCCGTGTCCTTGAGCCCCTTCAGTTGCAGCGCAAGCTGCGTCATCACCGGGCTCAGCACGTTCTCGACAAAGTTCGCCTCGCGCAGCCTGAAAATGGCCGGTTCCGTTCGCTGCGACTCATTCCCGCGCTGCACCCACGCGCTTTGCCCTGCGGCCTGCCCCGCCCCGTACCTCGGCGCACGTTGCGCAAGCCGCTCCAAGTCCTCAAAGAAGACCCGCGTCGCCTCCTGCGCTCGAATCACCGTAGCAATTGTCTTGTCCACCGTCGACGCCGCTTCGTTCTCGAGTGTCACCAGCTGCGCGAGATAGCCCTTGTTCGTCTTGGGCTGATACAGACTCGTCAGCAAATGCATGACACGAGCTTCGCTCAGCGAGATGCCAAAATGCTCGCCCGCCACATCCTCCACATTGTGCGCTTCGTCAAATATCACCTGGTCATACGCGGGCAGAAACCCCACATCCTGCACCCGCAGCGCAAGATCACTGAAGAACAGCGCGTGATTGCAGATCAGCAGGTTGCTCTCGCCCATCACCTGCCGCGCGGCTTGATAAAAGCATTTCTCATACGTCGGACACCGCTTCCCCATGCAGTTGCCGCTGTCGCTCTGCACCTTGTCCCACACGCTCCATCGCTCAAGGTTCGGCAGACTGCTCAGCGTGCCGTCTTCGGTCGTCGCGATCCAATCTTCAATCACATGCAGGCTGCGCTTCGCCGCGGCATCACTAAAAAGCTTCTCCTGCCGCTCGCTCGCCAGCTTCAGTCGCCGCACACTCACGTAGTTGCCGCGCCCCTTTACCAGGCACGCCTTGAGCTCGCGATGCAGCCCATCGCTCGTCGCCGCGTCCGGCAGTTCGCCGTTCTGCTTGAGCATCGCGATCACGCGCTCGATGATCGGAATGTCCTTCTGCACCAACTGCTCTTGCAGGCTGATCGTGTGCGTCGCGATGACGATCGTCTCGCCATAAATCACACACCGCAGCGCAGCGGGCAGCAAGTACGCAAAGCTCTTGCCGGTGCCCGTCCCCGCCTCCGCAAGCAAATGCGCTCGCTGCTGCATCGTCAGCGCGACTGCTTCCGCCATCTGGGCCTGCTGCGGTCGCCACTCAAAGTCGCTCCCCAGCGCACGCGCCACCGCACCACCCGGCGCGAGCAAGCGAGACAAAATGGAAGCTGGGCGCGACACGCAAAACGGTATCATGCCGCAACGCCGCGGCGCGCCGATCTCTCACGATCGTGCCGGCACAATGCGGAAATCGCCCGTCCACCAGTTCGTCACTTCCGCCTGCACATACGCCGCCGGCGCTGTGTGGGCTTCTGCCGTGCGAAACTGCGTCGCCGCGCTGGCCGCAACTGTCGCCGCCTGCGCCGGAATGACCTCCGCCGTGAGCGGCTGAGTCGGTCGAACCTCCGCAACTATCTCCGGCTGCGGCGCAACCGGCGCAGGCAACGCAGGCGTTGACTGAACCGTCGTCAACGCCGTGTCGTCCACGTCGCTTCGGTCTCGCATGCTGGGCAATGCACCAGGCTTGAAATCAGCCAACCGCGCCGCTTCGCCGCTCGCTGCCAGCACGCAGTCCACATCCGCCAACATCTCGCGTGCCGACGCATACCGCTGCGCATAGTCCGCCATCGCCCGCCGCACAATCCATTGCACCGCAGCCGGCGAGCTCTTTCGCATCGGGCTCAAAACACCCTGCGCCGGAAAGTTGTCTTCCAGCATCGAAAACAGCACCGCACCCACCGCGTAAATGTCAAACTTCGCCCCATCAACCTCATGCACCTTCGCACCGCGCAGCGCAAGCCGCACCATCTCCGGATCGCGGTAATACTCCGTGCCGTGCGTCGTCAGCGTCATTGCGCTGCGCAGACTACTCACCAATCCAATATCCACCAGCCTCGCGACATCCCGCATCGCCCCTTCGCCGCCCGCCTCCGCTGACAGCGGTTCGATGACGACATTGTCCGGCTTCACATCCTTATGCCACAACCCCTGCTCGTGATACGCCGCCAGCGTCTCGAGCAAATCTCGCGTGTATCGCAGTGCCCGTGCCATTTGCTCGGGTGCCAGCCCCTCATTCGGCGACTGCTGATGCATCGACGTGATCACCACCCGCAGGTTGTTCCCCGGCACAAATCGCATCACATACCAAAAGCGCTCCGCAGTCAGCCCGTGATCAAGAATCAATCCCAGCCGCTTGCCCGCATCAAGTCCCTGACTCTCACGAACCAGTTGCGGCAGCCCGCCGCCATCATCGCGTCCCAGCGTTGAAAATGCTTTGATCAGCACCTTGTCAATCGCATTCGCGCGCACAAGCCCGAAGTCTCGCGCGAACTCACGCCGTTTCTTGTCGCTCGGCTCAGCAACATACAGCTTCGCGCCGCTCCCGCCGCCGGGAATCGTGCCCGTGATCGTGTACCCCGCGAACAACGCATCACGCGGCGAGATCGCATCGCCCCACGTCCCGCTCAGAACGCCAGGAATCCGCGTCTCAATGCTCTCGACCGCCGCTTCCAGCCCGAAGAGCCGCGCCGGATGCGCGAAGAACATGCGATACAGACTCAGCCCCGCCCGCACGACTTCTTCTCGCGCCGCAAGTCCGAATCGCTTGGCCGCCTTGATCTGAATGAAAATCAGCGACACCGCGGCGAGCAGCCCAAACAGCGGCACGAGCACGCAGCTCGCAATGATCCGCGCAAAGTCCGTCACCTCGCCCTTGA
>DATGWV010000204.1:0-16522 GCA_035299305.1 Phycisphaerales bacterium | reverse complement strand
CGCTGATGCTCGCTGAGGTGGCCGGCTTTCTGATACTGCTCGTGTTGGGCACGCCATTGCCAACATGGCTCGCCATCGCCGCAGGCTTCACGCTGCTCGTCAACTGGCTTTCGACGTTTCTCTGGCAGGTGCCGCTGCACGCTCGGCTGCAACGTGGCGAGACAGATGCAATCAACACACTCATTCGCAGCAACTGGCTCCGCACGGTCTGCTGGACAATCCGCGCGGTACTCGCGTGCCTCATGCTGCTCGCAGCCATGCAAGGAGGGAAGTAGGCATGCCAACGCGTGCGAAGCCTGAAACGCGTGCAACACGTCACATGATCGTTGTGCTGGGAGATCAGCTCAGTCACACGTCCGCCGCGCTGCGCGACCTCGATCCCGCTCGCGACACAGTCGTGATGATGGAAGTCCAGCAAGAGAGCACGCACGTTCCCAGCCACAAAGCGCGCACCGTGCTTTTCCTCTCGGCCATGCGGCACTTCGCCGCGGAGTTGCGTGATCGCGGCGTTCGCGTGTGGTATACGAGTCTCGATGATCCTCACAACACGCACGGCTTCATGGGTGAAGTGCAGCGCGCGAGTAAGGAGCTCACGCCCAGTCGCATCGTGCTCACACAACCCGGCGAGTACCGCATTGCACGCGATTTCGCTGCTTGGGAACAACAACGAGGCATACCGGTCGAGATTCGCGAGGACGATCACTTTCTGACCACGCACGAGCAGTTTGCCCGCTGGGCCAAGGGACGCAAAGAGCTCACGATGGAGTTCTTCTATCGCGAGCAGCGCAAACGCCTCAACATTCTGATGGATCCCGACGGCAAAGCGCCGCTTTCAGGCACGTGGAACTACGACCACGACAACCGCCAATCGTTCGGCAAGTCCGGCCCATCGCCTCGTCCGCGCAAGCCGCTTGCGTTCGAACCGGACTCAATCACACGCGATGTCATGCAAGCTGTCAACAGCATGCTTCCGCAACTGCCTGGCAGTCTCGACAACTTCGCATGGCCCGTGACGCGCGAACAAGCTCTCCTCGCACTCAAGGACTTCATCAAGCATCGATTGCCCAGCTTCGGCCCCTTTGAAGACGCGATGTGGACGAGCGAACCCGTGCTGTATCACAGCATGCTTTCCGCAGCCCTCAATCTCAAACTGCTTCACCCGCGCGAGTGCGTGGACGCGGCACTCACGGCGCATGCAAAGGGAGCTGCACCGCTGCAAAGCGTGGAGGCGTTCATTCGCCAGATCATCGGCTGGCGCGAATTCATCCGCGGCGTGTACTGGCTCGAGGGCGAAAGCTACAACGCTCGCAACTACCTGAATCAACACGGCTCATTGCCGAGCTTCTACTGGACCGGCGATACGTCAATGCGCTGCATGCGTGAATGCATCTCACAAGTCGTCGCCACCGGCCACGCGCATCACATCCAGCGACTCATGGTCATGGGCAACTTCGCACTCACGAGCGGCGTGCATCCGCGTGCGATCAGTGACTGGTTTCTTGCGATGTATGTCGACGCCATCGATTGGGTCACGCTTCCCAACACGCTGGGCATGGTGATGCATGCCGACGGCACGGCGACCAAGAAACCCGTTGTGGGCACAAAGCCCTACTGCAGCAGCGGCCAGTACATCAAGAAGATGAGCAACTACTGCTCAGATTGCAAGTTCGATCCTTCCAAACGCACCGGGGACGACGCGTGCCCGTTCACCGTCTTCTACTGGGACTTCCTGCTGCGTCATCGTGACAAGTTCTCCAAGAATCCGCGCATGGCGCAGATCTTGGGCAATCTTGATCGCTTCGGCGAGTCCAACCTTCAGCAGATCACGATTTCCGCCACTCGCCTTCGCAAACAGTTTGGCATTGGCGACATCGCCAAACCACGCACCGACGCCGAAGCCAGCGGCCGCACGTACACACCAGGCACCGGCAGTCCTGATCGCAGCGCAGCCAGCACCCTCTTCGGCTGAAAAGTCGATATCGCACGCCGATTCTGCGTGCCCCGGGCAAATCCTAATTGCCGACGCGAGCGAAAGCAGAACAAGCTCAGGGTTTCGCGCACGTCGCCGTCGCGTTCGCGGCCTGTTTCTTCACGCACGAGGTTCCCCATGCGCGCCTTGGTCTGGTTCCGTTCCGATCTCCGCACGCTCGACAACGCTGCGCTGTACCACGCCGCTAAGTCCAGCGATGACGGTGTCGTCGCGCTCTTCGTCATCAGCCCGGGCCAGTGGCAGCAGCACGATTACGCCCCCGCAAAGGTTGATCTCATCCTGCGCACGCTCGCAGAACTCAGCCAGTCCCTCGCCCAGTACAACATCGCGCTCAAGGTGCGCCTCGCCAAGCGTCTTGCCGATGTGCCTGCTGTCGTCGCTGCCGCCATGAAGGAATTTTCGTGCGACACACTGCACTACAACAAGGAGTACGAGCTCGACGAGCTTCGCCGTGACGAGGCAACAACGTCGCGCGTGCAGCAGGCCGGGGCGAAAGTCATCGCGCACACCGATCAGTGCCTGCTCGAGCCGGGCGAAGTTCGCACGGGCGAAGGCAAGTTCTTCACGGTCTACAGCCCCTTCAAGCGTGCGGCGTACAAAATCCTTTCGTCACAAGGCGGCGTCAAGGAGTTCCCCATGCCCAAGAAGCAGCACGGCATGATCGGCACGCCCGACGCCGTACCCGCGACTGTCGAGGGCTTTGAGAGCTCGGTCGATCCGACCATCTGGCCAGGCGGCGAAAAGCACGCTCTCTCGCAGCTTCGCGCGTTTGCCGAAAAGCACATCGAACCATACAAAGCCAAACGCGACTTTCCGGGAATTCGTGGCACGAGCATGCTCAGTCCGTACCTCACGGTCGGCGCTATCTCGCCCCGTCAGTGCATCGCGGCTGCGGTGCAAGCCAACACGCACGCCCGCAAGCACAACACCAGTCCCTTCGACAGCGGGCCCGAGGGCATCACGCACTGGATCAGCGAAGTGCTGTGGCGCGAGTTCTACATTCACATTCTGGTCGGCTACCCGCGCGTCTGCATGCACCGCGCGTTCCAGCCCAGCACCGAAGCCATCACGTGGAATAACAACCCCAAGCACCTGGAAGCGTGGAAGCAGGGCCTGACCGGCGTCCCCATCGTCGATGCAGGCATGCGTCAGCTTCAGCAAATGGGCTGGATGCACAACCGGGTCCGCATGATCGTCGCGATGTACTTCACCAAGAACTTGTTCCTCGACTGGCGCGTGGGCGAGAAGTTCTTCATGCAGCACTTGGTCGACGGCTTCCTCGCGAGCAACAACGGCGGCTGGCAATGGAGCGCAAGCACAGGCACCGACGCCGCCCCGTACTTCCGCATCTTCAACCCCATCAGCCAAAGTCAGAAGTTCGACACCGATGGCACGTACATCCGCCAGTTCGTGCCCGAACTGCGCGACGTCGATGGCGACGCGATCCACGAGCCGTGGACGATTCCCGGATTACTTCGTTCACGCATCAACTATCCCGCACCGCTTGTCGATTTGAGCAAGACACGTGAGAAGGCGATCGAGGCGTTTCGAGATATCAAAGGCGTCGGAAGCGTGTGAGTTCGCACCTCTCGCGCAAGCGCGATTGGAAAACCCCGCTGAAGTTACGGAGCCCCGACGGCTGCCGGCGGCGTGGCACCAGGGGCATTTCGCTGCTTGTTAATCTGTTCCTGCACCGCTCCCCACGAAATTGCGAGACTGATGACCCCCGCGAGCAAGCCGCCGCCATACGCGCCCTTCACACGCACATCTTCGGTCTTGAAAAGCACGTAGTACAGAATGTACAACAGTGGGATGAACAGAATAAACGTCAGACCGCACAGCAGCAGAACCACGCCTTGCGCCACGCTTTCGCGAAACGCGACGACGAGCACAAATATCATGAGCGCGATTCCTGCGAGAAAGCTCACACCCGTCGCGATGGCAGCAAGCGTCTGCGTCGACTCGTTCATGGCAAGCAGGCCCGGCGCAAGTCCTAGCACGAAATAGATCGCGAACATGACCCAAGGCGTGTCTTTCGCCAGCGGGTTCTCAAAGTTGCTCACGGCTGACGCCGGTTTGGCTGCCTTCTCGCGCGGCGCGGCGCTCACGCGCGTCGCAACCGTCTTACCCGTCTGCAGGTTGTACCCACACGTCGTGCAGATGGCCGCGTTCTGCGGCAAGAACGACTTGCACTGCGGACACGCTTTCGCGGTCGACTGCGCACTCGTCTTCACCAGTTCCGCCATCACCGGGTCGATGCCCAGTTCGCCGCTCTGGCGAGGCGAGGCTGGCTTGGGCTGTTGGGGCTTGTTGGGCAACGACTCAGGCATCACACGTCTCCGCGATGAAGCGAACGCCTGTTCGCCCCGCACAAGCCTACCACAACGCCCGGAAAAGAGCAACTGTCCCGCCTCGCGGCCTTCGTCAATTCCTAAAGCTCTGCTTCCAAACCTCGACGGCCTCCCATGCCGGCTCCGAGAACGGAGCATTTCGCATGACTTGCTCCAGTTCAGCCCGCTGCTTGGCTTTCTCGTCAACATCAACGACTTTCACGCCTCGCATGCGCAGCATCACATCCGTCGCACGCGTCACCGCCTGCTCGCGACGCGTGCGTGCAGGCTCGTCCACCCACCGCAGTGCATCCGCGAATCGCTCCGCCGTCGCCATCTCGTGCCCCATGCCCTCAAAGTCATCAAGCCGCACCGTCAGCCCATCACTCTTCATGATCGCGAGCGCCCGCCGAATGTAATCCTGATTCGCGTCCTCACTCCCAGTAATCGCGACGATCCGTCCGGCCTTCATCTGCTTGAGCTGCGCGCCCACCGGCTTCTCGAAGTCCCCGCGCCAGTACTTGCCATCATCTCGCTTCATGTTCTCGTAGCTGCCAACCCCGACGATCGACACAACCCCGGCAATCACATCCGGCGCGCACGCCCACGTGTGCGACGCGATCTTGCCGCCACCCGAAACACCCGTGACATAAATGCGTCTGGGATCAATCACGTACCGCTCGCACGCCGTTGCAATCGCATCCAACGTCAGTTGCATGCGATCCACCCGATGCCGATCATTCGGCACGTTATCCGGCGCGACGGCGATGAATCCCAACTCATCCAGCCCGGCATGCATGGCTTCGGGCACGCCCGACTTCGCACCCGGATGCACATACACCACCAGCCCGCGCGCAATTCGCGGATCCATCTTCGCCGGCAGCCGCACAAACACAGCTTCGTCGCTGATCTTCCGCGTCGTGGCTTCCAGCGTACCGCCGCCATGCGTGAATCGAGCCTTGAGCGTCGGTCCATCCAGCGTGATGATCGCAGGCGTGAGTGACGGCCCCGTCAGCCGCGTCTCACGACCAGCCTGCGGATCATCCTCATGCCGCGTGATGGCGCCGGCAAATCCCAACGCGCCCAACATCGCCTGCGCGAACGCGTCATCATTCAGCACCATCGCGAATCCCTGCTTCGCCCCCTCAGCGGGCACAAGCAGTTGGCCCGCAGCATCACGCAGCACATCCACATCGCGCGTTGCCCCATCTGCCGAGACACGCAGCCGCACCCACACGTTCGCGTCGGTCGGCATCGGAATGCGCTTCGTCACGCCCACTCGTCCCAGCAGCCGCACGTGTTCATCGTCAAGTAGCGCCCGCACGCCATGCTCGCGCAGCACCATGACAGGTCGCCTGAGCTCCAGATCATTAGCAATGGCGTCGGAACCCAGCATCGCGACAGCCTCGGGCTTGAGCCCTTCAACATCAAACGGCCCCGCGTGCGCCGCCGCTGCCACAAGCACAATCGCCGCACTCGCCCAGAATCGCATTGCACCCTCCGGCATCGAAAACTCAGCGGCCGACGAACACTCTTCGCAAGCCTTCCCTTTCATCAGCCCGTTTCCTGAGCGTAGCGGCTCCCGCCCAACCACCATCATGCCCAACACGCCCCCCGCCATCTCCACTCTTGCCCAACTCCGCTCGTCCGGCTGGAAAAGCCGCAGCGTCAAAGCCGAACTCCGCGAGAACACCATCGCCGCGATGCGCACGGGCGACGCGCTCTTCCCCGGCATCGTCGGCTACGACGACACCGTCATTCCCGAAATCACCAACGCCGCGCTCGCTGGCCACGACATGCTCTTCCTGGGCGAAAAAGGCCAAGCCAAGAGCAAGATCATGCGACTGCTCGCGCGGTTCCTTGATGAGTGGACGCCATATATCGACACCGCCGCCGCGCACGCCAAAGTGGGCACGGGTGTTTCGCCCGTACACGAAGACCCATACTCGCCCATCACGCGGCAAGGCAAAGACGCCCTCGAGAAGCTCGCTGAGCAGACGCCAATCGCATGGTGGCATCGCAGCGACCGCTACGTCGAGCGTCTCGCACCGGGCACGAAATTCGCCGACATCATCGGCGAGATCGACCCCGCCAAGCTCCTGAGCGGCACCAGCATGGGCACGGAAGAAGCCCTGCACTTCGGCCTCATTCCTCGCATGCATCGCGGCATCTTCGCGATGAACGAACTGCCCGACCTCGACGATCTCGTGCAAGTCGGCCTCTTCAACATCCTCGAAGAACGCGACGTGCAGATTCGCGGCTACCCCATCAAGTTCGACATTGACGTGCTCGTGCTCTTCAGCGCCAACCCCAGCACCTACAACCGCAGCGGCAAGGTCATCCCGCAGCTCAAAGACCGCATCGGCGCGACCATCCAGACGCACTATCCGCGCCAGCGCGACCTCGGCATCGAGATCATGGAAGCCGCAGCGGGCGAAACCTCCCGCGACGTCATCGTCCCTCGCTTCATGAAGGAACTCGTCGAGCAGCTTTCCATCGCCGCCCGCGCAAGCAAGTACGTCGATCACGCCAGTGGCGTCTCGGCGCGCTTCTCGATCGCCAACTACAAAACGATGATCGCCAACGCCCGCCGCCGCGCGATTCTGCTGAAGGAAACCCCCGCCGTCCCGCGTATCAGCGATCTCGCACACTTCCACAGCAGCGCAACGGGCAAGCTCGAACTCGATCTGCTGGGCAGTCACCAGATGACCGAGAAGCAGGCGCTCGACGCGATTTTCGCCGAAGCGATCAAGACCGTCTTCGCCGAGTACGTCAGCAAGCACGGCCTCGCCGAGATTGGCGACGTCTTCGCGAAGGGCGTGAAGATCGAAGTGGGCGACATGCTTCCCAGTGAGCACTACGCAAAGGTGCTGCAGCGCGTGCCGAAAGTGTGGGAAAAAGCGTTCGAAGTCAACGCGGGCGAGTCGCCTGCCGTACGTGCAAGCTGCGTGGAGTTCGTCCTCGCCGGCTTGTGGGCCAGCGACGTCATCAGCCGCGCAGAGAAGCACGGCCGCGTGAACTACGACATCAAGTAGGTGTCAACTGCGCCAATCGCGCTACAAGCCACGCTCAACCGGCGCCTCGATCACGCACGCGCGAGCGTGATCTTGATCACCTCCGCCGGCGCATTGATGCGCAGCGGAAACCAGTTGCCCGTCCCGTTACCAATCACGCACGCGCTCTTAAGCCCAAGCGCATTCACACGCTCATACAACCCCGTGATGTACTTGTACGAGCCGGTCGCCGGGCCGATCCCTTCCACAAAGTTGATCTGCCCGCCATGCGTGTGCCCGCCCAGCGTGAGCGGAATGCTCTTCGCGAGCGCGTTGTCAAACGCATGCGGATGGTGCGCGAGCAGAATCTGAAACGCATCCGGATCGCGCAGCTTCTCCACGTCCGCCATGTGCTCATCGAGCATCGCCCCGCGCCCGCGTGACGTTCGCACATCCTCCACCGTACGCGGCCCCCAGCACAAACCCAGCAACTGCACCTTCGCATCCGCCACCGCGATCGTCGCCGCTTCGTTGGTCAGGAGATTGACACCTCGTTCGCGCAACCCGCTCGCGAACGCCGATCGGCTCTCAAACAAGTCGTGATTGCCTTCGACGATGTACGTCCCCAGTTTGCCCCGCAGCCGGGACATCATGTCCGCCGCAACAGGCAGATCACTCAGAGCATCGTTGATCAAGTCGCCCGTGTGCAGCACCAGATCGGCATCAAGCTCGTTCACCCGCCGCACGATGCGCTCAATCGTCTCGCCATGCGTGAAGCGCCCGACGTGCGTGTCCGTCACGTGCGCAATCGTCAAGCCTTGCAACGCCTTGGGCAGTTGCGGCAGCGCAACCGTTATCTCGCGAATGCGAAACTCATCAAGCTGCGTCATCGCCCGCGCCACCGCGCCGGCTTGCAGCGCAACAGGCACACCCATCACCCCCGCCGCCAACATCTGCCGACGCGACAACGCCACGCGAGCGGCGACGTCATCACTCTCAGGCTTCGCTGATTCAACCCTCGCGGCAGTCCCGGCCTTCAGCTTCCTGCTAGCCCACACCACACCCTCGCCCGTCAGCAGCGCAATCGTCAGCAGCAGCACAAGCGGCAACACCACCATGTGCCACACAAACGCCGACACGAGCAGCAGCAGCGGCACACTCGTCTGCCAGCCATATATCCGGCCCAGCAGCAGCCATGCAAACGCCGCAACATTCACCAGCACCATTCCCGCCAACACTATCCGCTTCCACGGCGCAGCCTGCAGCTTCTTCAGCCTCCGATCCGCCCAGAAGGCCCACAACATCCCGGTGACAGGAATCGAAATGACAATCAAGAGAAACACGGCCATGCGTACGTGCTTCGATGCCGCCAAGTGCGGAGACGCACCTCGAACGCATACGCCCTGCCGGATTTCTCACTTCCTTACCGGCGACGACGCGCGGCAAGCAAGCCGCCCAGTCCCAGCAAGGCAGCCGAGGCAGGCGTCGGCACCAAGGCGACGCGATCAAACGTCAGACCGCTCGTCGCAGCACTGCTGCGATATTCCATCGTTCCGCCCAACGGGGTCAATGTGATCGTGTACGTCGCTTCGATTGTGTAGAGCACGCCCGAGACTGGAACCGAAATCGGAACCATGCCGCCGCTGATAAACGACCCCGAGGGAGCGCTGCCTGCGGGAACCGCAGCCGGGTTCAAACCGCTGGACGGCAGCAGCGTGTTCTCATGCTTGCTGCCGATATCGCCGGTGTAAACCTGTCCCACGCGACTGAAATTCACAAATGCGCTGACGTTGCGCTGCGCGCTCGCCGTGATGAAATCCCCGTGACGCACGAAATCCTGCACGATGCGAATGGTGAGCGTCCGGCTTTGCGTTGACGTTGAGGTATAGGAGAAGTTATCGAGCGCGAGTTCAAAAGACTGATCGCCGGCACCAAGCGTGTTCGAGAATCTCACCGTACCCGACACCGATGCATCGCTCAAGTTCTGAGAGAACGTGCGCTGGCCTGCCGAGTTGATGGCAATGAGATTGCCGTTCCCAAACGTCCCCGAGAAATCTCCACCCAGCGTGATGAGTGCCGCGTTGGACGAAGCGGCGGCAACCAGAACTGCGACAACGGCGGACGTCTTAATCATGTCATCTCTCCCTCACATCGCGCAAACGATGCTCGGCAGAGTCTACCACGAGCGAAGGATGCCAATCAAGCAAATCCACGCGAGTCCGCGCCGTCTTGATCAGGATTTCACGCCTTCAACCTTACCGGGCGTCGTGTACTTGCTCAGCGCCTTTTCCAGATCAACCCCATTGATGTTCGCCAGCGTCGTCAGCCACGCGATCACGTCGGCGAACTCTTCCTCCAGATTCGCCCGCTGCTCGGCGGTCGGGTTCTTTCCGGGTGCGTTGTCCTGCAACGCCGTCGCCAGCTCGCCAAACTCCTCCACCAGCCACATGAACGTCCCGGGCGTGCCACGGGCTGAGTCGGTCTTGTAGTAGCGGTCGCGGATAAGCTGCTGGAACTGGGAAAACGTGAGCGGCGAGGGCGATTGCATCCCTGACTTTACCCGCGTCGTCACAGCATTGCTCGCCCGGTCGACGCCTTGCCCAACTCCCTTGCCTTTCCCAACCCGCCCGCTATTATCCCCTCCCCCGTCGGCGAGCCGGCGGTCGATTTGTCCATTCCGCTTTTCAGTCTCGAACCCAGACGCACGCCATGCCCACGATCAACCAACTCGTCCGCAAGCCCCGCAAGCCGCTCGCGAAGATCAACAAGGTCAAGGACCTCCGCGGCGCGCCCCAAAAGCGTGGCGTGTGCCTGATCGTCAAGACGACCACCCCGAAGAAGCCCAACTCGGCTCTTCGTAAGATCGCCCGCGTGCGCCTCAGCAACGGAAAGGAAGTCACCGCATACATCGGCGGCGAAGGCCACAACCTGCAAGAGCACAGCATTGTGCTCGTTCGCGGCGGCCGTGTGCGCGACCTTCCCGGCGTGCGCTACCACATCGTCCGCGGCACCCTCGACTGCCTGGGCGTCGAAGGCCGCAAGCAAGGCCGCAGCAAGTACGGCGCGAAGCGTGGCAAGGCCGCGGCGAAGTAAACAAGTAGAAAATTGGCTCTAGGCACTGGGCACTAGCGTCAACACAGTCTCTGCCCAGGACAATTCAGCGGGATGCGCATCGCTTTGTCTCGGCACGAATGCCGAATCACGAATGCCGAATGCCGGTCCCGCGGCAGTAATCGCGAGAGCATTTCCCGTGTTCCGCGGTGAACGGTTGAGCGGCTTTTCCGCTCCAGCCAAAGGAGTTTTCAGATGGGTGGCAAGAGCTTTACCTCCGCAGAAGCCCAGCTTCGTCCCGACGGCAAGTTCGGCGATCGTCAGTTGGCTCGTTTCATCAACTGCGTCATGATGGACGGCAAGAAGTCCGTCGCCGAACGCGTGGTCTATGACGCGCTCGACGCGATCCAAGCCAAGCTCGCGAAGGAAACCGACCCCGGCGCGCCCAAGGAAGCCATCGAAGTCTTCCGCATGGCCGTCGACAACGTCAAGCCCTTCGTCGAAGTCCGCAGCAAGCGCATCGGTGGTGCCAACTACCAGGTGCCCATGACCGTCAAGCCCAAGCGCGCTCAGTCGCTCGCCTACCGCTGGATTCTCGAAGCGGCTCGCAGCGAAAAGGGCCGCCCCATGGCTCTCCGCCTCGCCGACGAGCTCTACAACGGCGCCCGCAAGGAAGGCAAGGCCATGATGACCCGCGATCAAACGCACCGCATGGCCGAAGCCAACCGCGCCTTCGCTCACTTCGCGAACTAAACGGTTGTCTCACAGATCATCCTCAAAAGCCCCGCGTCCCACGCGGGGTTTTTTCATATCATCACGCACATGCTCTCACCCACTGCTCGCATCTTCGCCGCCGGCATCGCGCTGGGATGTCTGAGCGTCCTCATCATCGCCTTCCTGCTCGAACCCAGCGCACGCGGCATGGGCTCGCACACGCGTCTGGGCCTGCCTCCCTGCGGCTGGCTCGCGATGTTCGGCAAGCCCTGCATCACGTGCGGCTACACCACCACATTCGCCCTTACCGCGAAAGGCTCCCTGCTGCTCGCGTTCAAAAATCAGCCCGCCGCGATGCTGCTCTGCATCACAACCACCGCCGCCATGTGGCTCGCGGGGTACGCGGCCCTCACCGGTGCCCGCATCGATCGCATCATCGGCAGCATGGCAAAGCCCGCCGTGCTCTGGAGCATCGCCGCGATCGTGCTGCTCAGTTGGGGATACAAGGTCATGACCTACGCCGCGTGACGATCACGCACGCCGCTCAGCCCTTCGCTGCGATCACCACGCGCCGCTTCATGTCACTCACCCACGTGCCCTCAGGCCGTTCGATGGTGACAGCGAACGCCGCAGCGCCGACAACGCGGATGCCAGGAGTCACAGTCACACGCGTCTCGCCTTCGCCGCCATTAAAGACGCCGCCTGAGATGCGTTGTTCCATGCCTCGGCTGTCGATGATCCACAGCTGGTACCGCTCCTTGGTTTCATCCAAGGCCGGCAGATTGCGGAACGTCATCACACCCGTCTGAGCCGCGTCGCTCCACGCGATTTCGCCCGTGACGCCCTTCACTTCAGGGTTGTCCCAATCGCCCCACTTCACCCGCACAAGGTCAGGCGACGTCTCGAGCTTCGCCGCAACCGGCTGCTCTTGCTTGGGAGCGATCACAACCTTGCCGCTGGGACGCAGCCAGCCCACCGCCGCGATGGTGATCGCCGCAGCCGCCAGCACCCAAGGCACAGGAGACATGCGCGTCGGCCCGATGCGACCAGCAACGGGCGCAGCCTCGCGAGCGCTGGGCGCAGGCGACGCATAGCCATTCCGCGACCCGTTCGCAGGCTGCTTCGCAAACTGCTCGGCCGAGGCCAACAGTCGCGCTTCCAAACTCTTGGGCAACGGCTCAAGGTCACCCTTGCGCAGCATTGCCAGATGCAGCATCGTCGCCGCGTGATTCATCTCATGCGACACATCACCGTGCTGCGCGACATAGCGATCAAACTCCGCTGCTTCCTGAGCTTCAAGCTCACCCAGCGCGTAGTCCGCCGCCAGTTCGAGGTAACGGTCCGGATGGCTGTTGCCCTGATGATGAGAGAACGTGCTCACTTGGCACCTCCTTCTTCACCATCAACCCGTGCCGGCACTTCCACACCCAGCATCTCACGCAGCTTGATGAGCCCGCGCCGCGCATGTGTCTTCACGGTTCCCAAAGGCAGACCCGTTGACCGCGCGATCAACTCGTGCGAAAGTCCTTCGTACACGCTCAGCCGCAGCACGCGCTGCTGCTCGTTCGAAAGCTGCTCCAGAGCCCGCTCCGCCCGCCCCGCTTCTTCCAGCGTGAATGCACGCTCGCTCGAGGCGCGCCCTTCGCCAGGCGAGGTTTCTTCCAGCAACTGCTGCTTCACCGGCTGCCGACTGACTTTCCGCCGACGGTCAATGAGCCGCCGACGAGCGATCGTCGCGACAAACGCCGTTTCACTCGCAATGCTCGGGTCGTACTTGCCGCCATGCCGCCACAACTCGGTGAAAATCTCATGCACCGCGTCTTCCGACTCATTGTCAGGCAGGCCCACGCGACGCGCCAGCGTCCAGATCAGACCGCCGTAGCGCGCAATGCACTCTTTGACTGCCTCGGAGTCACCCCGACTGATGCGATGGAGAAGATACTCGGAAATGGGCGTGGCCTCCGGCTTGGCCTGCGGACGTCGCTGAGCAGAAGAACTTGCACGAGCGACAACGCGGACATTGGCATCATAAGCCTTCGCAGGGGAAGTCACTAGAGATTGCTGAGAAATTGCAATCATTTTCGTTCGTGCACCAACTCGCTTGCTTGCAGCCTGCCTCGACACGCGTCGCGCCGCTGTGGAGTTCCGTCTCCGTTGGTCGCTTCGAGATGTCACTCCGCCCGGATGTGGCATGGCTCAACTTCACTCACAATCGTTGCGAAACTTGCGTCAATCGCGGCCGATACCCAGTAGAGCACCGGCCGCACCCGTTCAAAGTCCGCGTTTTCACGCGGGAAAACCATTGCAGTGCCGCAGACTTACTTGGGCAGCAGCACCGTGTCGATCACGTGGATCACGCCGTTGCTGGTGTCCAGATCGGCGGTCGTCACCGTCGCATTGCCCACCAGCACCTTGCCGGCTTCGCTCTTGGTCGTCACTTCCTGACCGTTGAGCGTCTTGACCGTCGCGCCCTTCGCAGCCGTGTCGCTGAACACCCGGCCCTGAATGACGTGCAGCTTCAAGATCGCGGCGAGCTTGTCCTTGTTCTCAGGCTTCAGCAGGCTCTCAACCGTCTCCTTGGGCAGCTTGGCAAACGCTTCGTCGGTCGGTGCGAAGACCGTGAAGGGGCCTTCGCCCGTCAGTGCACCAACGAGTTCAGCCTGCTCAAGCAAACGAGCGAGCGTCTTGAACGAGCCCGCGGCGACCGCCGTCTCGACAATGTTCTTGTCGCTGGGCATGATGACCGTGTCGATGACGTGAATCACGCCGTTGCTGGCCAGCACATCAGCCGTCACAACCGTCGCGCCGTCAACCATCACGCCCTTGCCCGCCTTCAGGTCCACGCGCTGGCCCGCGAGCGTCGCGACGCTGCTGGTCTTCACATCAGCCGCGAGCACCTTGCCGCTCACAACGTGGTACTTCAGGATGTTCGCGAGCTTCTGCTTGTTTTCCGGCTTGAGCAGTTCCGTCACCGTGCCCGCAGGCAGCTTGGCGAAAGCTTCATCGCTGGGCGCGAAGACCGTGAACGGGCCCGGGCCCTTGAGCGCATCGACCAGACCCGCCGCCTGCACCGCCGCGACGAGCGTCTTGAACGAGCCCGCGCCAATCGCCGTGTCGACGATGTCCTTGCTCGCCTTGTTGTCATAGCTGGCATGCGTCACCTGCGCATGCGTGTTCTTTTCGCCGCAGTCGCTCTTGGGGTACGACTTTTCCGAGCACTGGGCGCCAGCAACCGAACCAGCGAGAGCAACGACAACGAGGCAGGAGAGTTTCAACATGATGCAGGACTCCGATACATGAACCGCTCGAAGCGGCCACGAGATAATCACACCCAGAGATCGCTGGGCTTCGTCCACGGCTGCTCATACGTGAGCACTCAATTGCGCGTGGGGGAACAGAGCATGCTTCGCGACAGCAACGCCCGCAGATGCACTCGTGTCAAGTCAAAACGCCTGTTTTTCCCGATGAAAATTGTGTCTTCCCAAGTGCATCCACATCGCTATCCAAGTGTTCCTTGGGTTGCCCGCGTGTCACGTCCCCACAATCACCTTCGCACGCTCCACCGCTTCTTCCAGCGTTTCAAACACATTCTCCAGCCCGATCTTCTCATCAAGCCCCACTCGCACCATCTCAAACATGGGCTGCGCATGCACCCCGCCCAGCAGCAGCACCGTCCCGTTGCGCACGCACTTCTCATGAAACTCCGCCAGCGCATGCAGCCCCGTCGCATCAATGTGCGGCACACGCCTCATGCGCAGAATAAACACTCTCGGCAGCTTCCCCTGCCGGCGCAACGTGTCCTTCAACCGATCCGCCACCGCAAAGAAGAACGGCCCGTTGATCTCAAACACCTCCACGCCCTTGGGAATCTCCATCGCCTGCAGCCGCGTCGCGTCCTTCTTCTCCAGCACGCTCTCCGCATCACCCGCCTGCGGCGCAGCTATATCCATCGTGATGGCACTCACCTCGCTCAGTTCACTCATCCGCTGAATGAACAGCATGCTCGCCAGCACCATGCCCACCCCCACCGCCACCGCAAGCCCGAACAGCAGCGTGAGCCCGAACGTCGTCAGCAACACCGCCACATCACTCGCGGGCGTCCGCAACAGCGCGCGAAACCGCGGCATGTCGCTCATGTTCCACGCGACCACAAACAACACCGCCGACAGCGCCGCAAGCGGCACATATCCCAGCAGTTTCGCCCCCAGCATCACCACAGCAAACATCACCACCGCATGTAACACGCCCGATACCGGCGTGCGTGCACCCGCTTTCACATTCGCCGTCGTCCGCGCCGCCCCGCCCGTCGTTGGCAATCCGCCTAGCAGTCCCGTTGCAATATTCGCCACACCCAGCCCCACCAACTCTTCGTTGCTGTTGTGCCGCTCGCCCGTCATGCCGTCCGCCACCACCGCCGACAGCAGCGTCTCGATGCTGACGAGAATCGCGATGGTCGTCGCTGGCATGACCAGATCGCGCACCAGTTCAAGCGTGATCGGTGGAAACCGATTGAAGTGAAACTCGGCCGACACGCTGCCAAACTTGCTCGCAATCGTCGCCACACTCCCCTGCTGCCCCATACCCCAGCCCAGCAGCCACGTCATCGCGCCCGCGAAAATCACACCGACTGCATACGAAGGCCACCTGGGCACAAACTTCCGCATCACAATCAGCGCCGCGAGCGTGCTGCCGCCCACGACCATCGTGCGCATGTCCCACGTGTGCCAATGAGCCGCGAACGCCTGCACTTTCTCTAGCCACGCTGCCGGCGTCTTGTCAATCTGCAATCCCGCAAAATCGCGCACCTGCGCCGTCGCGATGATCACCGCGCTGCCCGTCGTGAAGCCAGCCGTCACTGGAAACGGAATGAACTTGATGAACGCTCCCAGCCCCGTCACCCCCATGATGATGATGATCACACCCGCCATCAGCGTCGCGAGCGCAAGCCCGACATACCCATGCTCCGCCGCGATGAGATACAGAATCGCAATCGACACCCCGCTCGGCCCGCCGATCTGAAACTTACTTCCACCCAGCAGACTCACCAGCAGCCCGCCCACAATCGCCGTCACCATGCCCATCAAGGGCGGCACCAATCGCTCGCCCGCCGCCACACTCTCAGGCACACTCGCAATCCCCACCGCAATCGCAAACGGCAGCGCAATCGCAGCGACCGAGATGGCCGCCATCACATCCGCCCGCGCCAAACTCCACGTATACCCCTCGCGCCACGTGTCCACCAGCGCAGGACGCAGCCCTCGCACCAGCGTCCGCACCACATTGGTCGACTTCGCAATCACGCGTGCCCTTCCAACCTGACCCAAATCACCTCCACCATCCAATTCAGGTTATACCTATCGACTATTCCCGCACTTCCGCCCGATTTCCCCACAACCACCCACGTCCGCGCCCCGCTCGCACACCCGTCACACATCGCACACCCC
>DATGWV010000203.1:0-4261 GCA_035299305.1 Phycisphaerales bacterium | reverse complement strand
GGCTTGCCCCGCCACAACCACCCGCTCATGAAGAAAGAACGCTTCCTGGGCAGCAGCGATGACAAGTTCTTCATCTGCATCGAAGCGGGTGATGCGAAGTTCAACCCCGAGAAGACGCGCGACCTGCTCGAGCGTGCTGGCGCGACCAGCATCGAGCTGGTTGAGGAGTAGGCACTGGGGACTGGGCACTAGGCACTAGGGTCAAGACACGAGACAGATTCAACTGGTGAATCGATGAACACCATGAGCAAGCACAATTCCGCCTTCCTTCTCGTCAGCGCGGTCGCGCTGGCCGCGAGCGTGGGCACACTTTCAGGCTGCCGAGGCGAACGCGAAGATGCGCCGCCGCGTCAGTTCTTCCCTGACCTTGACGACGCCCCCAAGTGGGAGCCCCAAGGCCAGAGCGACTTCTTCGTGGATGGCCGGCAGATGCGCCAGCAGCCCGCGAACACGGTCGCGTTCGGTCGTCAGAGCTTCGTCACGCAGGATGACTGGGCCGAGTCGTTCATGCAGCAGCGCGACGACCTGCTGAAGGAAGACGGCGGCTACTACGAAGGCAAAGCCACCGACGGAACGTACCTCGCCATCGCGCCTGTACGCTTTACGAAGGAAGACCTGCTCCGCGGCCAGGAACGCTTCAACATCTACTGCTCCGCCTGCCACAACTACAACGGCGACGGCATGGGCATGGTGGGCAAGCAGTGGAGCTACACACTGCCCAACTTCCACGATGCGAAGTACAAGGATCCGAAGGCTGATCAAGGCCGCGACGGCTATCTGTTCCACATCGCTCGCTACGGCGTGCCCGGTGGCAGTCCCGACGCGCCTGATTACGTGAATCACAAGATGCCCGGCTACAAGCACGCCCTGACGGTGGATGACACGTGGCGCATCGTCGCGTACATCCGCGCGTTGCAGGCCAGCAAGTCCGGCACGATTGAAGATGTCCCCGAAAGTCTGCGCGACCAGGTTCGCCAGCAGATGCGTGACCTGCCCAAGCCCGCGGCCGACGCGGGTTCGACCACTGGCAGCACCATCGCCACTGGAGGTGCGAAGTGACTGCTCTTCCGCATGACGCCCATCAAGCCGGTTCGCATCACGGGCACGAACACGATCACGCGCACGCCTCGGGCGGCCTGCCCCAGCGCCTGCGCGGCGACAACATCAACTTCCCCAGCGGCACCGGCAACGGCATGTCGATGGGCTTGATCATCTTGGGTGTGCTGCTGCTGGCTGCCGGTCTCGCGGCGGCATTTGCCGGAGCTGGCGGCGTCAGCCTCAAGCACGGCATCGCGGCCTACTTGGTCGGCGCATTCACCGTGCTGGCCATCAGCATCGGCGCAACGTTTTTCGTCATGGTCAACTACCTCGTGAACGCGGGGTGGACCTCGACCATCCGCCGGCAGGTCGAGAACATCATGGCTTTCCTGCCTTGGGCGTGGCTGCTGCTGCTGCCCGCGCTTGCCATTGAAATCGCGAAGGGCGGCGTGCTCTTCACGTGGATGAACAAAGAGAACGCCGCGGATTACCTGCTGAACAAGAAAGCGACGTTCTTCTTCTTCCCGCTGCACGTGGGTGAGTTCCCCGCCTTCTTCGTCATTCGCACGCTCTTCTACGGCTTCTTCTGGTGGTTCCTCACCAGTTCGCTCATCAGGCTCAGCAAAGAGCAGGATCGCACGGGCGATCGCTTCCTGACGGCCCAGGCAGTGCGCCTGTGCTCGTGGGGCATGCCGGTCTTCGCCCTCACCATCGCGTTCGCGGGCTTTGACTACCTGATGAGCCCTGACTTCAAGTTCTTCAGCACCATGTGGGGCGTCTACTTCTTCGCCGGCGCTGTCTTCAGCGCGGTTGCGACGATCTCGCTGGTCATCAACGTGCTGCTTCGCAAGGGCAAGCTCAAGGGCTGCGTGAGCGACGAGCACTTCCACGATCTGGGCAAGTTCCAGTTCGCGTTCACCGTCTTCTGGGCCTACATCGGCTTCTGCCAGTACTTCCTCATCTACTACGCCAACATCCCGGAAGAAACTGCCTTTTACAACCACCGCAAGGAATTCGGCTGGGACAAGCTGGGCATCCTGCTGATGGTGGGGCACTTCATCGCGCCCTTCCTCATCCTCATCTCGCGCCACGTCAAGAAGAACCTGAACCTGATGATCCCCATCTCGCTCTGGTGCATCGCGATGCAGGTCGCCGACATGTTCTGGATTCTCCGCCCAATGGCGTACACGCCCGAACCTCTCAAGGACGCGAACGGCGTGCTCATCGCAGTCCAGCAGGCGACTTCCACCGGCCCCGGCCTGGCGGGCGGTTACCTCGACGCTTTGCTCATCATCGGCATGCTCGCCATCCTCGCAGGGTTCATCATCCGCAAGGTCACGAGCGGCCCGCTGGTGGCGGTCAACGACCCGCGCATCCACGAGGCGATCGATCACAAGAACTACGTGTAATCGCAAGCTGCCGGCCTCCGGGGAATCCCGGGAAATGGCGGATATCAGGGACGAGTTTGGTAGAATACGGTTTCGCAGTAATCCATCCGGTCTGGCAAGACGAAGTTTTCAACGAAGTCTGAAACCTGACGGGTGTTCAAGAACGAGGCGGATATGGCCAGCGACGACAAGAACATGCTGCTCTCTCACACGGCTCACGCCGACATGAGCGATGCCGAAGGCGCGCCCCAGTCAGAGCACACCCATGCCATCAACACGTGGGTGTTGGTCAAGTGGCTTGTGGGCATCATCCTCGTGCTCATCATCGCCATCACGGGCATCGTGCAGCTCTTCCAGGTCGTCAAGCTGCACCAGCTCAAGACGATGGTGGAAGTCGACACCGAAAGCCACCGCGACTATCTCGCGCATCGGCAGAAGATGAAGTCGGAACTGAGCTGGGGCACCGAAAAGCCCGAGTACCGCGCCATCGACGAAACGCACGTGCAGATTCCCATCAGCAGCGCGATGGACGACGTCATCAACAACTACAGCAAGCAGTCTGGCAATCTCGACGGCACGCTCAAGCACTGGGCCAATCCCGTCGGCAGCAAAGGCAGCGAGTCCGAGCCCGCAAGCAAGCCGTGAGTGAGTTCACCCACGTTGAAGTCAGTTTGATTTGAGTCTGGTCCCATGATGTTCCGCAGCCCCGCAACTTCGATCGCTCGCACGCTGGCAATGGCCAGCGTCGCTGTCGCATCGTTGTCGTGCGTCGCGGGCGCCTCGGCCCAGTCGCTCAACAAGGGTTACGAGCCCAATCCCGCACCGCCCGCCGTGCCGTTTGAAGAACGCGGCGTGGGCGTGGAAGAGCGTGTAGGACTGTCGTTGCCGCTCGATCTCCAGATGATCGATCAGGACGGGCAGACAATCGAACTCAAGAAGTACTTCCCTGGCGACGGCAAGCCCGTGTTGCTCATGCTGGTGTATTACCGCTGTCCCATCGTCTGCGATGTCTTCCGCGAGAAGATGTTCCAGACGCTCTCGCAGGTGGACGCCAAGGGCGACTACCAAATGGGCAAGGACTACCGCGTGGTGGTCGTGAGCTTTGATCCCACCGAGATTCCCGAAACCGCCAAGGGCGTACGCGAACTCGATATTCGCGATGCTTATGTGCGTGCGTTGCCTGAAGGTGCGCTCGCTGGCGTGAACTATCACGTCGCTGAAGGCTCGGCCGCTCGCACGTTGGCCGACAGCTTGGGCTTCCAGTACAAACGCCTCGACAACAACGAATACAGCCATCCGGTGGTAGGCTTTGTCGCCACGCCAGACGGCAAGATCAGCCGCTACCTCTACGGCTATCCCTCCGCGCTCGATCCTGACACGGTGCGCAACTACAAGCTCGCGCTGATGGAAGCCAGCGAGGGCAAGATGGTGCGCAGCGTGGGCGAGCGCATCATGATGTTCTGCTACGAGTTTGACCCCACGCGCGGCACCTACACGCTGCAAGCCTTCCGCGTCATGCAGATAGGCGGCGGCATCACGATTGTGCTGGTCGCGAGCCTGATAGGCGGCCTGCTCCTGACTGAACGCATCCGCCGACGCAGGCAGCAAGTTCAAGCGACGGACCCTTCACCGCCTACGACCTCCGCACCGGCCCACTGACGACGACACGAACCTCTCTCGATTCACCTGCAAAGTTGAGTAGCCCATGCTGACGAGTTTTCTTGCACAAGCCCTGGTGACGACGCACGCGACGCTTGCCACCGCACCGGCCGACTGGTCGATGTGGGAGAAGAAGTGGCTGCGCGAACCCGCCATGACCGAAGCCGCACGCGACA
>DATGWV010000202.1:0-8362 GCA_035299305.1 Phycisphaerales bacterium | reverse complement strand
GCCGCGTGGAACCTTCGCACACGAAGGATGCGAAGCGCAAGAGCAAGTAAGGCTCGCGCGACGGCATCAACTCAGCTCGTTCCACGCGCGGCGCGTCTGGCCTCGTATGCTGTCACGTGCGCATTGACGTCTTGACGACATTTCCAGAGCTTTTTACGACCGTTTCTCCGGGCGTGCTGGGCGTTTCCATTCCCGGGCGGGCGATCAAGGCGGGGCTGCTGAGCGTCGAGGCGACCGACATTCGCGGCTTCACGCACGACAAGCACAGCAAGACCGACGACCGCCCCTTTGGCGGCGGTCCGGGCATGGTCATGATGTGCCAGCCGGTGTGGGATGCGGTGATGGCGGTAGAAGCCCGCGATGCGCGGCCCGCGACACGAATTCTGCTGACGCCGCAAGGGACGCCGCTGTCGCAGGAGATCGTCGAAGACCTCGCGAAACGCCCTCGGCTGCTCATGATCGCGGGGCATTACGAAGGCATCGACGAGCGGGTGATTGACGCGCTGGACCCGGTGGAGATTTCCATTGGTGACTATGTGCTCAGCGGCGGGGAGTTGGCGGCACTCGTGCTGATTGACGCGATCACGAGGCTGCTTCCTGGGGCGACGGGGGACGAGCAAAGCCCGCAGCAGGACAGCTTTGGCAACGTCGCGATTCCCCCGCAGGCCAAAGGCCGCGAGCCGACGGCGAAGCGGCTTCTGGACTGCCCCCACTACACGAAGCCGCGGGAGTGGCAGGGACGGGAGGTGCCGCCCGTGCTCCTGAGCGGCGACCACACGAAAATCGCGGCGTGGCGGCTGCAGCAGCGGATGGAACGGACTTTCGTGCGCCGGCCTGACCTGCTTGAACCTTGACTGGCGGGAATGGAGCCATGAGCCGAGCGGCCAGAACCTTGGCCGAACATGCACGGCTCCCGGGTCCGCAAACGTCCGGCGGTGGGCGGCCTGATCGCTTGCTCGCTCCATCTCTCCCGCCTATCATCCCAACCCGTCACTTTCAGGCGGGCTTTGAGAGTCTATTTGCCATGAACCCCATCCTCGCTGAAATCAACAAGGCCGCCCTCAAGTCCGACATCCCCAGCTTCGGCCCTGGCGACATCATCAACGTGCACTTCCGCATCGTCGAAGGCGACAAGGAACGCACGCAGGTGTTCCAAGGCATCGTGATCAGCCGCAAGGGTTCGGGCATCAACGAAATGGCCACGATCCGCAAGGTCGTGGATGAAGTCGGCGTCGAGCGCTGCTTCCCGGTCAACAGCCCGCTGGTCGCCAAGTACGACCTGCTGCGTCGCTGCGACAACCGCCGTGCCAAGCTCTACTACCTGCGCGATCGCGAAGGCAAGAGCCGTCGCCTGCGTGACCGCCGCCGCGGCCTGAAGAACACGTCGGTGATTCCGGCGAACAAGGCCTGAGGCATATCAATCGTGATTGAACGACGAACGGACGCGATCTCGCGTCCGTTTTTCATTCCACACGCGGATCGCCTGTTCGCGTGCGGCATCTACGATTGCATATGAGCCACTCGCACAGCCACGCCCCCCGCACCGACCAACACGATCATGACCACGCCGAAGGCGGCTGTTGCCAGGGCGGCGGCTCGTGCAGCACGGAAGGCAAGAAGAAAGCCGGCGGCTGCTGCAAGGAGAACGGCGGGGCGGGCTCCAAGTCGGCGAGCATGGGCCAGATGACCAGCGAGCTGCTCCGCCCCATGGGCTGGGAAGAGATGGCGACGCTGCCCACCCTGCATCTCATCATGCGCTTCCGCCGAGGAGTGCAGAACATCGACAACCGCGTGCTGCAACTCAGCGAGCGCGACATCGACATGGCATTCCTGCCTGAAGCAGGCGTGGGCCGCTGGCCCGTGCGCGTGCTGTTGGGCCACCTCGCCGACGCTGAAGTCGCGGCGGTGCACCGCATGCGCCGCATGATCGGCGAGATGAATCCCGTCGTGAGTCTGTGGGACGAAGACAGCTTCGTTGACAGCGGCATCTACGACAACGGCACCAAGGAATACGCCGACAGCCCCGATGGCGACCACGCCCGCGTCATGGCTGCCTTGGGCGGCCACATGGCGGTCATCCACACGCTGCGTCAATGGACGGGCCAGTGGCTGCTGAGCCTAGACGACGCCGCGTGGAGCCGCACCTTCATGCACCCCGAGCGCGGCGCTGTCACGCTCAAGCAGTACGTCGCGATGAACACCTGGCACGTCGAACACCACGCCAAGTTCCTCACGATGAAGCTCGACAAGATGGGCATCGAGCACCCTGCCCCCCCCACGCCAGCCGCCCCGCAAGGCGGCGGCTGCGGGTCGGGCTGCGGGTGTCACTGAGGAAGACCGGTCGCGGAGATCGCGAAGCGGAGCGGAGAAACGCGCAGTGTCAGCGAGGGGGCGGAGTGAGGCGACTTGCTCTGAGATGGATCGATGGTCACGCGGTCGCGAATACTCGGGCATCATCGCAGACTCATCACGATCATGTGGTGGTGCGTCGGGCTCAATGGCTTCCGGCTGGCATGTCAGCTCGTGGTGCTCGCGCTGCTGCTGGCGGACGCGCTGCCTCGCGACGATTCGCTGCGCCGAAAGTTCGCGGATCTCGTGATGAGCGATATTGCCAACATCTTCAGCATCGTCTCGCTCCCCATTTTTATTGTCACATCCATCATGCTGCTCATGCCATCCGACCGACGCCTCTATCGCGTAGCGAAGGGACTGTGTCCTACTTGTCGCTACCCACGAAAGGGCCGCGTGCGGCGCGCTCCATGCCCGGAGTGCGGCGATTCTCCCTCGCTTCGCAAACGCCCCACACCCAACAGTGCATAACGCTCGCGTGTCCTCCGCGAAAATCCTGCGGAAGCCGCTCCGACCACACCCCCTCCGTGTTTCTCCGCCATCCTCCGCCGCTCCGCGACCCGCCTTCCTCACAGCTTCAACTTGATGCCCTCGTTCTTGTACTTCTCCAGCATCTGCTGGGCTTCGGTCAGGGCCTTGTCCAGGCGCTTTGCGGCGTCATCAAGGTTGCGGTAGAGGTCGGGGTTGTTGACCAGTTGGCCCAACGTGCCTTTGCCTGCATTCACGGCTTCGAGGGCTTTGGCCAGTTCGTCGCCGGCGGTCTTGACGCGGTCGAGCGCGGTGTTGGCGTTGCCAGCGAGTTCGGTGAGTTTCTCGGTCGCGGTGCGCACGTCGTTGCTTACGCTGCGCACGGTTTCGTTCGCGGTCTGCGCGGTGGTTGTCCACGTCTGCGCCAGCGTCTTCGCGTCGGTCAGCACCGTATCGGCCTTGGTGATGATGGCCTGAAACTGCGTGCGAAGCTGATCATCCGCGAGCCACGTGTTGGCGTTGGTCACGGCGGTATCGATGCGTGCCAGCGTGCTGCGAAGATTGGGGTCCTTGCCCGCCTGCACATCGGCGATGGTGCGTGGCTCCACAAGTTCATTGAGCCGCGAGCCCAGCTTGGTGTACTCCATCGCGAGGGCGTCGATTTTCTCCGCCGTGCTGCTGAACTGCGCGAGGGGGCCTTCGACAAGTTGCTTGATCGAACCAATCAGCGTCTCGGGCGCGCCGCCCTCCATCACTTCGCCTGCCTTCACGGTGTCACGAAGTTGATCAGGCGTGAGGCTGATAGTGACAAACTCAAGCGTGCTGCCGCCCACGAAGCCGCGATCAAGACTGATCTTGCTCGCACGAGGAATCTCGATGTTGCGGCGGATGCGCAGCTTGAGCATCGCGCCAGGATTCTCGCCCGCCGCTGCGCCGACCATCGGCTTGCTCTCGATCACCTGCCCCACTTTCACGCCGTTGAGCGTGATGGGGCTGGTTTCATCCAGGCCGCCCGCGTTGGCGACGCGCATCTGGAACTCGTAGTTGCGTTCGGCCAGGGGCTTGAGCTCGCCAAAGAAAATCAGCGTGAGAATGAGTCCCGCCAGCGAAGCCAGCGCGACGATGCCCGTCAAAAGGTCTCGGAGGAACAGCCTGTTCACGTGTCGCTCTTTCCTTGCGAATCCGACGCCCCGGCGGAACTGGCCGCCTCCGTCGATTTCATCTTGCCGCGTTTGAAGAGACGGGGATTGGCATCGTCAATTTGCAGCCCCGTCGTGGATTTGTCAGTCTCGGGCATCACCGGCTCATCGTCGGCGCTGTATGTGCCCGTCAGGAAGTGCTGGATACGAATATCTGAACTGCGAGCTAGGCTGTCGAACGATCCGTCCGCCGCGACGTTGCCGCCTAGCAGCATGATCACGCGGTCGGCGACATGCTTCGCGCTCGCAAGGTCGTGCGTCACGACGATGTTGGTCACCTTGAACTTCTCGCGCAGACGAATGATCAGATCGTCGATGCCCGCGCTGCGGATGGGATCAAGACCAGTCGTCGGTTCATCAAACAGAATGACACGCGGCCGCATGACCAACGCGCGAGCGATGGCCACGCGCTTGCGTTGCCCGCCCGAAAGCTGGCTCGGCAATTTGGGCTGCACACCATGCAGATCGACCGTTTCCAGCGCCTCGGCGATGCGGTCGCGTCGCTCCGCCGCACTCAGCTTCGTGTGCTCGATGAGCGGAAAGGCGATGTTGTCTTCGACCGTCATGCTGTCGAAAAGCGCGCCCATCTGAAAGACCAAGCCGATCTGTAGCCGCACGGGCGCAAGTTCGTCTTCATCAAGCTGATCAATCCGCGTGTCGCCGAAGTAGACCGCGCCGCTGTCAGGCCGGAGCAGGCCGACGATGTGCTTGAGCATCACGCTCTTGCCGCAGCCGCTGGGGCCCATGACGACCGTGGTCTTGCCTTCCTCAAACGAAAGCGACACGCCATTGAGCACGACCTGCGAGCCAAATCGCTTGTGCACGCGCTCAAGCCGCACAATGCCACGCCCGCTCAGCGGAATGCTCGAGCCGCCAAGGGGGGGATGTACCACTGCCTCCACCATCGTCGCACGCTTCTACGCTTCTTCCGATGCCTCCAGATGATGTTAGTCTCAACAAACCTGCAAGTGCCACATCTGGTCGCACAGTGAAGCGCACTTTGCTCCGGCAAGGCGTCAAATTCGACATTGAACTCGTCGAACGCTCCGGCCGCGACGGCACGCCCCTCACACGCGAAGTCATCCGCCACCCCGGCTCTGTGATCATCTTGCCGCTGCTGGCCACGCCGTCGGGGCTGCAGGTCGTGCTTATCGAGAACTTCCGGCTTTCAACCGAAAGCACGCTGTTGGAATTACCCGCCGGCACCCGTACGCGAGGTGAAGACCCCGCCGTGTGCGCCGCACGCGAACTGATCGAGGAGACGGGCTATCGAGCCAGCACGCTGACGCACGTCACGACGTTCCTGACCGCCCCGGGCCTGACCGACGAGGCCATGGCATTTTTCATCGCGCAGGACCTATCGCAGGTAGGCCAAGACCTGGAAAACGACGAAGAAATCGCCGTCCGGCTCGTTTCGCCCAGCGACGCACTGAGCATGATCGCGAAAGGCGAAATCCGCGATGCCAAAACAATGCTTGCCCTGCTGCTGGCGAAAGACCGGGGGATTTTGCCGATAGTGAAGTAGCGGCGACTCATTGACCTCCGACCGCAGATCGCTCGTATTCAATATTCGCTTTCCCGATTTTCACTTTATCGATTTCTTTATGGGCATCTACGACCGCCAGTACGCACAGACCCCCGAACGCCCCAGTTTCCGCGCGCGGATGATGTCCGTCACGGGCTGGCTCATCATCATCAACGTCACGATCTTCGTGCTGCAGTTCTTTCTCAACGCGACGGGACTGCGAGAGAAGACGGGCTTGCCGATGATCACGCAGGCCAATCGGATGTACTACGACAAGCTACCCGCCGGGACCGAACTGACGGTCGACGGGCCATATGTCGATGTTGATCCGAACACGGTCACCCACGTCATCTCCGACAAGGACACCAAGAACGCCCACGTGATCGGCGCGACCGTCGCCCGCGTCATCGTCGATCGCAAAGACCCGCAGAAGAATCCCCTCGGCATCGCGCTGTACGAAGTGCGCGATGCCATCTTCACGCTCGGACACTTTTCCACCTACATGGGCTTCCAACGCCTTGAGGTCTGGCGGCTCATCACCTTCCAATTCCTGCATGGCAGCCTGCTGCACATCGGCTTTAACATGCTGGGCTTATGGATGTTCGGCAAGATCGTCGAAGAGCACATGGGACGCAAGAAGTATCTCGCGTTCTACCTCCTCTGCGGCATTTGCGGCGGGCTGATGTATCTGATTCTGAACGGCCTGGGCACGATTTTCGTCAAGCAAGGCTGGCCGCCGTTTCCCGGGCTGCTCATCAATAGCCCGATGGCACCGCTCGTCGGCGCAAGCGCGGGCGTCTTCGGCGTCATCATGGCGAGCGCGTACTTTGAGCCTGACTTGCGCGTGCAGTTGCTTCTCCCGCCTGTGCCAATGCGACTCAAGCTCTTCGCGTACTGTTACGTCGGGCTCGCGATTGTCATGGTGCTGTGGGGAACGAAGAACGCAGGCGGTGAAGCGGCACACATCGGCGGAGCCATCGCTGGCTACTTCTTCTCGCGCAACAGCCACTTGCTGCTGGATTTCTTCGATGTCGTGGGCGACAGCCGCAAACCATCGCGCGGGCCCAAGACGAAGGCAGTGATCGACAAAGTGCTGAAACCCGCGAAGGCCGAGTTCTCTGAGAAAGAACAGGCCCTGTTCGCCGAGGTTGATCGCATCTTGGACAAGCAGCGCACCGAGGGCATCGACAAGCTGACCGACGCCGAGAAGGAAACGCTGCGGAAAGCGACGGAATTGCTCAACAAGAAGGAACGCTCGTGACGCCGACTGCGACAACATGCAGCGTGGCTCATACGCTCACCGCGTGACGCTTCCCTCCCCTCTTCTGCCATTCTTTCGCGACGCCGGCGGCGTGCTGATGAACTACGGTCCCGCCGACATGTCGCCCGCATGCGACGTCGTTGCAGCCTTGGGGCCCATCGAACTCGAATACGGCTCACTCCGCAAGCACGCGGCGTTGCTCGATCAGCCCACGCGCGGTGTGCTTCGTTTCACAGGGCCCGAGCGCTTGGATTTCCTCAATCGCATGATCACGCAGGAGATGAAGGGCCTCGCGCCGATGTCGTGTCGCCGCAGTTTCTGGCTCAATCGCAAAGGCCGCATCGACGCTGATCTTCGTGTGATTCACCTGCCCGATGAAACGCTGCTCGACGTGGACGTCCTGGCTGCAGAGCGAACTCGCAAGGGGCTGGATTCGTTCATCATCACCGAAGACTGCGCGATCACTGACGTGACGCAGTCGATGCACCGCCTCGCGCTCCATGGTCCCCGTGCGCTCGATCTGCTCAGCCTGTGTGCGGGCACCGCTATCGACCTTGCGCAAGACCGCGCGGTCTCGCTCACGATCGCGGGCGCAACTGTGCTCGTCTTGCGAGACGATACCGCAGGCGCGCCGGGATACGAACTCTTCGTTCCGACCCAACATGCTCTTGATGTCGTGCGTGAACTGGTCGCTAAAGGCCACGATTCAAGGCATACGCACGAACCGGGCCGAGCGATCGCACTGCTGCAACGCGACGATCCCGCGGCAAGCATTCGCCTGCAGCTCATCGGCTGGCACGCGTACAACATGGCTCGCATCGAGGCTGGCACGCCCATGTACAACATGGATTTCGGCCCCGAAAGCCTGCCTGCTGAATCAGGCGTGCTGCATGATCGCGTGAGCTTCACCAAAGGCTGTTATCTGGGTCAGGAAGTCGTCGCCCGCATGCACGCTCGCGGCCAGAGCAAGCAGTCGCTCGTTGCAATCAAGTTTGAACGCCTGCTCGCCACGGATCAAGGCGACAACGAATTGCCTTATCCGCCACTGCCCGAGCACCGCGGAGCAGTTGCTCTGGAAGGAACGCAGGACGCACCTGGCGAAGTCATCGGCACCATCACGAGCGCAGCTCCCGCACCCACGCTGGGCATGACACCGGTCGCCTTTGCACAAGTGAAAAGCACGCACGCGAAAGCCGGGACGGTGGTCATTGCACAAGCCGAAGATCAGCGCATCCGCGGCGTGATTCAAGCCACGCTCGCCGCGCAACCAGCGCATAAGTCAGCGCGTTGATCCGACGCGGGCAAGTGCGTTACCAGTCAACCGGAACATCGTCCAGTCGTCCATCGCATACGCGCCCATGGCTTTGTAGAATTCGCGCGCGGGGTGATTCCAGTCGAGCACCATCCAGTCCATCCGCTGGCAATTGCGTTCGAGCGCAATCTGCGCCACTCGGCAGAACAGTGCCTTGCCCAACCCGTGTCCGCGCGATGCTGGCCGCACGTACAGGTCTTCAAGATAGATGCCGCGTCGCCCGACCCACGTCGAGTAGTTGTGAAAGA
>DATGWV010000201.1:0-2581 GCA_035299305.1 Phycisphaerales bacterium | reverse complement strand
GCCCACCTGCTGCACCGCGCTCACGCGAAACATCGCGTTCCCGCCGCAGCTTTTCTCCAATCCAATCGGCCTGTCCCACTCAATATCCGCAAGCTTGTTGTACAGGCTCTTCTCCGGAAATCGCTCGCGCAGCCGCCCGCTCACCGCTGCCAGTTTTTCTTCGCTCGCGAGCGCCCGCGCTCCCGCCGCCAGCCAGTTCGCGTGCACTTCGCAGTCGCCATCAACAAACTGCACGAAGCTCGTCGCCGGCGCGATCTCCAGCAACCGCTTCAAGCCCGCATTCCGCGCCCGCGCCGCCGTAAACGGCGTAGACATGTCCAGATCAACAACCTCCACCCCCGCATCGCGCGCAAACTGCTGGCTGCCGTCATTCGATCCCGAGTCCACATACACCACCGGTGGCCCGCCACTCCCCAGCGGCCGCGTGCCCGCCGCGGCCGCGTTCCCAACCAGCGACATCACGCACCGCTTGAATCGCTCCCCTTCGTTGCGTCCAATGACCACCACCCCGACGCTCGTCGCATCGCTCGCCGCACCGCCGCCAGCTTGACCATCCATTGCCGTCACGCACACACCATAGCTCGCAGCGGCCCGCATCTCCCCGCCCGCGTCCGTCGCCGCGCGGCAGACGGCCACGACCTACACGCGGTCGGCCACCGTGATTGGCCGCACGACCCGCAGCGCTCGCTGCCCGCGCAACTGTCCGATCTGCGCCAGGTACTTCTTCTGCCCTTCGACGCACACCACCACAGGCGACTTCGCCAGCTTCTCCGTCACGATGATGTCGCCCTTCGCGAGCGTCAACAACTCTTTCACCGTCATCGTGGTCTCAGCCAGCATGCCCGTCACCTGCAGCGGCGCGCGGTTGAGGTTGTTGGAAATCGTCGTTTCCACCTCTTTGCTGCGCGTGTTCTTGGCCGCGCTGAACCAGCTCTGGCTCGACAGGCGGTCCATGAACGGCTCGATGACGTTGTACGGAATGCACAGGTTCATCGTCCCCGCGCGGTTGCCCAGCTTCAGTTCAAACGCGATCACCACCACGACTTCATTGGGCGGCACGATCTGCACCAGCTGCGGATTGCTTTCCGATGCGCTCACGCGAAAGTGCATCTCGCGAATCTTCGCCCACGCTTCGCTCAGCGCCGTCAGTCCCCGCGTCGTGACGTTGTTGATGAGCCGCGTCTCAATCTGCGTCATGGGCCGCTGCGGAATAAACAGCTCGTTGCTGCTGCCGCCCAAGAGGCGATCGATGATCGGATAGATGATGAGCGGACTGACTTCGAGGCACATCTGCCCCTCGAGCCCCTCCGCCGCGACCAGGTTGAAGCTCGTCGGATTGGGCAGGCCGCTGGTGAATTCCGCGTAGGTCATCTGCTCGCACGTCGCGACCTTCACCTCGACGATCGTGCGCAGAAACCCCGACAAGCTGGCCCCGAAGTTACGTGCAAACGCCTCATGCAGCGTCTGCAACGCCCGCATCTGATCCTTGCTGACGCGCTCGGGCCGCTTGAAGTCGTAGATCTTGATCTCGGTGGTCTCAGGATCGCGATTCTTCTTCGAGAAGATCATCGACGACGACGACGCCACCACCTCATCCGCCGGACCACTTGCCGACGAGAGCAATGCATCAATATCAGATTGGTCGAGCAGATCGGCCACGGATCAGCGACTATCGGGTTTTGGCGTGGTCGCGCGTGAAAAGGCCGGTCGCGGAGTTTGGGAGTTGGTGCGGAGGGACGCGGAGGAGGTGAAGAGTGGGGCAGCGCGAGAGTTGCGCGGCGGTCGTGGCGTGTTTGGTGTGTGAGCTCCAGTGTCTTCCGCCTTGGGTGGCACGGACGTCCCGTCCGTGGCCGCGAACGCTCCATACGTGCCCGCGAACATTCCGTCCGGGCCCCCGAACGCTCCGTCCGTGCCCTCGAACGTTCCATTCGGCCGCCCGAATGTTCCATTCGAGCCCACGTTCGCTCCGATCCCGCCCACGAATTTTCCCTCCACGCCCACGCGCGCTCCATATCCGCCCGCATCTGTTCCATATCCGCCCCGATACGGAACAGATCGGGCCGCATCTGGAACATATGTGGCCGCATACGGAACCGATGCGGCTGGATACGGAACCTACACGCCCGCATATGGAACCTGCACGCCCACGCAAACAACCTGCACAGCCGCCTCAACAACCGATGCAGCCGAATAAGTCCAAACCAACCCCAACCCCCCGCGCACGATTCGCCTTTCCAACCTCCCCTCCCCCTCCGCGCCCCTCCGCACCCCCTCCGCCCCTCCGCGACCCGCCTCCCTTCCCGCACAACCAGTCCCCATACAACTACCCATGCGTATTTCGCTTTTCGGTGCCGCCGGGGAAGTGACCGGTTCGACGTACTTGGTGGAGACCGGGCGGGCACGTGTGCTCGTGGACTTCGGGTTGCATCAGGGCGACCGCGACAGCGACGAGCGCAACCGGCGGATGCCGCCCATCGATGCCGCATCGCTCGATGCAGTGGTCGTCACGCACGGACACATCGACCACATCGGCCGAAGGAGGGTCGGTTCACAGAGCTCGCGTCGTCGTCCGTCGGCGACC
>DATGWV010000200.1:0-3521 GCA_035299305.1 Phycisphaerales bacterium | reverse complement strand
GTGCAGGGGACGCAGAAGGTTGCGCTGGATCCGGTGACGCAGTGGTGGTTCAGCAAGATGAGCGTGCGGGCGCGGTTTTTGGATGAGTTGCATCATGATGAACACCCCGAGCACACGGTGCGTGTGGGAGCGTGTGCACCGAGCGGGCAACTGCATGAGATTGAAGAGGCGCTGGCGCGCATCGCGGGGGAGCGCGGGGTGATACACAACTTTCCGGCGGTGGTTGCGCCCAAGGAAGCGACGCATCATGCGCGCGGGCTTATGCACATCATCGAGCTGTTTGATGCGGAGGCGACCAAGTGGAGCGGGATTTCGCACGTGGCCAAGCGGTTTGGCGTGCCGGCGGAGCGCATCGCGGCGATCGGCGATGAAGTCAATGACATGGCGATGATCACGCGGGCGGGGCTGGGTATTGCGATGGGCAATGCGGTGCCGAAGGTGCGCGAGGCGGCGAAGCGGCACACGGCGACCAACAACGAAGATGGGCTCGCGAAGGCGATTGACAAGATGATCGAAGGGGAGTGGTAGAGACGGATCGCGGAGGCACGGAGGAGGAGCGGAGAGGCGCGGAGGGATGTGAAGAGGAGTTTGGGTGTGATCAATGTGCGTGTGGAAGATGGTGTTGGGATCATCACGCTGGCGCGGGGTGAGAAGCGCAATGCGATGACGCCGGGGATGCTGGATGAGGTGTTGGCGGCGGTGGAGGCGATGTCGCGCGATGAGGCGGTGCGGGTGATGATGGTCACGGGTGAGGGGGAGATGTTCTGCGCGGGGTTTGATCTGACGTTGTGCAAGGATGATGCGACGGTGCTGCCTGCGCTGCTGACGGGGCTGGCGAAGGTGGTGAGCGCGATGCGGGCGAGTGACAAGGCGGTTGTCATGAGCGCGCACGGGGGCGCGATTGCCGGCGGGTGCGCGATGTTGTGCGGGGGCGATGTGGTCGTGACGACGGATGAGGCGAAGATCGGGTATCCGGTGCTGCGGCTGGGCATTTCGCCGGCGGTGTCGGGGCCGGCGCTGCGATTGGCGGTGGGTGATGGCGCGGCGCGGGCGCGGATGCTGGATACGGGGCTGGTCAGCGGTCGGCGGGCGGTGGAGTTGGGGCTGGCGCATGCGAGTGAAGCGACGCGCGATGCATGTGAGCAGCGGGCGTTTGCGCGGGCGAAGGAGCTTGCGAGCAAGCCGGCTCATGCAATGGCGGCGACCAAGCGGTGGCTGCGCGAGGTGAGCGGCGCGGATGCGTCGGCGGCGGGATTGGCGACGAGCTTGTCGCTTGTGGATGGGGCTGAGCAGGCGGCGATGCTGCCGGCGGCGTGGCAGCGAAAGTGATGGGAATGGGGAGTTGCGGCGGGCGGATAGGCGGGGAAAAATACCGGTGTGCGGAAGTAAGCACCCCACGCAGAGCGTGGGAGTTACCCGTGTGTTGAGGCGAACATGAACACCAAGATTGTGGCGGTTGTGGGGTGTGTGACGGCGCTGCTGGCGGGCGTGGCGTACGTGGTGCAGCAGCGCGACAGCAAGACGGCGGCGATCGCGGCGACGGGGTCGCGGCTGTTTGCGAATGCGAACGCGGCGGACGTGAGCAAGATCACGCTGCAGCAGGGTGAGAAGAAGATTGAGATTGCGCGCGAGGGCGGCGCGTGGGTGGTTGCATCTCGCGACAACTACGCCGCGCTGGATGAACGCGTGCGCGAATTGGTGCGGCGCGTGGTGGACGCGGAGATTGTGGAGGAGAAGACGAGCAACGCCGAGCTGTACGCGCGGCTGGGCGTGGAGGACGCGACCAAGGAGGGCGCGAAGGGGACGCTGGTTTCGCTCGCGAAAGCAGACGGGACGAGTGTCGCGAGCGTGATTGTGGGCAATCGACAGGAGGCGGCGAACTGGGACAGCGAGAAAGCTGCGACGTTTGTGCGGCCTGCTGATGGAGCGAAGAGCTATCTGGTGCGCAGCACGTTCAACCTGGCGATGGAGCCGGTGGATTGGATGAAGCGGGAGGTGCTGGCGTTTGGCAGTGATCGATTCTGGAAGGTCGCGGTGGCGCATCCTGATGGTGACCGTGTGCTGATTGAACGCAGCGCCCCCACTGCTCCGCCGGTGCTGATGAACAAGCCTGAAGGGCGCGAGATCGCGAGCGAGGACAAGCCTCGGCAGACGCTGGAGGCGCTGGCGAGCGTGTCGCTGGATGATGTCCGTGCGGCGAGCGGCGTGGATTTTGCGAACGCAGTGACGGCGGTGTACACGACGTATCAGGGCATCACGTTCAATGTGCGCGTGGCGCAGATGGATGGGAAGACGTGGGTGAACTTTGCTGTGGCGTATGACAAGAACAACGCCGCGCCACTTGGAGAAGGTGCGGCTGCGCCCACGGAGGAGACTGTTGCGGCGATTGCGAAGGAGGCGAGTGAACTGCACACGAGGTTGTCGCCTTGGGCGTATCAGTTGCCGGATTGGAAGGTGAGCAACATTCGGCCGCTGATGGCGGAGATGTTGAAGCCTGAGGGTGCGGCGGCAGAGCAGCAGACGGGGGAGAGTGTGCCGCCGGGGTTGATGCCGCCGCAGTGAAGTGAGGGGGAAACAGAAGTGAAATGAAAAGACGCCCGAGGGTGGCTCGGGCGTTTTTCGTTTGTTGGTGGGTGATTAGGTTTGGAATACTCCCGCCGCGGAGGGGCGGGCCACCGTTAGGGGCACTGGCCGCCGGCGAGAACGTTGAAGAAGTCGACGACGTCCTGGTCTTCGGGGAAGACGCCGTTGTTGTTGAAGTCGATGTCGTTGCAGGTGCCTGTGGGGCAGGTGCCGCCTGCGAGGATGTCGAAGAAGTCGACGACGTCCTGGTCTTCGGGGAAGACGCCGTTGCCGTTGAAGTCGATGGTGTCGCAGGGGATGACTTCGCAGCTATCGGGGATGCCGTTGTTGTTGGCATCTTGCGAGACGCCCAGGCGGATGTCGCAGGCGTCGGGCTGCTGGTTGCCGTTGCAGTCGGGGCCTGAGAAGCCGGTGGAGATGACGCGGAAGACTTCGCCGCCGGTCTGGTCGACGATGTACATGTTGCCGGCGTTGTCTTCGCCAAAGCTGACGACGTTGGAGATGGTCTGGCCGGCGGGATTCATCTGGCCGCGCGAGACGAGGTCGATGACTTCGCCGTTGGGGCCGGGGCGGAAGGTGTGGATGTTGGCGGTGCAGTAGTCGGTGAAGAAGTAGTAACCGTCGAGGCAGGGAATCGCGCTGCCGCGGTAGACGTGGCCACCCGTGATGGAGCAGCCCAGCAGCGTGGTGGGACCGATGGCGGTTGCGGCATCGTGTCCGTATTCGATGATGGGGAGACGCAGGCCCGCGCTGTTGCAGGTGCAGCCGGAGAGGCCCGTGCAGCGCGTGCCTTCCATGCAGCGCCAGCCGAAGTTGAAGCCGCTGCCTTGGCCGGCGCGGACGAGATTCACTTCTTCGCGAGCGCCCTGGCCCACGTCGGCGATCCAGAAGTCACCGGTCGCGCGGTCGAAGGCGTTGCGCCAGGGGTTGCGCAGGCC
>DATGWV010000199.1:0-9456 GCA_035299305.1 Phycisphaerales bacterium | reverse complement strand
GGCTTGCGAACGACCCGGCCGCCTCACACAAACATCCCGCCCCGCCTACTGGAATATGCCGAAAATTGGCGGTGATGCCACCATTCGCTGAGAACGTGGCGAAGCGGTAACGTTTATGACGTTTGGGAGAGATGGAGATTTTGAACCTCGCGCGAAACGGACGTTCGCGTGATCGCCCCGCGTCACGCTACGGCTGCACGCGGCACAACGAGTCCAGATCAACACGCATCAGTTCGCCCCGTGCATCACCGCGAGGCACAAGAACCGCCCGCACACCCCTGCCGCCGCCCTCTGTTGCAAAGCTGAACCGCTCTTCCTCTCGGCGGATAAACACCCGTCCCCCCAGCGGCATGTCACGCACCTCATACATCGCCGCCACATCATCACACGGCGCGACATACAGCACATGCGATAAAAACGTGTGCTCGCACCGCCGCGAGTTATCTCTCGTCAAGACCACCGTCGCGCCAGGTTCTACGACAGTCGCATTCACCCGCCCCACATAACTCGGATACCCAACGCTCGCGACGTGCACAGGCGGCAGATACATCACCGCCACGCGCCGATCCGTCGTGTTCTCAACCGTCAGCCGCCACGTGTGCCGACAGCCACCAAGCAACCCCGTTGCGACCAAAAACACGCACAACAACAATCCGCGCATGAGTTCCCCTTCATCCCCGAGAGTGCGGACAAAACATGTACAACCGCGCAAATTCTAGATGAATGTGCCGCCCGGGAATGAACATTTCCGCTCAAATCGAGTATGCTGTTGGCTTCACCCCGCTTGCACGCCGATGCGACAGGATGTTGCATCAGCCACATCGTCAGCACGCCCCAGCCGCATGTTGACGAGCAAGCCGCAACGCACGAGGGATCGTCATGGACGACACGATCTATCGGGAACCGGAATACAGCCCCGCTGCGCCAGATGTGCGAAGCGGCTCCCCGCGCACCAGCGCCGACTCCCGCTCCTCTTCTCGCGATACCCTTCCCCAGCGAAAGCGCAACGCTTCGCCCGCGAGTACGCCCACCAACATGCCCCGCAACAACATGGCCAGCAAACCCCGCAGTAACGCCGCTCCCGCAGGCAAATCCGCCCGCACGCCCGACATCTCCAGCGAGCAGGCGACCAAGCACTTCGTGCTCGACACCAACATCCTGCTGCACAATCCTGACGCGATGTTCGTGTTCAAAGAGCACAACGTCATCATCCCCTTCCAGGTCATCGAAGAACTGGACAAGATGAAGCGCAAGGACGATGACCTGGGCCGCAACGCCCGCGGCGCGATCCGCAACCTCGACCGCCTCCGCCAGATCGGCGCGCTCGCCGAAGGTGTCAACTGGGGTCAGTTGCCCGCGCCATCGCGCGGTGCATTCAGCACGGGCCCCGGTGGCAAGACCGGCTTCGTCCGCATCGATGTCACCGACTATCCGCGCCCCACAGGCATCGAAGAGCCCGCGCCCGACAACAAGATCATCGCCGTCGCCTACCACCTGCACCGCAAAGGTCTCCGCACCGTCTTCGTCACCAAAGACCTCAGCGCCCGCATCAAGAGCGACGCGCTGGGCATCACGACAGAAGACTTCCAGAACCAGCGCGTCGACGCCGACCGCCTCTACACCGGCTACCTCACTGCCAGCGTCGAAGGTTCCCTCATCGACGAGCTCTATCGCGACCGCCTCATCGAGCTCGACCGCCTCGCGCCGCATCTCACCGAAGACTACGACAGCGGCATGGGCATGCAGAAAATCCAGAACGAACTGCTGCCCAACCAGTTCGTCATTCTGAAGAATCGCGACGACGAAACCCACACCGGTCTTGGCCGCCGCCTCGCCGACACCGAGCACATCATCCCCGTCACCGGCCCGCGCAAGCCCGTCTTCGGCATCATGGCCCGCAACGTGCAGCAGACCATGGCCCTCGATGTGCTACTCGACGAAGAAATCAAGTTCATCACGCTGCTCGGCAGCGCAGGCACCGGCAAAACCCTCCTCGCCATCGCCGCCGGCATGACCAAAGTCTTCGCCGAAGAACGCTACGACAAACTCCTCGTCGCCCGCCCCATCATGCCCTTGGGCCGCGACATCGGTTACCTGCCGGGCGACAAAGACGAAAAGCTCACCGCCTGGATGCAGCCCATCTTCGACAACCTCACCTACCTCCTCAGCACCCGAGGCGGCGGCGGCAGCGCACCTGACAGCCACAGCGCCGAACAACGCGTGCAGAAGCTCATGGCCGACGGCAAGCTCGTGCTCGAGCCCCTCACCTACATCCGCGGCCGCAGCATCCCGCACCAATTCATGATCGTCGACGAAGCCCAGAACCTGACGCCCCACGAAGTCAAAACCATCGCCAGCCGCGTGGGCGAAGGCACCAAGCTCATCCTCACGGGCGACATCGGCCAGATCGACAACCCCTACCTCGACCAAAGCAGCAACGGCCTCGCGTACGCAATAGAAAAGATGAAAGGCGTCCGCCTCTTCGCCCACGTCACCCTCGCCAAGAGCGAACGCAGCGAACTGGCAAGTCTCGCGGCATCGCGATTGTGACGCAGTGATTCACATCTCACCGCCATACCGACTGCCACGCCGGAGTCGGAGCGGTTACCACTTGGTCGATACGAGCGTGCGGCACGCGTACTCGCTCAGCCGCAAAGCCCCGGCTCCGACTGCAAAGTCATTGCAGCCAACAATCTCCAATGCCGTAAGTTCACGCGTGCTTCCAGGAATCTGGTCACCAAACTGCAATGAAAAAGAAGACCTCGTTTCAAGATGGTGATGTATTCGCGCTCCCACTCACGGCCGAGTTCGGAGGTGGCTACGCGTGCGTTGTCGTTCTGCGAAAAGCGGTCCGCGCTCACAAGGTCATTCTTGCAGGCATCGTCAAGCGGTGGCGAGATTGTCCCACTTGGGAGGACGTCAGGAACTTGCAACCCGACGACCGGATAGTCATCAATGTCTGCGTAAGCAACGATGAACTGCGCAATGGAGCGTGGCGACGGTTGGGTCCCCTAGATGACTTTTCCTACGAGAAGTGGCCAACGCCTGCCACATATGACGAGGGATGGGTTTCAACGCTCGCGACACCGGATACGTGGTGGTTTCCAATGCCGGTCGAGAAGATCGAACTTCCCCGAAAGTTCCGAAAGTACTTGCTCGGTCGAATGTCTCTGCCGCACTCGCTCGCGGACGGGATGGTGTGGGCAATGGGAATGGTGTTGGAGCAACGCAGCACGCCGCATTGGAATTGGAGGGATGAAGTCAAGCCATTCACCCCAGAACACCGCGCCGCATGGGCTTATGTCAACGAACAGATGTCTGGGCCAGTCAAACGTTCGTATGCAAGGCGCCGCTCGCGGTGAGACGGCAAGCACACGAGTGCATGCAACGGCGATGGGCACAGCATCGACGACTCATCGAACACCCGCGCAACTCAAGCAACGCAATCTCGTTCATCCGCTTCTTTGTCCAGGTCACCTTCACCAAGAGCGAACGCAGCGAACTGGCAAGCCTCGCCGCCACGCGCCTCTAATCGCGCTTGTGTACCGCTCGTGCCACCGACCGCTGCTCTGAGCGGTCGGTGCCTCTCACCGCACTCACCGCTCCACCGCCCTCCACGCGCACATTACCCTCCACGCGTTGCGACGCCCCAGCCTCATCTCACGCTGGTTTCACCACCGCGCATGGCGTTGGATCATCTTTCGCGCCCGCTGGTGGCAATGGACCCTCGCCGGCCTCCCCGGTTGGTGGCTCATCGCCTGGCTCCTCTTCCTGCCATGGGCCACGACAATTGAGGAACCGTTCTTCGGCAACGTCGGACTCTGGCAGGCCATCACATCGAGCACACGCCACGCCATCGAGCCCGCGTGTGTGACCGCCGCATTACTCGCAACTGTCCCCCTGCTCGGCCTGCTCGCTGCAATACGAGATCGCCGCTCCGCAAGACTTGGACCGCCAAACCACTGGCGCGTGCGAGTCTGGTTCGCCGCTCCATGGATGCTGCTGCCATTCATTCTTCCCCCAATCCTCTGGCTTTGGCTCTCCATCGCGCGTTCGCAAACGCTCGACGACACTGCCGTCGTCCCGCCCGACATCGTCTGGCGCGGCCTCGGCACTTTTCTCATGCCCGCTCTGCTCAGCGTTGCGCTGCTGCTGGCCATGAAGCTCGCCGTCCTCATCGCCGCGATCGTGATCACACAACTCAACTGGCGCGATCGACTCATGACCACCCACGAGTGCTCTCAATGCGCCTACGACCTCTCCACCCTCCCGCAAGGCACCACCTGCCCCGAGTGCGGCACCCCTTCACCCCCGTGGCCACCTCACGAAGAGGCAGTACGCCCATTGCCGCCACAATTCTGATTCGGTAGTTGCCGCCGGCCGACCGATATCGTTGAGTTATGCATACGCGATACTGGATCGATGCGCGTGACAAACCTGCACTCCTTCGGCGCATGATGTTCGCGACCGCCGGTGATGCTCATATCTCGTTTGAGGGTCGCATCGCCTCGCATGACTTCCCTGCGAATCTGGAAGCGTCAACCCACGAGACCTCGTCGCTTAAGCGAGTCTGCTTTTCACCACGAATGGACTTCGTCGTGCTGCCTCTGGAACTTGACACGGTGCAACCCATCCTTGATGTGATTCTGCCCAATAGACGCTACCTCGACGACATCATCCATATCCAAATCGCTCATGCTGACACGCTTCGCTTCGGCGCGTATGACAACTTCCATCGTGACTGTGTCGTGGCTTACGAAGGGGTAGACACAAACTTACTTGAAGAACTCCAAGCAAGTGGCGTCATCCGTAGTTGGAAGTACGCCCCTTCCGACCAACATCGCTGGCACGATTGACTTCTCAAAAATCTGCACGCACTTTCCGCAACTGTGCGACTAACTCTCGCCACTGCCAGACTCCACCGTTGCATCGCGCAACACAATCTGCGGGCACACCCGATGGTGGCTCGTCACGAAGTCACACAGTCATCCTGATCGGTCGTGTGGCGTGCCGCCGCAGGCCCAACAGCCCGTGGCCCAAAAACACCGCGGGGCCCGACATCGGGCCCCGGGTGTGGAGACAAAACTACTCGCTCCGATTCGTGTTCCGCCGCAATCACTTGCGTCGGCGGCGCAGCACACTCAGCGCACCCAGGCCCAGCAGTCCCGCCGTCGCCGGCGCAGGAATCACAGTGATATCGCGCAGACTCACGCCCGCATTACCCAGCAGCGTCGCCTGACCGCTGGCCAGATCGATCGTGTACAGCCCCGTGGGCGAGCCCGCCGGATCAGTCTGCAGATCGAGCGATGCATACGCAAGGCCCGTCGCCGCGGAGATGTCCAGACCCGCGTTGTCACTGAAGTCCAGCGTCGTGCTGCCCAGTCGCACCGAAAAGGTGCTGGCGATCACGCCGCCATTGAAGCTGCCGTTGCCGCCCGCCTGCGAGCCCACTTCGCCCAGCACGTTGTTGAGCGAATCAAGAATGTATTCGCGCGTCGAACCCACCGGCGCGCCGAACACGCTGTTGGTGTACGCAACGGCGACCGCGCGTGGCGGCAGGCCCAGACCCACCGGCGGGCTGTAGCTCAGGTTGGTGTCCAGTGCGGGCGACACGGCCGCGCCGTTGACGGGATTCAGTCGGCGATTCTGCGCACCGCTGCCCACCACGCGCACGCGATCAACCGTCGGGTTGATGTCAATGGCATGCCGCGTCAGCGCGCCGCCATCGAGCCCGGGCGTGAAACCGCTGCCGATGGGCGTCGCCACACCGGTGAAGGCGTTGAGCGAGTACAACTGCGTGGTTTCGCCCAGGGCGATGATCTCGCCCGTTTGCGGCCGGAAATCGATGCCCTGAATGCGATCACCTTGGTTGAGCCCGGTGATGGGCAAGTTCGAAAGCAGCGTGCCGGGCGCGTTGGAGTTGAAGCGAACGACATTGCCGGTCGTGGTGACGCCGACCAGTGCTTCCTGCGCGAGTGCGACAGGTGCGACGCCGGCAAGCAGGGCGAGGAACGTGAATGTGCGCATTGCTGATCTCCTTTGCAAGCTTGGTGATTCCATGACACAGCCGCGGCGGAACCGCCGAACACCGCAAACACGGTCGAAACTGTGCTTCTCTCTGAACACACCGAGTCAAACCGGCGGTGCGTTCGCCAAGCAAACGCAGCGATCACAAGCTCAGTTTTTGATTCACCCGGAAACTTGCACGTCAAACACGCCCTCCCCGTGCCACCGACCGCCGGCTCTGCGGCGGTCGGTGCGGATCGCCCCTTGATGCCTCCTAAGAACTCGAGGGCGCAAGCCCTCGACTACCCCACGCTGATCTTCACTTGATGCCTTGATGCCCACTGCCTTGATGCCTACTCAAAGATCTTCACCACAGTGACCGCATCTGTGCGCCCATTCCAAGTCACTACCAAACTTCCCCCTTGCATCCCATCTCCATTTCCACGAAAATGCCCTCGGTGGCCCGTCACGGAGTCACCAAGTCACGCTGATCGGTCGTGTGGCGGCAGCCGCAACATCGTGTCGAAAGCGACACGACTCGCAGCCCGCTCGATGACCCACCGATCACCGACTTGGTCACAACCGAACCATCCACCAGCGGTCTTGGGAAAACCTGGGGCAACCCTAATCGTCGCGGACCATGCCGCGGCATCGTGCAAGCACGATGAGTTCCAAGCCCGCCGATCCCGGTGCGCCAGCCACGCTCGCTGCCCTCAAAAGCAGCCCAGGTCATCCCACGCACGCGGGTTATCGACAGCCGGACAACTCCACTCAGAACCCCACGCCCCTCAAAAGGCGTACGACATCTGCTTGCCTTGTCTCGACCCCAATGCCCAGTGCCCAGTCCCCAGTGCCTTCTCCTCATCCCCGCCTAACCTTCCCCATGATGCAGTCCCTCGTCGCTCGACTCGCCGGCCCCGCGATGACGCTCACGATGCTGAGCCTCACTACCGCCGCATGGGCACAGGAAACGATCCGCCCGCCCACCCCCGGCAAGCCGGAAAATCCCGGCCTTGTCATGCAGATCATCGTCGCCGCCCTCGGCGTCGGCCTCGTCGGCGGCTTCTTCCTCATCAAAGCCAAGCGCGGCCACCAGGACTAACTTTTCCCAGCATGGAACCACGCGCCGCGCAGTGCGCATGGAATCGGGGGGCATGGAGTCGATGATGCAGAACTCTCGAAAGCGGCAAGTGGCGGCGTTGCTCATCGCGAACGCGCTGGTGGGCGGCTACCTGCTCTTGCCCAGCGCCGACGCCCAGCCCAGCACCCGCGAAGGTTCGCGCGACAACAGCCGCGCACGCGGCGATTACACCATGGTCGCTGGCCGCACCAACCAGGGCGGCCCCAGCGTCGTGTACATCGTCGACAGCAGCAACCAGGAACTGGTCGCGCTGCGATGGGACCAGACCAAGAAAGTGATGGCCGGCGTCGGCTATCGCAGTTTGAGCAACGATTCTCGCGGCGCGAAAACCCGCTAAAGGAGCGACGACATGAACACATGCACACGTTGCCCGCGGTTTGATGTGCGCGCCGGTCTGGTTGCGCTGCTTTGCATCCTCTGTCTCGCCGCCGGCGTCAAGTTCGGTGGCGGCGATGGCCAGACCAAGACGACTTTGCCTTTCGCCGTGCCCGAGGCCCTCGCCGCGGGTGTGGTTTCTCAGGTCGGCGGCCTCACGGTCATGACGACCGACGCCACCAACGAGGACTTGCTGCTCGTGCTCGATGGACGCAACGAAGAGTTGTTCGTCTATCGCACGCAGAACAACGAGTCTGTCCAGCTTCTCCAGCGGTACCCCATTGCCCAACTCTTCGTGGACGCGCGTGCACGGAGCTTGGGCGGGCCGTAGGAAAAGCGATAGAGTGAAAAGCGAAATGCGATAAATGTCGGAGCTTCGGGGGTCGCCCGTGGACCGAACTTTGTCGCTTTTCGCTTTATCGCTGTATCGCTTTCGGAGACTCCCGTGCCCATCTATCCCCTGCCTCAGTTCGAGGCTGATGTCAAAGAGCAGCTTGCGGAAGAAGATCGCAAGGCATACGAAGCCCTCAAAGCGCCCAAGACGCTCGTCGTGCGCTACGGCAGCATGAAGCTCATCGGCGAGTTTCAGCACCAAGGCGCCGTCAAGCCCGGCTGCGGCAGCAAGGTTGTCGTCCGCACTTTCCGCGGCGTCGAACTTGGCGAAATGCTCACCAGCACCTGCCCTAACAGCGGTTGCAGCAAGAGCGTCTCGCGGCAGGACATGCTGCAATACATCGAGAACTCCGGTGGCAGCGACTACCCGTTCTATACCGAAGGCAAAGTGCTGCGCCTCGCCACCAAGGAAGACCTCGACAAACAAGCGAAGATCGAGCAGAGCAAACACGAACTGAAAGTGCAGGCCCGCCACGTCACGAGCCGCTTCAACCTGCCCGTCAAAATCGTCGAAGTCGAACCGATTCTGGGTGGCGAGAGCATCACGGTTTTCTACGTGACCGAAGGCGAGCAGAAGATCGAAGTGCGCGACATCGCGCGCGAGCTGGGGCAGTTCTTCCGCACGCGCGTCGAAATGCGCGGCGTGGGTGCGCGCGACGAAGCCCGCCTCACCGCCGACTATGAAAAGTGCGGCCAGTATTGCTGCTGCAAGAACTTCCTGAAAGTGCTCAAGCCCGTGAGCATGAAGAGCGCGAAGGTGCAGAAGGCCACGCTCGATCCGCTCAAGATCAGCGGCCGCTGCGGCCGGCTCATGTGCTGCTTGCGCTACGAAGACGAAACCTACGAAACCCTCTCGAAGAAACTGCCTCGCAAGAAGAGCCGCGTGGGCACGCCCGAGGGTGACGGCATGGTCATCGATGGCCAGATTCTCACGCAGCTCGTGCTCGTGCTGCTTGATGAACCCGGCACGGATGGCAAGGACCGTCAAGTCGCGATTCCCGTTGAAAATCTCTCGGCTCCCAAGAGCGAGAAAGCGCCGGTGCGTCCCACGTACGAAGATCGCCGCGGCCCGCAGGGCGGCCCGGGTGGACGCAGCGATCGGCCTCGCACCGAGAATCGCGATCGCCCACGCGAGCCGCGCCGCGAGCAAGCTCCGCCGCCGCGTAGTGACGCTGCGCCGACTGTGCAGCCAGACGCGCCCGAGGCCGACGCACCACGCGGCAACATCGCGGGTGACGCGAGCGAATGGGGTGAAGATGCCGCGACAAATCGCTCGCCGCGCGACAATCCACCGCGCGATCAGCAGCCGCGAGAGAACCAACCGAGAGACAGTCAGCAGCGCGATCAACGTCCGCCGCGTGACCAGCGCGATCAGCGCCCGCGCGACGGTCGCCGCGATGGACCTCGCGACGGCCAGCGCGATGACCGCGGCCCGCGCCGAGATGATCGCTCACGCGACAACCGCGATATGCGCGGCCCGCGTCCCGCAGGCCCGCGCGATGGTCAGCCGCGCGATAACGCACCACGCGACAACCCGCCGC
>DATGWV010000198.1:0-7195 GCA_035299305.1 Phycisphaerales bacterium | reverse complement strand
AGGTCACGAGAGCGATTCATATTCATCCTTACTTGTTCCTGCGAGGGCTTGGTCCCGCCAGGGGCCTGCTCCGTCGGTTTGGCGTCGAGAAAGGGACGCCCACACGAAAGCAACCGGCCCTGCCGAGGCTGTCTCTCCCATCGAGCCACGCAGGCTCTGAGGAATAGTTTCGGCTGGCAAAACCAAGACGCCGAATGATAGTGGCGCTGGCACGCGCGGAAACTGCTTGCCGGTATGTGCTGACGGCGGAAGAGGGGGACGGAAGCCGGAGGCGGCACGCCCGCAGAGCCATCCGTTCCCCTACCATCGGCGTTCGTTCCAGAGACCCCAACCATTCACCATGCGCCCACCCACCACTCTTTATGTTGTTGCCGGTCTCGCACTTGCTTCGTCCGCGCTCGCGCACGAGGATTTCTGCTGCGAGCAGGGGAAGCTTGAGGCGGTGCCAGCGGGCAACGTGAGTGCGGCGGGGTTCGATGAAAGCACGGGGGCGGATGTCCGCAACTTCGCGCCCGATCGCGTAGCGGATATTCAGCACATGACGCTGGAACTGTTCATCGCCGACATGAACAAGCCGGTGATTGAGGCGACGCAGACGCTGACGGTGACGCCTTTGAGCGAGATGGCGACGCTGCGGCTGGATGCGAAGGCAATGACCATCGCGTCGGTGACGGCAGAGGGGAAATCGGCGAGCTTTACATATGAGAACAACAAGCTCGTCATCGCGTTTGATCCGCCGATTGCTGTGGGGCAGACGACGCGGATTGTGACGACGTACAAGCTGAATGATCCGCCCCGAGGACTGATCTGGACGCCTGAAAGTCCGGCGTGGCCTGGGCGGGCGGCGCAGATTCACACGCAGGGGCAGCCGCAGACCAATAGCTACTGGTTTCCAGCGCATGACTTTCCCAACGAGCGGTTGACGACAGAGATCATCGCGACGGTGCCGGCGGGGTTTGTCGTGAGCGCGAACGGGCGACTGGTGAAGCAGGAACGCGTGATTCGGCGCATTCCGGCGGCGACGGGGCCTCGGCTGCAGCCATATGAGCGGTTTCACTGGCTGCAGGACAAGGACCATGTCGCGTATCTGGTGTCGATGGTGGTCGGAAAGTTTGACGTTGTTGATCTGGCGACGCTGAACCCGGAGAACAAGAAGAAGAAGGACGTGCTGCCACTGCCGGTGTATGTGCCCGTGGGGCGCGGGGGCGATGTGGCGCGGACGTATGGCAACACAGAGGCGATGATCGAGGCGTTCAGCCGGCGACTGGATGAGGCGTATCCGTGGGATCGCTATGCGCAGATCGTGGCGTGGAACTTTGAAGCGGGCGGGATGGAGAACACGTCGGCGACGACGATGTATGACTCGGCGATTTTCACGCCGCAGGGCGATTTGGACAATGACTTGGATGGCTTGATCGCGCATGAACTCGCGCACCAGTGGTTCGGCGATCTGATCACGTGCAACACGTGGGAGCACATCTGGCTCAACGAAGGCTTCGCGACGTACATGGAGTCGGTGTGGTTTGAGGAGCGGGACGGCGAAGCGGGGTACATGCGTGAAGTGCTGAACGATTTTGATCGCGTGCTGGGGAGTGACACGGGCACGGCGCCCGGCGAGCCGGGCATGGCGAGCAAGGTGTATCGCCATCCGTGGGAGACATTCCGGCGCAGCGCGAATCCGTATCCGAAGGGGGCGATGATTCTGCACATGCTGCGGGAGCGCATGGGCGATGAGCTCTTCTGGCAGGCGATCCAAAGCTACGTGGAGCAGCACAAGTTCTCGACGGTGGAGACGGGCGAATTCCGCCGAAGCATAGAGGAAGTCTCGGGGCTGTCGCTTGAGCAGTTCTTTGAGCAATGGACGGCGCGGCCTGGGCTCCCCAACGTCAATGTGAAGTTCACGTATTACCCGGACCGTCGCAAGCTGCGATTCACGGTGCAGCAGACGCAGGCGGTGGATGGCGACAACCCGGCGTTCGCGTTCAATCTGCCGGTGTTCATCAAGAACAGCGCGGGGCCGGATGTGATCATCGATCCGGAGATCAACAGCTCACGGCAGGTATTCGAGGTTGATCTGGAAGGGCCGCCGGTCTTTGTGTCGGCCAACAGCCGGGCGCAGGTGCTGGCGCGGTTCACGGTGGAGCAGAGTCAGGAGCAATGGACGAATCAGGTGCGGTTCGCGCCGACAGCGGTGAGCCGGGTGTTTGGCATGCGCGCGCTGGGGGCGTTGGCGGCGAACGACGCCGTGGCGGATGGAACGGCGAACTCGCTGCTGCGGGACATTGCGCTCGACAAGACGCAGCCGATCTTTGTACGCGTGGAAGCGATCAAGAGCCTGGAGCGGCGCAACGCGAAGAACGATGTGCGCTCGCTGGTGACGACAGCTCGCGATGCGTGGGAAGTGCGCCAGCAACTGAGCCAGACGCTGGCGGCCCTGTGCACGCGTGGCGACAACGCGGGTGATGCGTCGCTGCGCGAGTTTGCGACGGACATTTTGCTGCAGCGAGCCGCGAGTGACGAAAGCCAGCGCGTGCGCGGCGAGAGCATGAAGGCGCTGGCCCGCATGCGCGTGGCGGAAGTGACGCCCATGCTGCTCAATGCCCTCGAGACGAGCAGTCAGCATGACATCGTTCGGCAGGCGGCGATCAACGCGTTGGCTGATGCGCAGCCGCAGGGTGCGCTGGAGGCGGTGATGCCGTACGCGCGCGAGGGGTATCTTGGTCGCACGCGGGCTGAGGCGATTGACGCGGTGCGGCGGTTGGCGGCGCAGAACCCGCAACGGGCGAAGGAGGCGCTGCTGGCCGCGCTGGAGGGGCGGGAGAATCGGCCCCGCATGGCCGCGGCCCGTGCGCTGGCGGAACTGGGCGACAAGAGCGTCATCACGAATCTCGCGAACCTGGCACAATCGATCCGCAGTCCGGAACTGGCGGAGCAAATTGGGAATTGGCAGCGGGAGTTGGAAAGCAAGTAGAGGAGATCGGTGCCCGAGTGCCCGAGTGCGGAGTACGAGGGGCGCAGCTCATGTTCCGCACTCTCGACGTTGAGATATCGGTTTCGCCACGCCGCACGCTGGTACTTCGCACCCTGGCACTTCGCACCCTGGCACTTCCCCATGCATTTCTCCCTTCTCGATCGCGTTCTTGAACTTTCGCCGCAGCGTGTGGTCACGCTCAAGCATGTGAGCAGCGCGGAGGAGTATTTGCAGGATCACTTTCCGACGTTTCCGGTGCTGCCGGGGGTGATGATGCTGGAATGTCTGGTGCATGCGGCGCGGCATCTGGCGGTGACGCAATATCAGGCTGATCCGCGACTGGTATTGGGGCAGGTGCGTGCGCTCAAGTATGGCAACTTCGTCGCGCCGGGCAGCAGTCTGCGCATCGAGGTGGATCTGCACAAGCAGCTTGAGGGCGGGCAGTTTGAATTCAAGGGGCAGGCGTTCCTCCTCGATCCGCAGCGGAGTGCGGGTGACGCGCCGACGGCGGTGTCGGGGCGATTTATGCTTCGCCCGGTGCGAATCGCGACGCCCGTCACCAACTGAGGCGGGCAGCGATGTGCGGATCGCGGGCGTAACTGAAGGTGTATCGGTCGGTACCATGGGCCATGCGAAACCTCACGCTCGCGACTGCGCTCATGACGACCATCACCACCATCTCCGCGTTTGCTCCCGCTGCGGCGGCTCAGGACAACTCCACGTACAAGCGGCCGCCTGAGGCGATCGCGAAGATCGTGGAAGCGAGTCCGGCGCCGATGGTGTCGATTGATCCGACGCACACGTGGATGATGCTGATGCATCGTGAGTCGCTGCCGCCGGTGAGTGACTTGGCGGCGCCGATGCTGCGGCTGGCGGGTGGGCGGTTCAATCCGAATACCAACGGCGTGCACGGGCCCCGGCAGTTCATCGGGCTGAGTTTGCGGCGGCTGGATGCGGACGCGAATGAGCAGGGCGTGATGCTGAAGCTGCCTGCTGCGGCGGCGGGCGCGTCAATCGGTCGGCCTGCGTGGAACTTGGATGGGACGCGGTTCACGATCGCGGTGACGTTTGCGGATCGGATTGAACTGTGGACGGGCGAGACGCAAGCCGCGGCGACAGACGGTAGCGTGCGCGAGTTGCTTGATGGCAAGCGATTCAACGGCGCGAGCGGCGGGATGGCGCGGTGGCTCGCGGATGGGACGTCATTGCTGGTGCGGCTGGTGCCGGAGTCTCGAGGCGAGATGCCTAAGGAGCCGGTTGTGCCGACGGGGCCTGTGGTGCAGGAAAGCAGCGGGAAGAAGGCGCAGGTGCGCACGTATCAGGACCTGCTCAAGAACTCATATGACGAGCAGTTGTTTGATTGGCTCATGGCGACGCAGTTGGCGGTGGTTGACGTGCGCACGGGGGCGACACGCATGCTGGGGCAGCCGGGGCTGTGGGCGGGCGTGGATGTGTCGCCTGATGGGAAGTACTTGCTGGCGGGGCAGATCGCACGGCCTTATTCGTACCTGGTGCCTTCATCGCAGTTTGGGCGGATTGATCTCGTGCTGGACATGCAAACTGGCGCGACGGTGAAGCAGTTGCGGCAGGTGGGGCTGCGGGATCAGATTCCGATTGAGGGCGTGGAAACGGGGCCGCGCGGGTTCATGTGGAATGATCTTGCGCCGGCGCAGTTGATCTACGCGGAAGCGCTTGATGGCGGTGACCCCAAGAACAAGGCGGAACATCGTGATCAGGTCTTTGCGTGGGATGCGCCGTTCACGGGTGAGGCGCGGGCGCTGCTCAAGACGCAGCATCGCTACAGCGGCATGAACTTCATCGAGCCCAACGCGATGGGGAGCATGCTGGCGATGGTGAGCGAGTATGACCGCGATCGCAAGTGGGAGACGACGTGGCTGTATGAACTGGACAAGCTGGCGAATCCGCCGAGGAAGATGCGGGATTTGTCGGTGAATGACCGGTACAACGACCCGGGCTCGCCGCTCACGAGGACGCTGCCGAATGGGCGGGATGTGGCGCGGGTGGATGAGGGGCAACTTTGGTTGACGGGACAGGGAGCAACCCCAGCCGGAGATCGTCCGTTCCTTGATCGTGAGAGCCTTGCGGATTTCACGAAGACGCGCCTGTGGCAATGTGCCGAGGGTGAGTACGAAAGCGTGATCGACGTCACTGACGACAACAAGCATGTGCTGACGAGCCACCAAAGCCCGGAGAAGTTCCCCAACTTCTTCAAGCGGGAAGTCACGGTCGTCACGATGGGACGCGATTCCCAGGCACCGGCGAAGCCGAAAACGGGGACGGAGTTGCATCTGCGCGACCGCACGCCGCTCACGAACTTCCAAGACCCCACGCCGCAGGTGCGCGAGGTGAAGAAGGAACTCATCAAGTACATGCGTGACGACGGCGTCGAGCTTTCGGCGACGCTGTATTTGCCGCCTGGGTATGACAAAGATCGGGATGGGCCGCTGCCGCTGTTTATCTGGGCGTATCCGCTGGAGTACACGGACAAGTCGACGGCGGGGCAGGTGAGCGCGACGCCCACGACGTTCACGCGCATGGGTGGAATCAGTCACTTGTGCCTGGTGTTTGCGGGCTATGCGGTGATGGACGCAGCGACGATGCCGGTGGTTGGTGATCCGGAGACGGTGAATGACACGTTTGTGACGCAGATCGTCGCGAGCGCGAAGGCAGCGATTGACAAGGCCGAGCAGCTTGGCGTGGGTGATCGCAACCGCGTGGCAGTGGGCGGACACAGCTACGGGGCGTTCATGACGGCGAATCTGCTGGCGCACTGCGGCCTTTTCAAGGCGGGCGTGGCGCGGAGCGGGGCGTACAACCGCACGCTGACGCCGTTTGGATTTCAGGGCGAGCGGCGCACGTATTGGGAAGCGACGGATACGTACACGAAGATGAGTCCGTTCACGTACGCGGGCAACATCAAGGCTCCGCTGCTGATGATTCACGGCCAGATTGACAACAATCCGGGCACGTTCCCCATGCAGAGCGAGCGGCTGTTCGCGGCGATCAAGGGACTGGGCGGGACGGCGAAGCTGGTGATGCTGCCCTACGAGAGCCACGGATATGCGGCGATGGAAAGCGCGCTGCATGTGCAGGCGGAGACGGTGGAGTGGCTGGATAAGCACGTGAAGAATGTAAAGTGAGCGTCTGACGCGAGCCTGTTCACGATCGAGTGTGTTGATGAACGAAGGCCGCTGCTTGCAGCGGCCTTTGTTGTTGTGGAGCTCGAAGCGATCGCGGCGGCGGATGGCATCTACCCTCTCCGCATGCTTCGCTTCGCACTTTCGCTGTTTGTCATGGTCGCAGTCATGCCGCTTGCCGCTTGCCAGTTGGCGGGCGGCATGGCGGAGGCCTATCGCCGCAGCACACCAAAGACTGTCGAGGCGGAGTATGAGGGGCTGGCGAACAAATCGTTCGCGGTGATTGTGAGTGCGGACCGGACGATTCAGTCGGAGCATCCGCAACTGGTGGAAGAGACGATGCGGCGTGCGACCAAGGCGCTTTCGGCGACGACGAATGTGCCGAAGGCGGCGGGGTTTGTGAATGCGGAGGATGTGATTCGCTACACGTATCGCGTGCCGAGCTGGGCGGCGCGGGATGCGAGCAAGATCGCGGATGATCTGGGCGGCGTGCAGCGGCTGATTGTGATTGAGATTCTGGAATACCGACTGAGTGAGCCGGGGAACATTTATGAGTGGGCGGGCATCGCGGGCGGCACGGTGAACTTGTACGAGATCGACGGGAATGATCCGAACACGCCAGCATTCACGACGACATTCAATGTCGATTTCCCGGATCAGAAGGGGTACGGGCCCGATGACATGCCGCGGTCGGCGGTGACGACGGCGCTGCTGATGCGGATGATTGATCGCAGCACGTGGCCGTTTTACCGGCATGAAGAGCCGTACTACCCGGACTATTGATCTGCGTCGGGTCGCGTGTGATGCGAACGAAGTAGGTGTGGTGGATAGGAGATTGGGCGTGCAACTCGGCTTATCACGAGATGAATTGCTAGTCGTGCTTGCAAAGTGATGAAGGGGCTTTGTTCGTGGAACCACTTGATCCGGCAACTGGAAGCACACCTCCCCCACTGCCATCGGCATTGCCGCCAGAGTTGCCATCGGAGCTTCCACCGCCGCTGCCGCCTGCGAGCATCATTGCGGACACGCCTTGCATCGGGTGCGGGTACAACGTGCGATCGATGGA
>DATGWV010000197.1:0-15280 GCA_035299305.1 Phycisphaerales bacterium | reverse complement strand
CGGGAAGGGCGGCGGCGGGGGCAAGAGCGGTGGCGGCAGCCCGCCCAACGGCCCCAGCCAGACCGGCAACCCGTCGGGCGGCGGGCGCGGCAACAACCCGCCGGGCCGATGAGTGATGATGTTCACATGGCCCCGACATCGCGAGATGTCGGGGCTTTTCCTTTTGCGCGTGGTCGTGTCATCCGCTTGCTTCTGTACGTCTGGCCACAGGCGGGACGCCTGTGCCACCCAAGGCACAAGCCACCACCACACACCAAACCGCCGCGCACACTCCGCGCATGCTTCATCTCTCTCTGTGCCCTCTGTGCGCTCTGTGTTGAAAATGCGTTTCTTCCGCACACAGCGTTCAAGTCGCGCATGCAGGTCGCCTACCTCACATCAAGCCCTAGTGAGCAGTCGCCACAGGCCAAATCACGAATGCCGAAGTTTCACCCCGATGCCCGCGCGTCCACGCACGATCACTTCCCCCTCCGTGCCTTCGTGCCTGCTCCCAACTCACTCCCTCACCGGCTTCTGATGCGCCGCCAGCGCTTCCCATTCGGCTTGATCAAAGCCCAGCAGGCCGCGGGCGACGGCGAGTTTGACCACGGCGGCGCGGGAGTCGATGTTGAGCTTTTGGTGGATGGCCTTGATGTGGTCGTTGATGGTGTGCGTGCTGCGGAAGAGGCGCTTGCCGATTTCCGGCGCGTCGTAACCGCGCGCGAGGAGGTACAGCACTTCGAGCTCGCGGCGCGAAAGGACGCCCAGTTCGCCGTATTCGGGACTGACGACCATGGGGCGCGTGTCGGTGTCGTCGGGATGGGTCTCGGGTGCGAGCCGCGCGAGGATGACGAAGAGGCCGCGCTTGGCGAAGACGGATTCTTTCAGCGGGAAGCAGCGCGTGAGCCAGCGTGCGCCGCGCCACAATTGGTAATACTCGCTGACGACGCCCGTGTCGAGGGTGGGTTGCATGAGGCGCAGGCGTTCTTCGGCGTGGGCCTGCGGCAGGACGTCGAAGAGGCTGCGGCCGATCATGGCCGAGGCGGTCGTGTTATGCAGCGCGGCGTACTCCTGGTTGCACCACAACTGCACCATCTTCTCATCGCGGGCGAGCGCGCACAGGCCTTCGATCCCATCGAAGGGAGCGAAGTCGTCGGGCCCCATGGGCCGGGATAGAGGGGTGACGATCATGGCGTGCTGCAGTATACACGAATCCCGAAGTCTCGGGATGCGGCTTGTTTCAGCGTGCGTCTGTCATTCAGTCACGGCGCCATGCACGTCGGGACTGCCCGCCGCCCAGAGAATGGGCGTGGCGATTGTGTTCGCGACATGGGCGAATGCTGCGGTCAGGACAACTTACTGCCACTGCTTGCCGCCGAAGGTGAAACCGCCGGATGGGGCGCAGCACATGTAGGGCTCCTGGTCGCGGCCTGCGCCGAAGCCGCCGGTGGCGAAGAGGGCGTCGTCCTTGTTGGACAGGTCAAAGACCTTGACGCCTTCGACCCAGGTGGTTTCGACCTTGGTGTAGGTGCTGAAGGGATCGCCCGAGAGCACGACGAAATCGGCGTCTTTGCCGGCTTCGAGGCTGCCCACGCGGTCGGCGAGGTCCATCATCTTCGCGCCGTCGATCGTGAGAGCCCGCAGCGCGCCCGCGCGGGTCATGCCGAAGCGCACGGCGAGTGCGCCGCTGCGAAGAAAGTGGCGCGAGTCGTTGATCCAGTCGTCGGTGTGGATGCAGACGTTGACGCCAGCGCGCTCGAGAACACCCGCGGTGTGCATGTCCAGATGCAGAGCTTCGAGCTTGCCGCCCGGCGAGTCGACGAGGATGACCGAGCAGCCCAGGAGTTTGCCCGCCGTGTCGCGCTGCGCGGCGGCGAGTTCCTTGGGAATCTTCCAGGCTTCGCTGACGTGCTGCAGCACGACGCGGAAGCCGAATTCCTTCTGCAGGCGCAGCACCGTCATGATGTCATCGGTGCGGTGGGTGTGATGGTGGACGATGCGCTTGCCTTCGAGGACTTCGACGAGGCCCTCAAGGGCGAGGTCGCGGTCGGGCATTTTGGATTTGTCGTCGCCGGCGTCGATGATTTTCTGGCGATACTCCTGTGCCTTGATGTATCGCTCGCGCACCATCGCCGCGCTTTTGCCGCGTGTGCCGCTGAAGGGCGGGGCGCCGATGCTGTTGGTGCCATTGGCCATCTTCATGCCGCCCATGGGGTCAACGAGGTTGGACCCGGCGGGCGGATGGATGAAGAGATCGTCGATGGTTTTGCCGCCGCGGAGTTTGACGTAGACGGTCTGGCCGCTGAGGAGGTGGCCCGAGCCGGGCATGATGTTGAGGGTCGTGAGGCCACCCGCGACGGCGCGGCGGAAGCCCGAGTCGAGCGGATTGATGGAGTCGTAGACGCGCACGTCGGGCTGGATCGTGCCCGACTGATCTGCTCCGCCCACGCCGCCGATGTGGCTGTGGGTGTCGACGAGACCGGGAATGATCGTCTTGCCTTTGGCGTCGATGACCTGGGCGTCTTGGGGGAGATCGACATTGTCGCCCACGGAGACGATCTTGCCGCGGTGGACGAGGAGCGTGCCAGCGGCGAGCTCGCCCAGTCCCGTGTCGCCCGCGACGGTGTAGATGCGGGCGTTGGTGAAGGCGATGGGCGTCTCTTGGGCGAGAGCGGCGAGCGAGACAGCCAGCGAGGCAGCAATAGAGAGCATCCGCGTGAGCATGAGCGAGGGTACACGGGGTGCGTGCGCGGCGTGTGTGGCCGGTCACGCGCCTTCGAGGCGGATGTCGCAGCGGGCTTCGAGCGTGCCGTCGTCGCGTTTGACGAGCGGGACGATGCGTGTCTCGGCGTCGATGGCGCGGCGCTTGGCGGGGGTGAGGCGCGGGTCGTCTTCGAACCAGAGCGTGCGGTACATGTGCTTGTGGACGGCGGCGTCGATGTGCAGATGGATGTGCATGGGGTCGTCGGTGTCGGGATAGGGGCCGGGCTTGATCGTGGTGAAGTGGAACCAGCCGTTGGCGTCGGTGACCGCGACGGCGTTGATGCGCGGGGTGCGGGTGCTTGAGCCGCGCGGGACGTACAGGCCCGTGTTGTCGGTGCTGTAAGCGATGACGCTGGCCTTGGGCAGCGGCTTGTTGTGTTCGTCGAAGACGCGACCGATGAGGTGCATGGGCTGGCCAGGCTCGGTGGCGGCGCACATGGGGACGGGTATGGCGGAAGGGACGGCGTCGGCGGCGGGTTGTGCGACTGGGGTGATGACGCGCGGGGCGGATTGATGGGTGGTGAACAGCCATGCCGCAGCTGTGATGATGGCGGCGGCGGTGAGGACGATGTATCGCGTGCGCATAACAGCCTCCTGCGCGAAGACGTTCGCGCGGAGCATGCTACGTGGTTGGGTTCAGAGCGTTCACGCCTTGTGACAAGGGCGTGACGCTGCGAGCAACGTTCAGCAGCCTTCGGTCTGCGCGGGGTATCGCTCGCGCATGAGCGCGATGCGCTCGGCCGAGACCTGCGTGCGGTCGAGCGTGAGTTGGTGCAGCTCTTTGAGGCCACCGTGGGGTGCCATGATCGCGAGCACGCCTGTGTCCGTCACGCGCGTGCCTGAGAGCCGGAGCACCTGCAGCCAGGAAAGTCCCGTGTGCTCGCTGGCGATCATCATGATGCCGGCGTCGGTGACGCTGGTGCCCTCCAGCCCGAGCGAGATGAGCGAGGAGACGCCGCTTTCGCGCAGCGCGAGCAGGCCCACGGCCGCGTCGGTGACTTTGGTTTCGCTCAAGTCGAGATGCGTGAGGTGCGCGATGCATGAACTGGGCCGGGCCAGCAGCGCGACGCCGGCATCTGTAACTGCGGTGCGCCGCAGTTGCAGCCGCGTGAGACCGGCCAGTGCGGAGTCGCCGCGCGTCATCGCGGTGATGGCGGCGTCGGTGATGGCGGTGCCGAGCAGATCAAGTTCTTTGATTCTGCGCAGCGATGATGTGTTGCTTGCAAGCCCCTCCACCGCCGCGTCGGTGATCTGGGTGCGGGAGAGATCGAGCACTTGCAGGCTGCTGAGCGAACTGCCCGGCGCGGTGATGGACCCGATGCCCGCGTCGGTGACGAGCATGCCTCTGAGTTCCAGCCGTGTGATCGTTTTGACTGGCGAAGCTGGGTCTGCGAGCGTTGCGAGCGTCTTGTTCACATCGCCCACGAACGCGCGGAAGCGGATCTCACGCACGTCGGGCAGGCGGCTCATGTACACCAGCGCGTCTGCCGTCGGCTCGCGCGTCAGGACGACCGTGCCTCTGTCCACGTCATACGTGCCGCACGCGTCGAAGGCCTTGGCTTCGGGCGTGTCGCTCGCGGGGAGCTTTGCGAAGGCCGCCAGTTTCTGCGTGATGCGACCGAACTGCAGGGCCGACGCATCGCCTTGAGCAAAGGCCGCGCCGCTGATCATCACAACGACACAGACCGACGACACGTTGCGCATCCGCATGGTTCATCTCCTGACGCCGCCCGCGTGGCGGGCTGCCTGCCCGCTGGTCGCTCGCGTGTGGTGTTGTCAGTCGTTGCCCCGTCCCGCCGCTGCGCTCCCGGGAAAATGTCGATAGATCGAAAGCGCATGAAAAAACCACCCGACTGGCGGGTGGTTCGGAGGGTTGAATTGTGCCGTGTGCAGACTTAGCGCTTGTTGGCGACGTTGAGGCTGCGACCGGCGGCGCGCTTGCGGTTCATGAGCTTGCGGCCGTTCTTGGTCTTCATGCGGGCGCGGAAGCCGATGGCACGGACGCGCTTGATGCGGCTGGTACGGTGTGGGTAGTGCATAAAAGGTACCTCGATCCTGACACCGACCGGCAGGCGTGCCGAGCGGGGCCAAGATACTAGGTTGGAGGTCGGCGGGCGGCAAGTTGGGAGGACGCGGATGCGTGCGGGAAGGCGGGTTGGGTGGGGACGGGGGGCGTTTTTGGGGGTTGCGGGTCGTCGGAATGATGATATTCGTGCTTTGTGAGGTATTGTATTTGGGTTGTGCGCGGTACACTGGGTGTCCGATGAAGTGGTGGGAGGATGGGGCGTGCCCGATCTGTTGCGGGCGCGAAGTGTGTGTTCTGTTGTTGCGTCCCGTCCATGATTGATCCTGCTGTCAAGTCTGCCGCTGAGAACGCCATTGGCCACGTCTTTCGCGACGAAGCGCTGCTGGAGATGTCGTTGACGCATGCGTCAACGGCGGAGAGCAACCTCAAGAACAACGAGCGTCTGGAGTTTCTGGGCGACGCGGTGCTGGGGCTGGTCGTGGTGCATCTGCTGTTTCGCAAGTACCCCAAGATGCGCGAAGGGGACATGACGAAGATCAAGAGTCACGCAGTGAGCCGCGAGACGTGTGCGGCCATCGCGCAGCAACTGGGCATTGAGAAGCACTTGATTCTGGGTAAGGGCATGCAGGGGACGCGGAATCTGCCGCCTTCGCTGGCGGCGGCGGCACTGGAGTCGATCATCGGGGCGATTTATCTCGATGGCGGCTATGAGGCGGCGGAGAAGTTCATTCTGCCGCTGATTGAAGAAGTAGTGAGCAAGGCGGCGGCGAGCGGACACCAGCAGAATTTCAAGAGCGTGCTGCAGCAGTACTCACAGCAGGAGTTTGACGCGACGCCGAGCTATCGGATTTTGGATGAGCAGGGACCGGACCACGCGAAGTGCTTCAAGATCGGCGTGGAGATCGCGGGGCGGAAGTTTGAGCCATGCTGGGGGGCGACGAAGAAGAAGGCGGAGCAGGACGCGGCGTTGTCGGCGCTGCGCGAGCTTGGGCTGGTGGAAGAGGCGGATGGGGAGCTGCGGGTGGTGGTGTGAGGACGGGGCGTGAATTGGCGGGCCGAATGGCGTGCGGGTTGGGGGGCGTTATTGGTCAACAGGCGAAAATTGATAGGCGATTCTCATTTTTCGCAAACCAGGCGCGGGCGACGCGGGAATAATGAGGCTGAGAATGCAGTCTCAGCAGACTCCAACTTGGTTCGCGGCGACTCGGCGGATGGCCGGGGAAGTTCGCCGCGCTTGTGGAGTGGCTGCGTTGTGGGCAGTGGTGTTTTTGCTGGCCGTGACGGCGTGGCTGCCTGCGATGCACGCGCGGACGCACGCGCTGGAGCATGCGAGCGGGGTGTGCGCGACGAGCCACGCGGGGTGCGAGCGAGCACATGGGGCGAGTGAGGGCGGGGTGACGCGTGGCGCGAAGAAGGCTTCGCTGCCGGCCGATCCGAGTGACTGTGACATCTGTGCGCAGTTGCTGCTCGCGCTCGTTTGCGGGGCGGTGCCGACGCTTGATCCGCCGATGGCGGGAGCGATGGTGGCAGCGCGGGTGGAGATCACGCGGGAATCGGTAAGTGCGCGAGAGCTTGCACATCTGCCGCCTTCGCGCGGGCCGCCTGTGATGTGAATTGCGTGCTGCGCGAGCGTTGAGTTCGCGCGAGCGGCGCGGCGTGGCTGAGGAGTGTGCGTTGCGCGAACTGCGCTGCGACTCCCCCACTTCCACCTGACTTTCTCACTCTTGATGCGACGAGGTTTGTCGCGATTGCGTTGCGTGCGTTGCTGATGGCAACGCGGCGCGTCCCTTTCCAACCAACTTTCTTTCGCGAGGCATGTCTATGCGTCTGCGCGCGTTCACGCTCATTGAGTTGCTTGTGGTCATCGCGATCATCGCGCTGCTGATTGGCGTGCTGCTGCCCGCGCTGGGGAAGGCGCGTGTCGCGGCTCGACAGGTGAAGTGCATGACGAATGTGCGGACGCTGGCGACGGCGCAGCAGAGCTACGCGAACGAGTATCGCGAGTTTCTGGTGGATGTAGGGCTGCCGCACGGAGGGATTGGCGATCCGGAGAAGAGCTTCATTTACACGCTGAGTTCGTATTACGGGGCGGATGGCAGACGCTACAACCCCAATGCGCTCGGCGAGGATTACTTCACGCCTGAGACGCTGAAGAGTCCCGGTGACAAGAGCTCGTGGTGGCTGGTGCAGGATGGGGGCGTGCGCGAACGCGGCGGCGGTTCGTTTCGGCGGACGAGCTATGGGATGAACAACTTTCTGAGCGCGAACTACCCGGCGGGCAGCACGGCGGATGGCGACGCGATCTTGTACAACCGCTTATCGCTGATCATGATGCCGGCGAGCACCGTGCAGTTTCTATTGATGACGGAGCAGCCTGCGACAGCGAGTGACACGACGGGCGGATTTGCGGTGAGTGATCATCCGCACGTTGAGAGTTGGGGTAATGCGATGCAGGGGCCGGCGCGGGCGTCGCAGCACATGCACACGAACAAATGGGGCGGGCCTGAGAAGAGCACGGAGTCGAAGAGCAACTACGCGTACTTGGACGGACATGTCGCGCTGCAGCGATTCGGCTCGGTGTATGTGGATCAGTTGAGCAATCAGTTTGATCCGGGAAGAGCGAAGTGAAGAAGTGAAGAAGTGAGGAAGTGACGGAGTGACGGAGTGACGGAGCCGTCAAATGAGTGTGAACGCTGACTTGGGTGTTGATGGGAGATTGTCATGAAACTGACTGCTGTTGGTGTTGCGACGATGGTGTTTGGGTTGGCCGCGGGCGGTGCGGCGGCGCAGGTGCACCAAGGGGACATCATCCTCGATGCGAGCGCGGGGCAGATTCGCACTGGTGGGCTTGCGAGCGGTGCGTTTGAAGAGCGGCGGGGGTTTGTCGCGGAGTTGGGGTTTATTGCGCCGTTCTTTGCGAGTGATCCGGGCTTTGACAATTTGCCGGGGACGTTTGCGGCGGGCAGTCGCATCGGGTTCACGATTCAGGATGCGCTGCGCAAGTGGGATGGGAGTGATTTTGATGAGGTGAGCGTGGAGCGATTGGACATTGCGCGCAGCACGCTGAATGCGCAGACGCCGGTCGCTTCGAGCAGCGTGACGGGGTTCACGCTGACGGTGGGCGCGAATGGACAGTGGCACCGGCACTATGAGTACACACTGTTTGCGCCGGCGCCGGAGTCGCCGCGTGATGGGGTGTATCTGCTGGAATTGACGCTGTGGAGCAACAGCACGGGCATCGCGGAGAGCGAGCCGTTCTATGTGCTCTTTGATCAGAACGCGACGACGGCAGAGGTGCTCGCGGCGCAGCAGTACATGATTGACACGTTTATCTCGCCGGTCGCGGGGTGTGATTCGATTGACTTCAACAACAACGGCGTGTTTCCGGAAGATCAGGATGTCGTGGATTTCTTCGCTGTACTCGCTGGCGGTGAGTGCGCAGCGTGCAGCGACATCGACTTCAACAACAACGGCGTGTTTCCGGAAGATCAGGATGTAATTGACTTCTTCACCGTGTTGGCTGGTGGGGAGTGCGGGTGAGACAGAGAGCAGAGAACGGAGAACAGAGAACGGGGAAGGCATTGGTGGTTGCGATCGTTGTTTTGCGATTCGCGTTCTCCGTTCTCCGTTCTCCGTTCTCTGTTCTCTGTTCTCCGTTCTCTGTTCACTTCTTTCCGAGGAGATAGATCATGCAAGTTCGTGCGTTCACTGTGTTGGCGATGAGTGCTGGCGTATTGGGTGCGGTGGCGGCACCGGCGATGGCGGTGATTCCTGAGGGCGATGTGTTTCTGTCGCTGGAAGGCGGGCAACTGCGGACGGGGCTCATCAGCGAGGATGGCACGGAGATCACGCCGGGTCGGCGCGTGTTCTTTGCGGAGTTTGGCATTGACGTGCCCAACGTGACCGACGAACCGGGCGTGCAGAGCCTGCCGGGCGGGCTGGGAAGCGCGACGAGCTTCCGGTTTGACATCGTGCGTGCGGCGCGCAAGTGGAACGGGACGGATTTCAGCACGATCGCGGCGGAGACGTTGACGGCGGACTTGGGGCCGCTGAGCGTGACAAGTCCGGTGACTGATGCGCTGACGAACGGGTTCAGCATTCCGCTGGATGCGAGCGGCAGCCACGAGCACCCGGACTGGACGCTGAACACTCCGGCGACTGATGGCGTGTATCTGCTGGAAGTGCAGTGGTCGCTGAACACGGGCGAAGTGAGCCCGTTCACGTGGATGCTGTGGAGCCAGAACACGGATGAGGCGACGAACGAGGCAGCGTATGACTGGGCGCTGACCAATGTGCCGACGCCTGGAGTCGTGAGTGTGCTGGTGATGGGCGGGATGCTGGCGGCGCGGCGGCGCCGCGGGCGGTGAGCGAGCGTGTGATGGATTTGTCGCCATGTCTGGGTAGAACGTGGCGACGGAGTTTGCGGTGATGCACGACGAACCTGCGCGAAAGTGCAGGGAGCATCACGGCGAGCGATCCACGGCGGCATGGCCGCGTGTGGAACAGCACCCTGCTTGTGAGAGATGAGCGGGGTGCTTTTCAAGCGAGATGCAGCGATGAGCCAAGGGCTCGCGCCCTTGGGTTCTTAGGTGAGTTGTTCGCTGACGAGGCGCTCGATTTCGCGTTTGGCGTCGTCGATGGTGCCGTACATCTTGGCGCCGGCGGCGCGGACGTGGCCGCCGCCGCCCAGGGATTGGGCAACGCGGTTGACGTCAACGCCGACGGGTTCGCTCTTGCTGCGCAGGCTGATTTTGACGAGGGGTCTGCTGGTGTCGCCCGTGCGGTGCTCGCTGGGGACTTCAGTAATGAGCGCGCTGACTACGGTGGTGGCGAGGGTTTGTGTGAAGTCGGTGAGGCCGCCGGTTTCGCCGGGCATTGCGCCGGCGGCGCGCATGTCGTCGAGGGTGAGGTGGAGGAAGGCGAGGCGATCGCTGAGACGCAGGTCGATGGTTGCGAGGGCTTTGCTGATGAGGCGGAGGCGACCTGCGGTTTCGCGCTGCTCGATGGTGGTGTAGAGGCGGACGTGATTGGCGCCGGCTTCGAGGAGTTCACCCGCAAGGGCCATGACGGCGCGATTGACGTTGCTGTGGCGGAACCAGCCGGTGTCGGTGGCGAGGCCCAGGTAACAGGCTTCGGCGACTTGCGGCGGGAGTTTGGCGATCTCGCAGCCCAAGATGAGGCTGCAGAGTTTGGCGACGGGTTGGCAGACGGCGGCGGCGGAGACTTCGACGTAGCGCTGAGCGGCGACCGCTTCGTCACCTTGCACGTGATGATCGACGACGCTGACGCGATCGCGGGCGTCGCGCAGTGACGCGACCATGGGCTCAACTTGTTTGAGGCTGGTGGTGTCGGTGATGAGGATGCGGTCAAAGCCGGCCATGCCGGGGGCCTGCGTGGGCGGCTCGAAGAGTTGCACGGCGGTCGGGCCGGCGATGTCGCGCAGCCACATGGGGTTGGGGCCGAAGAACCAGCACATGGTGCAGCCGGGCTTGAGCATGTTGAGGGCGCGGGCGGCAGCGAGCGAGGAGCCGACAGCGTCGCCATCGGGCTTGGCGTGCGTCAAGATCAGCACGCGCTGCGCGGAGCGCAGATCGCGGGCGATAGTCTCGAGCGTGGTGTTGGTCAGCGGACTGCTGTGCGGCATTGACGAGCGTAGGTTTGTGAATGTGGTGCGCGAGCGGGCGGCTCAAAACGCGACAAGCCCCGCGGCCACACACTGCCGCCGGGGCTTGCCGATCGATTCGGAGTTGAGGAGAGGTACTGCTTGCCTTCTTGCGCGATCGAGTATTCCCGCTCGATTTGACGCTCAGCTTTTGGGTGCGTGATGAACCACGCTCAACTATGGTCCCGGACTTCTCGACTGGGCAGATCGAGTTCTGTGAGTTGATTTATTCTGACACACCGGCGAGTTGCGCGGCCTTGTCGGGCTGGGCGAGCAGGGCGGTGGCGAGTTGATTGCTGGGGTCGAGTTGCAGAGCCGCACTGAAGTTCTCGCGGGCTTTGTCAGTCTTGTTGTTGCGGGCTTGGGCCATGCCGAGGAGGACATGGTTTTCCGCGCTGGCCTGGCGTTCGACGGCTTTGCGGAACTCGCGTTCGGCGCCGTCGAGATCGCCCATGCGCTGCAGGTGCAGGCCCTTGAGCACGTAGCCTTCGTGGCGATCGGGGGCGATGGCGATGGTGCGAGCGAAGCTGAGACGCAGACGGGCGGTGTCGCGCAGCGTGTAGGCTGCCTGACCCAGACTGATCCATGCTTCGGGGTTGTTCTTGCCCCAGTCGGTCTTGGTGAGTTCGACAAGGACGTCGCGAGCTTCGGCGTTGCGATCCATGTTCATGAGGCACTTGCTCTGCATGTACGCGAGGTCGCTGCGATCCTTGTTTTCCGTCTTCTTCATCAGGCGGCTGAGGCTGCTTTCAGCCTCGGCCCAGTTGCTGTTGAGGTATTGCGCGCGGGCGAGATCCTCGAGGACATCGCTTTCGTTGGGAGCGAGCAGACGGGCTTCGCTGAAGTACTTTTCAGCGCTCGCGTAGTCGTTCTTGAGCATCGCGATGTGGCCGAGGGTCTGCTGGATGCCGGTGGTGTGGCGGAAGGTTGATTGCTTGCCCAGCAGGTACTGCTCAGCTTCGTTCACCTGACCGAGGTCGATCATGACTTCGGCGGCGGCGAGCGTGTACTGCGGATTCTGCAGGTCCATTTCAGCAGCTTGCATGTAGAGCTTGAGAGCTTCGTCGCGCTGCAGGACGCGCTCCGCGAGGAGGCCCTGGTAGTAGACGGCGTCGACTTCTTTGGGGTCGAGTTCAGCTGCCTTCTTGAAGGCGAGTTCGGCTTGCTGCAGATCACTCTGCTCAAGCTTGATGCGGCCCTTCAGCACCCAGTTGCGAGCGATGTTGTCGGCGAGGCTCACGGCCTTGTCGGCATGCTTTTCGGCCTTTTCGAGATTGCCAGCCATGAGCGACTGCAAGCCCATCTGGTGCTCGGTCTGGCTCTTGAGGCCGTCGATGCGGGCCTTGGCGGCGTTCTTGCGTTCGGTGGTGTATTTGCCGTTGCCTGCGCCGCAGCCGCCCACGTTGGTGGCGGCCCAGAACATGAGGAGCACGCCGCCAGCCACGATCGCGGTGCGAACGAGGCGGTCGGTGACGGGATTGAACTTGCGTTGCGTGGTGGACGACATGAGCTGCATCTCCGTGTGTGTGGCCGGCGACGGCTTTGACTGAGACATCCGTCGGTCATTGCGACATCGACGCGCCCGGGACGCGGCATAAGCGGCACAGCACGAAAATCCATCATTCCTTCACACGCGTGGCGGCGGGCGGCATCAAAACAGATCGAGTTTGCGCGTCGCGGCGCGACGGCGGGCGGGCATCGCCTGTTTGACTGGCCCCTGTTCGGACCGGTCTGCACCTAATTCCGCGAAGGATGCTACCTTACGGATTCTGCCCGCTGGTCCACTTGGAGGTCTCTGCACTTATGGCACGCCCTGGCGAACATCGCGTGGTCATCACTGGGTTTGGCGCAATCAGCAATCTCGGGCACAACGCCCGGGACACGTGGGCGGCCATGCGCGAAGGACGTTCGGGCATCACCGCCATCGAGGGCGAGGATTTCGCGGCGTACGAGGGCAAGTGGTCGGTCAAGATCGGTGGGCAGGTGAAGGGATGGGACCCCACGAGTTGCACGGAGCCCCGTGAAGCCAAGCGCATGGATCGCTGCACGCACCTTGCGATGGGCGCGGCTGTGGAAGCGGTGAATCAGGCGGGCCTTGACTTCGGCAAGGAAGCTCATGACCGCTGCGGCGTTGTCGTGGGCTCGGGCATTGGGGGCATCAAGACCATTGAAGAAGGTGTCACGACGCTTTTGGGCAAAGGGCCTGATCGCATCAATCCGTTTACCGTGCCCAAGCTGATGGCCAACGCGGCGACGGGAAATATCAGTATTCGATATGGCTTGCAAGGGCCCGCGAGCTGTCATGCGACGGCTTGCGCAAGCAGCGGGCACGCCATTGGCGACGCGATGGGATATCTGCGTCGCGGTTTGGCGGATGTGATGATCGCGGGCGGTGCGGAGGCGGCGTGTACGCCTTTGTGTCTGGGTGCGTTCATGACGATGAAGGCGCTGAGCAGCCGAAACGATGCACCAAGCAAGGCAAGCCGGCCGTTTGATATTGATCGCGATGGATTCGTGCTCAGCGAAGGCGCGGCGATGCTGGTGCTGGAGACGGAAGAGCACGCGAAGAAGCGCGGCGCGACGATTTATGCAGAGCTGGTGGGCTTTGGGAACAGTTGCGACGCCTATCACATCACCGCGCCAGACGAAGGTGGCCTGGGCGCGAGCAACAGCATGAAGATGGCGATGGCTGATGCGCGGCTGAATCCGGATCAGATCGATTACATCAACAGTCACGGCACGAGCACGCCGCTGGGCGACCAGGCGGAATGTGCGGCGGTGCTGAAGGTGTTTGGCGATCATGCCCGCAAGAGCAGCAAGGGGCACTTGCTGATGAGCAGCACCAAGAGCATGCACGGGCACTGCTTGGGCGCGAGCGGCGCACTGGAGAGTCTGGCGTGCATTCACGCGGTGCGTGATGGCGTAATCGCTCCGACGATCAACCTTGAGAATCCGGGCACGAAGGATGCACAGGGGAATGTAACGCCGTTTGATCTTGATTTGGTGCCGCACTTTGCGCGTGAGCGGAAGACGAAGTACGCGATGAACAACACGTTTGGCTTTGGCGGTCACAACGTGACGCTGATTGTCGCGGCGTATTGAGACAGATGTAGATGAGAGCATGAAAAAGCCCCGCGAGTGCGGGGCTTTTCTGTTTGATGGGATGTTGCCAGTGTGAGTTACTTCTCGCCCGTGGGGTCGCCAGTGCCCGGCGTAACTTCGGGCTGAGCAGGCGTGTTGCTGGCGGGGTTGGTGGGCTGGGCGGGAGTCACGACGGTTGTGGTGGACGCGCCGGGGTTGTTGCCGTTGTTGTTGACGCCCGGGATGATGCCCAGTTTGTCGGCGCTGCGGAGGGGATCAACGCGGACGGGGTTGATTAGGTTGAGCATGAGTGAGCGGTCGAGGTCAGCATCGCCGATCACGCCGACGACGCTGCCGATGTAGCGGTCGAGGTCGAGTTCGCTGGTCTTGCGGACGTAACCGAGCGTGCGGGGGCTGGTGCCGCCCACGCTCACGACGCGGTACATCTGCGGGAGACGCGTGCCGTCGTAGACGGTGCTGGGCTGCAGCACGCCCACGATGGTGTAGACGCGCGAGGCGGCCCAAGTGTCGAGGGCTTGCTGGAGTTCGGTCTTCTGCGAATTGAGCGCGGCGAGTTCGGCTTCCTGACGACGAACGGTGTCGCGGAATTCCTGGCGGACTTTCAGAGCGTTGAGACGCTGCTCGAGACCGGCCTTGCGGCGCGGGTTGCTGTCGCCCAGACGATCGATCGCGGATTGATACTGCGAGACGAGTTCGTCGATCTCGCTGCTCATGACAGGCTCGGCCCAGACCTTGCGGAAGATGGGTTCGAGTTCTTCGCCGATCACGTTTTCTTTGGTGGTCGTTGTGGTGCTCGCTGTACTTCCGCCAGCGAAGGGCGTGACGGGCGGGGTCGTCGCTGCGTTGCGTTCGCCGGTTGCGGAGATATCGACGACGTTGCCGGTGGTGCCGGTGGACGCAGTGGAGCCTTGCTGATTGGCGAAGGGATCGACGCCCTTGATGGCAAGGCCTGTGTTGGCGTTTGTCGTTGTGGGCGCGGGGCCAGTGGAGATCGTGACGTTGGGCAGTTCAGGCAGAGCCTGGCCCTTGGTCTTGGCGGCGTCCACTTCTTCTTGCGTGGCGCGGCGCAGGCGTGATGCTGCGACAAAGCCGCGTGCTTCGGCGGGAGCCTGCACTTTGAAGCCCACCACCACTTCGCCTTCCTTGACGGGTTCGATGAGTGTGAGCGTGCCGCCCGAGGGCATGGCGGTATCGAGCAGAGGCTGCCACGAGCCGCTCCAACCCTGGATGGCGCTCGCGGCGCGGAGGCGGCTTTCCTTGGTGAGCTTGATCGTCGTGCCTTCGAGCGCGGCGTCTTCGGCGCGGATGAACGCGCTCATGCTGGGCGGATAGACGACGCGGTTCCAGCCTTCGCCTTCGCCGTCGACGACGACGACTTGACCTTGGGTGAGAGCGAGCACGGAGTAGAAGCGCTCGCTGCCGCCTGCGCGGAGGTTGGTGCCGTTCTGCGTGACAACCGCGTAATAGGGCGAAACCGACTTCACTTGAGCGAAGACGGGAACAGAGGACGCAACCAGAGCCGTCGCAGCGACAAATGAACGCATCGTGAGCATGACCAGGGCCTCCTGCCGTGGAAAGGGAATCCATTCCGAGCACGCAACATGATCGGGACGAGCGAAAACCGCCCGCACCTCTCGCGCTGACGCGCAAGTCTAGCCGATTTTTCGCGAGCGGGCCAGAAGTAGATGAAGGTTCCGGCGAGAGATGATGGCGGGACGGGGGAGAGGCTGTCGGATGGGGTGCAGAGG